>NZ_JBIUUS010000025.1:0-113517 GCF_044742585.1 Kitasatospora sp. NPDC087861
TTCCAGGAGCACCTCGACCAGCAAGGTATCCAGCGCTTGCGTTCCTGGCGAGCCGTCAGCTGACGCCGTAGCGACCAAGATCCCCGACAGAGTCAAGACTAGGGCGTGTTTGCAAAGTCGCGTCGGACCAGGCCGCGGCGTTGGGCGCCCGGCTGGGCGTGCGCCGGGAACGTCCTCGTACTGGACGTACTTGGGCGATTCGGGCGTGCGTCCAGGCGGGATGCCCGGCGTCGCGGACCCGTCGGGACTTTGCAAACACTAGGGCCGGTCCGGCCCTGGTCAGTCCGCCAGCCCCAGCGGGTCCGGTGAGGTGTCGAGCAGTTCCGGGCCGTTGGCGCGGACGCTGTTGACGGCGGTGGAGACGGCCCGCACCCGCAGGGCGCCGTCGGCGGGGCGGCGCAGCAGGTGGTGGAGTTCGCCGGCGTCGGTGAGGTCGGGGGCGAGCCAGGCGGACAGGTCGTCGGGGGCGATGGTGAGCGGCATCCGGTCGTGGACGCGCCCGGCGCTGTCGGTGGCGTCGGTGGTGATGACGGTGGTGGTGGCGAGCCAGGCCGCCGGGTCGTCCTCGGGCCGGGTGCGGTCGCGCCAGAACTCGTAGAGGCCGGCCATCAGCATGACCGAGCCGGTGCTGAGGAAGTACGGCTGCTTGTACTTCCTCCGGTCGGCGGTGGCGGGGACCTCGCGCCACTCGAAGTAGCCGTCGGCGGGGATGACGCAGCGCCGCGTGGTGAAGGCCTTGCGGAAGGCTGGCTTGAGGTGCACCGTCTCCGAGCGGGCGTTGATCATGCGGGCCCCGCCGGAGGGGTCCTTGGACCAGGACGGCACCAGGCCCCAGCGCAGCGCGCGCACCTGCCGCGACAGTTCGCCGGTCTCCCGGTCGACGCGCTCCAGGACGGCGGGCACCGGGTCGGTGGGCGCGACGTTCCAGCTCGGGGCGAAGGACTCGGCCGGATCCCAGCGGAGCTCCCCGAGCAGGGCGGCGAGGTCCTGGGGCGTGGTGGTGGAGACGAAGCGACCGCACATGCCCCCCACCCTGCCACCTCCCTCGGACAGCCGCTCAGCCCGCCGGGTGGCGGCCCGGGGTGTGGCCGAAGGTGCGGCGGAAGACGTCGATGAAGGCGCTCGCGGAGGACCAGCCGCAGCGGTGCGCGACCGCGGTGACGGGCAGGCCCTCGGCGAGCAGCACCAGCGCGTGGTGCAGCCGCAGCTGGGTGCGCCACTGGGGGAAGGTCATGCCGAGGTCGGCGCGGAACAGCCGGGAGAGCGTCCGGTCGCTGGCGCCGACCGCCCGGCCCAGCTCGGCGAGGGTGCGCGGGTCGGCCGGGTCGGCCTGCAGGAGGTCGCAGAGCGTGCGCAGCAGCGGGGTGGTGGGGGTGGGCAGGTGCAGCGGCTGAAGGGGCGAGGCGCGCAGCTGGTCGAGCAGGACGCCGCGCAGCCGGGCCCGTTCGGGGCTGTCGTCCTCGGGGGCGCGGGTGTAGGCGACGATCAGCTCGCGCAGCAGCGGCCCGACGGCGAGGACGGTCGGCTGGTCCAGGGCGAGCGGGTTCTCGGTGGCGGGCAGCCCGACCAGGTGGAGTTCCAGCTCCCCGTGGGCCTGGTGGGCGTGCACGGTGCCGGCCGGGACCCAGATGGCGCGGGTGCCGGGGGCGACCCAGGAGCCGGCGTCGGTGGTGATGGCCAGGACGCCCCGGGCCGCGTAGGCGATCTGGTGGTCGTCGTGGCGGTGGGCGTCGATCCCGGCGCCGGACGCCAGCCGTTGGGTGCGGGTCGGGGCGACGGGGTCATGGCGGATTGTCGGCATCACCTGTCAGATTATCGGAAGCCCGACAGGTGGCGGTGCGCCGAACATGGCGGCATGCCGACCAGCACACCTGACAATCCGCCGACGAGTACACCCGGCACCCCGGACGGAACGCCTGCCGAGCCGCACCGCACACCCGACGGGCTGAGCGGAACACGCGGCAGGCCGCACGGGACTCCCGGCAGGCGGAACTCCTCGATCACCCTGCTGTCCGTCGGACACGCCTGTGTGGACGTCTACCAGGGCGCGGTGGCCGCCCTGGTCCCGTTCTTCGTCGCCGAGCGCGGCTACGGCTACGCCGCCGTCTCGGGCGTGGTGCTCGCCGCCTCGCTGCTCTCCTCGGTGGCGCAGCCGCTGCTCGGCGCGATCACCGACCGGCGGCCGCTGCCCTGGCTGCTGCCCGTGAGCACGCTGGTGGGCGGTGCGGGCATCGCGCTCAGCGGGGTGAGCGGCTCGTACCCGCTGACCCTCGCCTTCGTGGCGCTGTCCGGGGTCGGGGTGGCCGCGTACCACCCGGAGTCCGCCCGGGTGGCCCGGCTGGCCGCGCGGGACGGCCACCGGGGGATGGCCTGGTTCTCGCTGGGCGGCAACCTGGGCTTCGCGGCGGCCCCGCTACTGGTGACCGTGGTGGTCGCGGGCGGCGGCCTGCGGCTGACCCCGCTGCTGGTGCTGCCGGCGCTCGCGGGCGCCGCACTGTGCCTGCCGGTGCTGCGCGAACTGGAGCGGCGGCGCGCCGCCGGGACCGGACCGGCACCGGTGACGGGGCCCGACGACCGGGCCTCCTTCGTCCGGCTGTCGCTGGCCGTGGTGTGCCGCTCGATCGTCTTCACCGGCCTGAGCACCTTCCTCTCGCTGTTCGCCACCCAGCGCGTCGGCGGCGGTACGGCGGCGGGCACCGCGGCGCTGGTGGTGCTGTACGCGGGCGGCGCGGTGGGCTCGGTGCTGGGCGGCGCCCTCGCGGACCGCTGGGGCCGGGTCGCGGTGGCGCGCTGGTCGTACCTGGTCGCGGCGGTGGCCGTGGCGGGCGTGCTGCTGGTGCCGGGCCCGGCGCTGTACGGGTGCGTGGCGCTGACCTCGGCGGGCCTGTACGTGCCGTTCTCGCTGCAGGTCACGCTGGGGCAGGACTACCTGCCCTCGCGCATCGGCACCGCCAGCGGGATCACGCTGGGGCTGACCGTCAGCATCGGCGGCCTGGCGAGCCCGCTGATCGGCGGCCTCGCGGACGCGACCTCGCTGCGCACCGCCCTGCTGCCGCTGGTGCTGATGCCGGTGCTCAGCTGGCTGCTGTTCCGCACCCTGCCGGAGCCCGCCGTGCCGGTCGTGCCGGTCGCGCCCGTCGCGCCCGTCGCGCCCGGGGACCGGTCGGCGGCCGCGAAGGCGGGGGGTTGACGACGGACTCGCGGACCCCTGGACACCGCCGTGAGCGGTGGGGCCAGGGGTCCGGGAGTCCGGTCAGCGGCTCAGGACGCGACGCTCCAGCCCTGCCCGGCGGCGGCGCCGTCGGCCGGGTCCGTGGTCACGGTCGAACCCGCCGTGCCGCTCCCGGCGTTGAGCGCCAGGCCGGTGGCGACGTTGGTGACGGTGAGCGCCCCGGTGGCGCTGTTCTGGGTGACCCGCCACTCCTGCGAGGGGTTGCCGGGCGAGTAGCTCAGCAGGGAGGCGCTGTTGCCGGGGGAGGTGCCGGCGGTGAGCACGGTGTGTGCGTGGGTGGCGGTGGCGCAGTTGTCGCTGATCCGGACGGTGCCGTCCGGGTTGGTGGTGAAGGTCCACTGCTCGGAGGTGTGCGTGGGCCACCAGGTGTTGACGTCCGCGACGGCGCCCAGCGGCGCGCTGCAGGTGCCCGCGACCTCCAGGACCAGGCCGCCGCTGCCGCCGGGGCTGAGCGCGTGGTAGCGGCCGTCGTCGACCACGGCGGTCGGGACGGTGGTCGGCTGCGCGCTGAGCCGGTACAGCGCCACGCCGTGCGGGGCCACCGTGGTGCCGAGCGTGCCGGTGACGGTCGAACTCGCGCCCGTCCACAGCTCCTTGGCGGTGTAGCCGGGCCCGGTGAGCCCGAGTTCGCCCAGGCTGGTGTTCACGGCGTGGCTCGCCGCCGGGTCCTGGTTGACCAGCAGCACGGCGGTGTCGCCGTTCGCCAGCTGCCGCTTGAGGACGACCGGCGCGGTGGCGTTCGCGGGCTTGGCGCCGACCAGGGTGGCGGGCTTGGCCAGGGAGTCCTGGTCGATGCCGATGACGTCGCGGTTCTTCAGGACCGCAAGGCTCGCCGCGTCGATCCCGGTGGACCAGGTGTGCCCGTCCGCGCTGTGCTGGGACTGGGCGGCGGTGCGCAGGTCGGCGCCGGAGATCAGCGGGGCGGCGAGCATCGCGAGGACCGAGGTCTCGGTGCGGGACTCGTCGTCGGTGAACGGCTTGTGGCAGGTGCAGGTGTCGGTGGTGCCCCAGAGGCCGAAGACGTCCTGCCAGCCGGTGAACATCATGTCGAGGTCGTTCCAGCTGCCCGGGCGCACGTTGCCGGGGTACTGCAGCGCGGTCTGCAACTGCCCGTTCCAGAGCACCCCGTCGAGTTCGCTGTCGCGGTCGCCGCCGATCCGGCAGAGGTTGGCGACCTGACCGCACCAGATGCCGGTCGGCGCGTAGCCGGGAGCCTGGAACGGCGCGGTGCCGGCCGCCTGGATCACCGGGTCGGTGCGCGCCGGGTCGTCCGCGGCGAGCAGGTACGGGACGCCGGTGTGGACGGGCTGGGCGGAGACGCTGAGGGTGACCTTGGGCCGGCCCTGCGCGGCGGAGGCGGCGTCGAGGGCGTGCTGGAAGGTCTGGACCCGGGCGTAGACGGAGCGGGTGAGCTCCTTGCCCTCGCCCTGGGTGCCGTAGCCGTGCCCGTCCGGCCCGGTGATCGGCGGGCCGTACGGGCAGTCGTCGTACTTGACGAAGTCGACGCCCCAGGAGACGAAGTCGGCGGCGTCGGTGGTCTCGTGGCCGAGGCTGCCGGGGTGCATCTGGCAGGTCAGGTAGGTGTCGGTGCCGTACAGGCCGAACTTCAGGCCCTTGCTGTGCGCGTACTGGGCGAGGTACGCGATGCCGTTGACGGTCCGTCCGTTGACGGTCTGCGAGGGGAAGTGGTCGGGGCGGGGGACGAGGTGGCCGGAGGTGGGGTCGTTGCCGGTGCCGTCCGTGCCGGCGACCGGGTTGCCGGCGGCGTCGTAGAGCTGCATCGAACCGTACGAGGTCCGCACGATGTCGCTGCTCTGGCCGTCGCGGTGCCACAGCGACCAGCCGTCGTCGATGGTGACGGTGTCGTAGCCGGCCGCGACCAGGCCGTTGGCGGCCATGAAGTCGATGGTCTGGACGACCTGGTCCTCGGTGACCTCGGTCCCGAGGGAGTTCCAGGAGTTCCAGCCCATCGGCGGGGTGAGGGCGTTGCCGTTGCCGAGGGCGGCGGCGGGGGCGGCCGCACCGACGGTGAGGGCACCGAGGCCGGTGGTGGCGAGGGCCAGCGCGAGCAGGGGTGCCGCGAGGCGGTGGGGGATGTGGCGCATGCGCGCTCCTGGGGAGTGGGGGGAGGGGTGCTGCATCGGGCAACTCGTGGGCACGGCCGGTCGGTTGGGGGCGGATCGGCCGTGGGGCGCGCCCGGGGTCAGCCGGTGACGGCGTCCGGGGGTCAGTCGAGGACGGCGGCGGTCGAGGTGTGTCCGGGGGCGACGGTGACGGTGGCGTAGGTGTAGGTCACGCCGTCGACGGTTGTGGTGCGGGTGGGCCGGGCCTTGCCGTCGACGGTGAGTCCGCTGTGCCGGCCGGTGAAGCGGGCCTCCCAGGTGAGCGGGGCGCGTCCGGTGTTGGTGAGGGTGCTGCCGCGGTGGCCGTCGTGCCGGACGGTGACCGAGCCGGCGCCGACCGGGATGTCGGCGACCTGCAACCAGCCCATCGAGGCGGGTAGTTGGGAGGCGGTCACCAGGGTGCCGGCGGCGGCGTCGGGCTGGACGCCGAGCAGGCCCTGCACGGTCTGGCTGAGCAGGGTGAACGGGACCTCGGGGTAGTCGCCGTTGAGCATCCGGCCGCTCGCGTGGAGCTGGTCGACGCCCTGGTAGATCTGCCGCATCCACTTCCAGGCGGTGTCGCCGTCGTGGTTGGCGAAGAAAGCGTCCGGCAGGTAGGTGAAGGCCTCCAGGTTGGTCGAGCGCTGCGGGCCGGAGTCGGCGGCGTCGATCGCGGCGAGGAGGCCGTCGCGGCGCGGGCCCGGGTCGAGCAGCTGCTTGACCGGCATCAGCACGCTGGACTCGTAGCCCCAGCCGGTCACCGGCTTGCCGGTGGTGTCGTAGCCGTGCACGACCTCGCCGGGCTGCTGCGGGTCCACGCTCCAGGTGGTGTTGACGTACGTGCGCAGCGCGGTGGCGGCCCGCTGGTAGCCGGTGGCCGCGGCGGTGTCGCCGTGCGCGGCGGCCAGGGTCGCGGCGGCGAGGTACGCCTGGTACTGGGCGCCGAGGGCATCGCCGGCCTCGGCGTAGGTGCTGGTGGCGTTCTCGGCGTAACTGGCGGTGCCGGCGAAGATGCTGCGGCTGGTGGCCTGCGGGACGGGGATGCCGCCGTTGTCGACCGGGCCGGGGTGCTGGGCGATGAAGGGGCCGAGGGTGTTGCGGACGTAGCCGCTCAGCGTGGGGTCGTCGGCGTAGTCGCGGTCGCCGGTCCACCGGTAGGCCTCGCCGGCCTTCTCCACCAGTTCGAACGGCGCGGGCAGCTCGCGGACGAAGCGGTCGGGGCCGCGGTAGTCGATGCTGCCGTACGTCTTGGCGTCGAAGTTGAGCGCCCAGACCGGGTAGAGCTTGTTGACCTCGGTGGCGGAGGCGGCGAAGCCGCGCAGCATGGTCTTGTTCTCGGCGTCCAGGCCGAGCAGGTGGGCGCCGACCAGCTGGTGGGCGAAGTCGCGGCTGTAGAAGTCGGAGCGGAACGGGTAGCCGGCCCAGTAGGTGGTGTCGTAGGTGGTGGTGCCGGTGCCGCCGGGGTTGTTCTCGTCCATGTCGAGCACGCCGGTGGTGCCGGCCTGCTGCACCCAGCTGTTGGCCTTGGTCTTGGCCCAGTCGAACAGGGCGACGACCTCCGGGTCGGAAGAACTGATCTGCGGGTCCCTGGGGGCGGACGGGGCGACGGCGGTGTCGTCCACGTTGACCCAGCCGGTGGGGGAGGAGCCGATGGTGAGGGTGAGCTGGTCGCCGGCCGCGACGCGCACCCGGGGCAGCGTGTACTTCGCGTAGGTGGGCTGCTCGGGCAGGGTGGTCGAGCGGACCACGGTGCCGTTGACGCTGACCGCGAAGGTGCCGCCGGCGCCGCCGGTGGCGATCCAGGCGGACAGGTCGTAGCTGCCCGCGGTGACGGCGGTGACCTGCTGGCTGATCCGGTAGCCCGGGCCGGCGTCGAGGTAGGCGAGGCGGGTGCCGCTGTGCGGGTTGTTGGTGGCGACGCCGGTGTGCGCGGTGAGGGTCCAGCCGTCGGTGCCCTGTTCGAAGCCGGGGTCGGTGAGGGTGAGCGGTTCGCTGCGGGTGAGGGTCCAGCGGTGGGCGGGCCGGGCGTCGCAGTGCCGGCGGTCGGATGCGGTGTCCTGCTCGGATGCGGTGTTCCGCTCGGGCGCTGCGTTCCGCTCGGGCGCCTCCGCCGTGGTGAGACAGGCGCCGTGCGCGGCCAGGGTGTAACTCCCGCCCGGCGCGGGGGAGATGGTGAAGGTCCCGGCGGCGGGGTCGGTGTCGCAGTCGGCGGTGCCGGGTCGGCGCCCGGTGCCGTCGAGGGTCAGGCAGCGCCCGCTGGCGGCGTTGACCAGCCGGTAGCCGTCGGTGCTGCGGCGCAACTGCCAGCGCTGGCTGAGCAGTCCCTGGCAGGCCGCCACGACGACGGGCGTGCCGGCCGCCGACTGCGCGTACTGCGGGCCGAGGCAGCCGCCGTCCAGGGCGGCGCCGATGACGTAGCCGCCGCCGTCGACCAGTGGGGCCGCGCCGGCCGCCCGGGCCGGGCCCGCGCCGATCGCCTGGACGGCGAGGACGGCCAGTACCGCGAGGCCCGAGGGCAGGGCGCGGACGGGTCGGCGGTGCGGGGCGCGGCTGGGGGGCATGGCGGTTCTCCTGTCGGGCGGGTGGCCGGGGCGTGACCGGGGTTTGAACGTTCAAATCCCTGGGCTGCGAGGCATCATGTGTATGACGGGTGACATGTGGTATTTCACATGCTCGTCCGAGTCCCGTCAACGGTCGGCGCACGGTCGGCTGCTTCGGGGTGAGCGCGAAGGTCCACTGTGCTTTTCGTACCCCCGGGGGTATCATCGACATCGTTCGGAGATACCCCGCCCCGTATCGGCCGTCGAGGCCGTGCGCTGGCACCTATACCAGTGGGGGTATCGAGATCGCGCTGCGGCGCCCGACGCCACCCGGGCCTGTCCAGCCAGCGGCTCTGTCCCGTATCCGGTGGTAACGGGCTGTGATTCAGGCGAGGAGGATGTGGTGGCGGAGGAGCTTGAATCCGGCTCTGCCGTGCATCTGTCGCATGATCCTTTTGGTGCGGGTGTTCACGCCTTCAGTGCGGCCGTTGTGGTGCGGGGTGGTGAGTCCGGCGTTGACGGCGGCGCGGTCGAGTTCGAGGCCGTTCGCGAAGGAGTGCAGGTGGGGCAGGGCGACGGCGCGTACTGCTGTGATCCAGTCGGTGAGCTTGGCATCGTTGCCCTCCGCCGGGGTCAGCAGCTGAGCGAATTCGGCTGTCAGGCAGGCGAGTTCGGTCATCTCGGGGCAGGTCCCGGCGAGTTCCCCCAGTAGCGCGGCGTCCTTGTCGCGCAGGTTTTCGGGGCGGGTGAGGAGGAGGCGGGCGAAGTGTCGCGGGGTGGTGACCGGTTTGTCGCCCTCGGCGCGGCCTTGGGTGATGTAGCGGACCAGGAGGTTCGCGCTGCCGGTGTAGCCGAGCTCCTTGATTTCACGCAGGAGGTGGGTGACGGGCACCGCGGGGTCCTCGGCCCGGCGCCGGCGCAGGTGGTCGCGGTAGGGGTCGACCAGTGTGGGCTTGTAGCGGGGTGCGCGGCGCTCTGCGGTGGGCTCCTTCATGCGGGCGTAGCGCTTGACGGTGTTCAGGGCGACGTCGAGGCGGCGGGCGCAGTCGAGCAGGCCGACGTCCTGGCCGAGGAGCTGGCCGAGGAGCTGGTGGACCCGCTGCCAGCGCTCGCGGGTGGTCTGCTCGTGTATGCCCCCGGGCCTGACGGGGTTCACCGCGGTGGCCCAGCAGACGGCGTGGGAGCGGACCTCGGCCAGGACTTTGCCACACAGGTTGCTCCACATGTGCCACCTGTCGCTGACCTGCACCGCGTCGGGCAAGGCCTGGCGGATCGCCTCGCCGTAGGAGCCGGAACCGTCGCGGCAGACGTACTCGGCCCCGGGGTTCGCACGCAGCCACGTGACCAGCGTCTTGGTGGTGCGGTCGGGCAGGACGTCGATCCGCTCGCCGGTCTCGGCGTCGATGATCACGGTGGCATAGCGCTGACGCCGGCACAGGGCGAAGTCGTCGATGCCGAGCACGCGCGGGACGCGCATCGGTGGCACCGCCTGGCGCATGAGTAGGCGCAGGGCGGTCGATCGGGAGATCGCGCAGGCAGTATGCGGAAGAGGCGGGAGCCCGCCCGGCCTGCTAACTCCTTTACGACTTGGCCGAGTTGGTCGGCAAGCCGACGTGTGCGCCGCTGGTAGCGTTCGATCAGGCCGGGGACCTGCTCGCGGAACGTCTGCCGGGGGCAGCCCAGGACCGGGCAGACCATGCGCCGCACTCGCACCGAGGCCACGACCCGACGTCCGTCCACCGGCACGTCCGCGACCACCCGCTCGTGGAAGGCAGGCACCTGCCCCGTCCGCTGCCCGCACATCGGGCACGGCACCGGATCGTCCCAGGTCCGCGCCGACACCCGGATGACCTCGCCCTCGTCCGTCACACCCTCAACGACGAGGGCGGTGGCGGTACCCGGTCGCCCGGTTGACGCCCAGCGCCGCGCAGGCTTTCACGCGGCCGACCACGCCGGACAGCGTCTCCAGAGCCGCGGTCCGGGCGTCCTCGAACACCGTGCCCGCCGTGCCGTCCAGAACGGAGGCGTCGCCTGTTCAGGCGAGGGTGGCGAAGGGTTCCGAGTGCACCAGCATCCTGTCGCGCACGCGGGCGTACAGCGCGAGCAGTTGCTCCTGTCCGGGGGAGGACATGTTGGGAACGGCGGTGTCGGCGTCGTGTTTCTTCAGCAGGGCCGACAGGGACTCGTCGGTGAGGTCCCGGGGCAGCGCTCCGCAGACCCCCCGGGGGTCCAGGAAGCCCGTGAGGTCTTCGAAGCCCAGCACGGTCACCTCGGCGCCGGAGCGCACGAGCGGCGGCACGAGTCGGTCCGCGCGGAATTCGCCGAGCACCAGAATGCGCGTCATCTCTCCTCCGGCTGTTCGGAAGGGGCTCTGCGGTGTGCCCGGATGGTGTCACTGATTACACGTCAGTTCAGCTCGTGAAACACGGTGTTGCGGCCGCAAGTGCGGGAGGCGAGGTCGAGCACGTCCTCCGTGACGGTCAGCATGCCGCGGGAGTCGGCCACGTAGCGCAGCGCCTGCCAGTGCCGGTGCTCGTCGAAGTCGGCGACCGCGTCGGCGACGAAGAATGCCTGTACTCCGTGGGCGAGGCGCCCGTCGTCGTCAGCAGGCAGCCGAGATGGGCGTACACGCCGGTGACCAGCAGCTGGTCGCGGCCGTGTGCGGCGAGCACGGCGTCGAGGTCCGTGCCGTGGAACGCGCTGTAGCGGTGCTTGGTGAGGACGGTGTCGCCCGGGTGCGGTGCGAGGAGGCCGGTGATCGCGTGGTCGTCGGGGCGGTCGTCGAGGCTCGGCCCCCAGAAGTCCGTGAGCAGGCCGCGCGCCGAGGCGGGCTGGCGGGGTGGTTGTGCGGTGTAGACCACGGGGACTCGGCCCGGCGGCAGGCGGCGATCAGGCGGCTGATGTTCGGGGCGACGTGAAAGACCTGAGCATCCGTTGGCGGTAGACACGGGTCCTGGCCGCGGTCCGGCGGACTGCCCCCACCCCGTTACTTCGACAGGGCCAAATCGGTGACCGTGGCCGGCATGGTTGGCGTCTGCTGCAACAGCTCGCGGATCCGGTCCTCGCCCCCGTCGACCGCCGATCCCTTCAGCGGGCGGCCCTGACGAGAGCGACCAACGCCCATGGGTTACTGGTCATGCGCACATTCAAGGGAAGGAGACATCGCCGGGACGTATGCGTTTTTCGATAGGCTGACGACAGGCTCCGGTGCGTAGCATTGGTACATGCGTGTCTTGATCGTCGAGGACGAGCTGTACATGGCAGAGGCCATCCGTGACGGGCTGCGCCTGGAGGCGATTGCGGCGGACATCGCCGGTGACGGCGACACCGCCTTGGAGTTGCTGAGCGTCAACGCCTACGACATCGCCGTCCTCGACCGCGACATCCCCGGCCCCTCCGGTGACGAGATCGCCGAACGGATCGTCGCGGCGGGATCGGGCATGCCCATCCTCATGCTCACCGCCGCCGACCGGATCGACGACATGGCCTCCGGGTTCGGGCTCGGTGCCGACGACTACCTCACCAAGCCGTTCAAGATGCGTGAACTCGTCCTCAGGCTCAGGGCGCTCGACCGCAGGCGCGCGTACATCAGACCGCCTGTGCGGGAGATCGCGGGCCTGCGGCTGGACCCCTTCCGTCGCGAGGTCTACCGCGACGACCGTTACATCGCACTCACCCGCAAACAATTCGCCGTGCTCGACGTGCTCGTCGCCGCCGAAGGCGGCGTCGTCAGCGCCGAGGAACTGTTGGAGCGGGCCTGGGACGAGAACGCCGACTCGTTCACCAATGCCGTACGCATCACGGTCTCGACTCTGCGTAAACGCCTCGGTGAACCTCAGATCATCGCCACCGTGCCCGGCGTCGGATACCGGATCACTACCCAGGCGGACATCAGGCGTGAGGGCAATGCGGGCGCCTAGAACACCAGGCTTGAGCGTCCGCCTCAAATTCGCCCTCAGCTATGCGGGCTTCGTCATGCTCGCGGGCGTGCTGATGCTGGCCACCGTGTGGGTATATCTGCTGCGCGGCCTGCCCAGTGCAGCGAGCAGCCCTAACGGGCTCGTGCCCATCCGCACCATCGTGCTGCACGCCTACACTCCGGCGGCGGCCGGAGTGCTGGCGCTCCTGCTGGTGTTCGGCCTCCTGGGAGGCTGGCTGCTCGCCGGCCGAATGCTCGCCCCGCTGACCCGCATCACCGACGCCACCTCCATGGCCGCGAACGGGTCGCTCTCCCACCGGATCGAGCTGGAAGGCCGCGAGGACGAGTTCCGCGAGCTGGCCGACGCCTTCGACACCATGCTCGCGCGCCTCGAAGCGCACGTCACCGAGCAGCGGAGGTTCGCGGCCAACGCCTCCCACGAGCTGCGCACCCCGCTGGCGATCACGAAGGCCCTTCTCGAAGTGGCTTTCAACGACCCGGCGCGAGACTCGGGCGAGCTGTTCCGACGCCTCAACAACGTCAATGCCAGGGCGATCGACCTCACCGAGGCATTGCTCCTGCTCAGCCGTGCCGACCAGCGATCCTTCACCCGGGAGCCCGTCGACCTGTCCCTGAACGTCGAGGAGGCCGTCGAGACGCTGCTTCCCATGGCGGAGAAGCACGGCGTAACCATCGAGGCCTCGGGCGACATCACCCCGACCATCGGCTCCCGCGCGCTCCTGCTGCAGATGACAGTCAATCTCATCCATAACGCGATCGTCCACAACCTGCCCGGTCGGGGCATCGTGCGGGCAACGACCGGCATCCATCCCGGAAGCGTGACGCTCACCGTCGAGAACACCGGCGAGATCCTCTCAGCACAGCTGGTCTCGACCCTCACCGAGCCCTTCCAGCGCGGCACCGAACGCATCCGCCATGACCACGCGGGCGTCGGCCTGGGCCTGGCCATCGTCAAGAGCATCGTCGAAGCGCATGACGGAACCCTCACCATCGCCCCGCGCCCCGGAGGCGGCCTCCACGTCACGGTGCGGCTGCCGACCGCCCCTCCGCCGGCCCGGCCCGTGAAACCGATCACGTAGCCAGCGTGGACGTGACTCTGTGTTGTCGGCGATCGGCGGCGACGAGTAGAACTCGCTTGCGGAGCAGGGGATGTCCGGCACGACCTGCCATCTGCCGCTTCAGGAGCTTGATGTTCGTGACTCTGCCGAGGACGCCCGGACCGCGGCTCTGGAGACGGTGTCCGGCGTGGTCGGCCGCGTGAAAGCCTGCGCGGCGCTGGGCGTCAACCGGGCGACCTGGTACCGCCACCACCGGAAGTCCCCGCCCCCGCCGAGGCCGGTCCGGGAGTGCCGGCCGCGTCCGAAGGCGCTCACGCCCGCCGAGCGCGAGCGGGTGGTGGCCAAGCTCAACGGCGAGCGGTTCAAGGACACGGCACCCGCCGAGGTCTACGCCACGTTGCTGGACGAGGGCGTCTACCTGTGCTCGGAGTCCACGATGTACAGGATCTTGCGCAAGCGCGGCGAGGTCCGCGAGCGGCGCCGGCAAGCGACCCACCCACCGTGCAGGAAGACCGAGTTGATGGCCAGCGCCCCCAGCCAGGTCTGGTCCTGGGACGTCACCAAGCTGCGAGGCCCGCACAAGTGGGTCTTCTACTTCCTCTACACGATGATCGACATCTACTCCCGCTACACCGTGGGCTGGATGGTCACCACGTGCGAGAGCGAGGAACTCGCCAGGTGCCCGGTAGCCGCGTCCAACTCGGGGCAGCGGGCCAGGATTTCCTTCAGCTTGCGCTGATCCTCGCCACGGATGCGGTCAGGGTTGCGCTTGATCAAGCCGGTCACTTGGCGCACTCCCGGTGACCTCGGCGGGGGCGGGTCGTCGGGTGTGAGTCGGAAACCAGTCAGCAGGGTTCGTCCCGCCCACTGATGCACCCCGCACTCAAGGACTCACCGACATCGACCGGTGAGTCCTTCTGCTTTCCGCTCCCTATATTCCCCAGTTGGTTCATTTCGCGACGCTGAGGAATTTTCGAGATCGGAATCAGGGGCCGTGTCCAAGTGTCGGAAATGCTCGCTTGGACACCGACTCGTGGACAGCGAGTCCGATCAGCACCATGGACCTGCGGACTTCGGTGACGTGGGAGAGGGGATGTCCGTATGGTCATGATGCCGTCCAGCAGGGGGGCGCAAAGGGCCGGCGGAGGCGACGATCCCGAGCCGGCCAAGCTCCGCCCTGAAACGCCACGCAGGGTGCTCGCCTACTTTCGCCCGCATACCGGCAGAATCGCACTCTTCGCAATCGGCGCCGTCCTGGAGTCGCTCATCGTGGTGGCGACTCCGCTGTTGCTCAAGCAGATCGTCGACGACGGGATCCTCAAGGGCGACTCCGGAGAGGTCACCCTGCTGGCCTGCCTCACCGCGGGGCTCGCCGTCCTCGACGCGCTACTGCAGCTGGTGCTCGCCTACCTCGCCGGGAGGATCGGGCAGGGGGTCAGCTACGACGTCCGGATCCAGGCGATCGAGCACGTCCAGCGGCTGCCGGTCGCATTCTTCACCCGCACCCAGACCGGTGTGCTGGTCGGACGGCTCCACACGGATCTGATCATGACGCAGCAGGCGTTAAGCCAACTGCTGATGGCGCTCCCCAGCGTGATCGGGGTCGTCCTGGTGATGGCCGAGCTGTTCTACCTGTCGTGGATCGTCGCCGTCATCACGCTGGTGCTGATCCCGCTGTTCGTCGTTCCCTGGGTGTACGTGGGGAGAGTGACACAGCGGTACACCAGGCAGTCGATGGAGGTGAACGCAGGCCTGGCCGGCCTCCTCCAGGAGCGGTTCAACGCTCAGGGGGCGATGCTCTCCAAGCTCTTCGGCCGTCCGGACGAGGAGATGGACGAGTACGAGGACCGGTCGGAAAGGCTCCGCAGGGCCGGCGTGAGCGTCGTCGTCTACGGCCGGATGGCCTTCGTCGTCATGATGCTGATCGCCGCGCTCGCCACGGCGCTCACCTACGGGGTCGGCGGCGGCCTCGTGCTCTCCGGGGCCTTCCAGCTCGGCACGCTGGTAGCTCTCGCCGCCCTGCTCGGGCGGCTGTTCGGGCCGATCACCCAGCTGTCCGGGATGCAGGCGAACGCGCTGGTCGTCCTGGTGAGCTTCGACCGGCTCTTCGAGCTCCTCGACCTGAAGCCGCTGATCGAGGAACGCCCCGACGCCGTCACGCTCACGCGGAACACAGCCCCGGAGATCGAGTTCGCGGACGTGTCGTTCCGCTATCCGGGCGCGGACGAGGTCTCGCTGCCGTCGCTGGAGCAGAACGTGCGTGGCGGAGGGGATCGAGGGGAGACGGCGCCGGAGGTCCTGCGCCACGTGAGCCTGCGTGCGCCGGCCGGGACCATCACCGCACTCGTCGGCCCGTCCGGCGCGGGGAAGAGCACTCTCACCCACCTGGTGTCCCGGCTGTACGACCCGACCTCCGGCACCGTCCGTGTCGGCGGACACGATCTCCGGGACCTCTCCGTCGGCTCACTCCGCGAGGCGGTGGGCGTGGTCAGCCAGGACACCTACCTCTTCCACGACACGATTCGGGAGAACCTTCGTTACGCCCGTCCGACCGCCACCGAGGACGAGTTGATCGAGGCGTGCAAGGGAGCCCAGATCTGGGACTTGATCGAATCCCTCCCGAAGGGGCTCGACACCGTCGCGGGAGACCGCGGCTACCGGCTGTCGGGCGGGGAGAAGCAGCGACTGGCCATCGCGAGGCTGCTCCTGAAGGCGCCCTCGGTCGTCGTGCTCGACGAGGCCACCGCTCACCTGGACCCCGAGTCGGAGGCCGCCGTCCAGCGGGCTCTCAGGACCGCGCTGCGCGACCGCACCTCCCTGGTGATCGCCCACCGGTTGTCCACGATCCGTGAGGCCGATCAGATCGTCGTGATCGACGACGGAGGCGTCCGGGAGCGCGGGACGCACGAGGAGCTGCTGGCCGAGGCCGGTCTCTACGCGGAGCTCTATCACACGCACTTCGCCGAGTCGGGCGGCGTCGGAGCCGCGCCCGAAGGCAACGGGGCCGGGCCGGTCCACCAGATGGTTCCTGAAGGGGGACGATGAATTCCGCAGCGCTGGCCACGCCGACGGTGCCGGAGCTGTTCGCCCGCCAGGCGGAGCGGACGCCCGACGCGGTGGCCGTAGTTGATGGGGACCGGGCGCTGACCTACCGGCGGCTGGACGAGCTCGCGGGCCGGCTGGCCGGGCGGCTGATCGGTCGGGGCGTCCGCCGCGGCGACCGTGTGGCGGTCCTGATGGAACGCTCTGCGGACCTGGTGGTGACGCTGCTCGCCGTGTGGAAGGCGGGAGCGGCGTACGTGCCGGTGGATGCCGCCTATCCCGCGCGGCGGGTGGCGTTCATGGTCGCGGACTCGGGGGCGTCCCTGGTGGCATGTTCGGCCGCGGCGGGCGACAGCGTTCCGGAGGGGGTCGAGTCGATCGTCGTCACGGACGACGTTTCGGGCGACGCGTCGACGGTCCCGGTGTGTCCGGGGGACCTGGCGTACGTGATGTACACCTCCGGGTCGACGGGGGTCCCGAAGGGAGCGGCCGTCCCGCACAGGAGCGTCGCGGAGCTGGTGGGGAACCCCGGCTGGGCGGTGGACCCCGGTGATGCAGTCCTCATGCACGCGCCGCACGCCTTCGACGCGTCCCTTTTCGAGATCTGGGTACCGCTTGCCTCGGGCGCCCGCGTGGTGATCGCCGAGCCGGGCGCAGTGGACGCCCGGCGTCTGCGGGAGGCGGTCGCCGCCGGCGTGACGAAGGTGCACCTGACCGCGGGGAGCTTCCGCGTGCTGGCGGAGGAGTCGCCGGAATCCTTCGCCGGCCTCCACGAGGTGCTGACGGGCGGCGACGTGGTGCCCGCACCCGCGGTGGAGAAGGTGCGAAGGGCGGTCCCCCGAGCGCGGATTCGGCACCTGTACGGACCGACGGAGACGACGCTGTGCGCGACGTGGCACCTGCTCCAGCCGGGCGATGCGCTGGGTCCCGCGCTGCCGATCGGCCGTCCGCTTCCGGGTCGCCGGGCTCAGGTGCTCGATGCGTCGCTGCTGCCCGTGCCTCCGGGTACGGTCGGCGACCTCTACCTTTCCGGCGCCGGCCTTGCGGACGGCTACCTGGACCGGACGGCACTGACGGCGGAGCGGTTCGTGGCGGATCCGTCCGTACCCGGCGGCCGGATGTACCGGACAGGGGATATCGCCCGGTGGACTGCCGACGGCGAGCTGCTGTTCGCGGGCAGGGCCGACGACCAGGTGAAGATCCGCGGGTTCCGGATCGAGCCGGGTGAGATCGAGGCCGCGCTGACCGCGCAGCCGGATGTCCACGAGGCCGTCGTGGTGGCGGTCGACGGCCGCCTGATCGGCTACGCGGTGACGGACGTGGACCCCGTCGTCCTCCGTGAGCGTCTCGGGGCGATGCTGCCGGAGTACATGGTCCCGGCTGCCGTGATCACGCTGGACCGGCTTCCGCTCACCGGCAACGGCAAGGTGGACCGGGCGGCGCTGCCCACGCCCGTCTTCGGGGGGAATGCCGGGGGCCGCGAACCCGCCACCGAGGCGGAGCGCGTCCTGAGCGGACTGTTCGCCGAGCTGTTCGGCCTGGACCGGGTCGGTGTCGACGAAAGCTTCTTCGCCTTGGGCGGCGACTCGATCTCCGCGATGCGGCTGGCGGTCCGCGCGGCCACGGCCGGTCTGCTGGTGACGCCCTCCCAGATCTTCGAGGAGAGGACCCCCGCACGGTTGGCGGCCGCAGCGCGTCCTGTACCCGCCGACGCCCCCGACGCCCGTCCCCTGATCGCTCTCACCGCGGAGGAGGAGAGCGAGCTGGCGATCGCCGTACCGGGTGCCGAGGAGGCTTGGCCGCTCGCCCCGCTCCAGGAGGGGCTGCTCTTCCAGTCGACCCTCGAAGAAGAGGGCGTCGACATCTACCAGGCGCAGTGGATCCTGGAGCTGAACGGTCCGCTGGACGTGGCCCGGCTCCGGGTCGCGTGGGAAGCGGTCTTCGCACGGCACGCCGAGCTCCGGGTGAGTTTCGTACGGCTCGCGTCGGGGAGGACGCTCCAGGCCGTCGCCGGACACGTCGTCCTGCCCTGGCGGGAGGTCGACCTCACGGGCGTGAGCGACGCCGAGGCGGCCGTCGAGGCCCTCGCCCGGCGGGAACAGGAACAGCGGTTCGACCTGGCCGCGGGCCCGTTGTTCCGGCTGCTGCTGGTCCGGATCGGCGAGGACCGGCACCGCCTGCTGGTCGTCCACCACCACATCCTGACCGACGGCTGGTCGGTGGCGGTCATCCTCAACGAGGCGGCCGAGGCGTATGCGGTCGGCGGCCGGCTCCCGGAGCGGATCGGCGCGGCATCCTACCGGGACTACCTGGCCTGGCTGGATCGGCAGGACAAGGACGCGGCACGCGCGGCCTGGCAGGCGGAGTTGTCCGGCCTCGACGGGGACGCGTCGATCGCGAGGACGGCCGCCGGGACGGGATACGAGTACCGCATCGCCCACGTCACCCCGGAGCTCTACGCCAGGCTGACGCAGGTGGCCCGTGACCACGGGCTGACGCTGAACACGATGATGCAGGGCGCGTGGGCAATGGTGCTGGCCCGGCTCGCGCGGCGCACCGAGGTGGTGTTCGGCACCACGGTCGCTTGCCGTCCCGCAGAGCTCCCGGGGGTGGAGTCGATGCCCGGGCTCATGATGAACACCGTGCCGGTCCGGGTATCGCTGGACGGCGGGCAGACGGTCTCCGACCTGCTCACCGGTCTGCAGCAGCGGCAGGCGGCCCTGATCCCGCATCAGCATCTGGGACTGCCCGAGATCCAGAGAGCGGGCGGGCCGGGTGCGAAGTTCGACACGCTGCTGGTGTTCGAGAACTATCCGCGGGACTTCGCCGACCAGTTCACGTACCTGGGCACGGTCGAGGGCACCCACTATCCACTGACCCTCGGCATCATCCCGGGGGACCAACTCAGGATCCAGCTCGCCTACCGGCACGGGCAGATCGAGGAGACCGTCGCCGAGTCCGTGCTGGTGTGGTTCGTCGGCGCCCTCGGCGCGATGGCCGCTGACCCTTCCGGGCTGGTGGGGCGGGTCGGTGTGGCCGGGGGCTGGGTGGGCGACTCGGACGCGGCGCTGGCGGTGGGGGAGTCCCTGCCGGTGCTGGTGGCGCGGGTCGTGGCGGAGCGGCCGCACGCGGTGGCGGTGGTGGACGGCGACGGCGAGCTGACCTTCGAGCGGCTCTGGGAACAGGCATCGGCGCTCGCCGCCGTGCTGAGGGCCCGTGGGGCCGGACCGGAGTCCCGGGTGGGCCTCGTCGTGGGGCGGTCGGCGTGGCGGGTGGTCGGGATGCTGGGGGTGTCGCTGGCCGGAGGCGCGTTCGTTCCGGTGGATCCCGCGTATCCGGCCGAGCGCGTGCGACTGCTGCTGGGAGACGCGGATCCCGCGCTGGTGGTGTGCGACGGGAAGTCGCGGGACGCAGTGCCTGAGGAGTTCGCTGACCGGTCGGTGGTGATCGACGAAGTGGATCTCGCGGCGGTCCCGGATGCGGTGCCGCCGCAGGTGGGGCCGGACGACGCGGCGTACGTGATCTATACGTCGGGGTCGACGGGAACTCCGAAGGGGGTCGTTGTCCCCCACGCGGGTCTGGGGAATCTGGCGGCGGCACAGATCGACCGGTTCGCCGTGTCGCCGTCGTCACGGGTCCTGCAGTTCGCGGCACTGGGCTTCGACGCCACGGTCTCGGAGGCGCTGATGGCGTTGCTCTCGGGGGCGACGCTGGTGATGGCGCCGGAGCGGGACATGCCGCCGCGGGTGTCGCTGGCCGAGGCACTGGAGCGGTGGGACGCCACGCATGTGACGGTTCCGCCGTCGGTGCTCGCCACGGCCGACACGCTGCCGGCGGGGCTGGAGACGGTGGTGGTGGCGGGGGAGGCATGCCCGTCGGGCCTCGCGGATCGCTGGTCGGAGGGACGTCGGCTGATCAATGCCTACGGGCCGACCGAGGCCACGGTGTGTGCTGCGATGAGCATGCCGTTGACGGCGGGCCGGGACGTGGTCCCGATCGGGGCACCGATCGCGGGAGGCCGCTGCTACGTACTGGACGCGTTCCTCCGGCCGTTGCCGCCGGGGATCACCGGCGAGCTGTACGTGGCGGGGATAGGGGTGGCCCGTGGCTACCTGGGCCGTGTGGCGCTGACGGCGGAGCGGTTCGTCGCCGATCCTTTCGTCTCCGGTGAGCGGATGTACAGGACGGGAGACCTGGCCTGTCTGACGAGCCGCGGTGAGCTGGTGTTCGCCGGGCGGGCCGATGACCAGGTGAAGCTCCGTGGGTTCCGGATCGAGCTCGGCGAGATCGAGTCCGTCCTGTCCGGCCACCCGCGGGTTGCTCAAGCGGCGGCGGTTGTCCGGGACGACCGCCTCCTGGCCTATGTGTCGCCGGCCGAGGTCGATCCGCACGCGGTGCGGGAGTACCTCGCCTCCCGGCTGCCCCAGCACATGGTGCCCGCTGTGGTGGTGCTGGAAGCGCTGCCCACCACCCCGAACGGGAAGATCGACCGCAGCGCGCTGCCCAACCCCGATCTCACGGCCGGGACCGTCGGTCGAGAGCCGGTCACGGAGCACGAACGGGCGCTGTGCCGGCTGTTCGCCGAGGTGCTCGGCCGGGAGCGGGTCGGCGCGGACGACAGCTTCTTCGCCCTGGGCGGAGACTCGATCACCGCCATGCAGCTGGTGGCGCGGGCGCGGCGGGAAGGACTGGCCCTCGCCGCGCAGGACGTCTTCGGGCTGAAGACGCCGGAGGGACTCGCGCGGCTGGTGGCGGAATCGCCGCTGCCGGAACGCGCCCGGCCCGCGACGGTCGACGGTGCGGGCGAGGTGCCGTGGACGCCGGTGATGAGAATGCTGGGCGACGGGATCGCCGGTGCGGGATTCGCGCAGTGGGTGGTTGTGGGCGCGCCCGTGGACCTGGGCGAGGGGGTCCTGGCCGCCGCGCTGGCCGCCGTGGTGGATACGCACGACATGCTGCGAGCACGCGTGGAGCAGGGACGCCTGATCGTAGGCGACCGCGGCTCCGTGGACACGGCCGGTCAGGTCCGGCGAGTGGGCCTTGACGGAGGCTCGCTGGACGAGGCCGTGGCAGGCGCGGTGCGGGACGCAGTGGGACGGCTGGACCCGCAGACGGGCGTGATGGTGCAGGCGGTGTGGGTGGACGCCGGGCCGGGTCGGGTGGGCCGACTGGTGCTGGCGGTGCACCATCTGGCTGTCGACGGAATGTCGTGGCGAGTCCTGGTACCGGATCTGCGGGAAGCCTGCGAGGCGGCTGCGGCGGGACGGACTCCTGCGCTGGAGCCGGTGGCAGTGCCGTTCCGGCAGTGGGCGCGCCTGCTGGAGGAATGGGCGGCCGCGGCGGAACGGGTCGGCGAACTGCCGGCGTGGCAGGCGATCCTGGGCCAGGGGGACAGGCCGACCGGCGGGCCGGAGGTGGGCACGGGGAGCGTGCGCTCACGGTCGTGGGCGATGTCGGGAGCCGAGGTGTCGGCGCTGCTGGGACGGGTTCCGGCGCTGTTCTTCTGCGGGGTCCACGAGGTGCTGCTCGCGGGTTTGGCGGGGGCGGTGGCGCGCTGGTCCGGCGGTCGTGTGGTGCTGGTGGATGTGGAGAGTCATGGCCGTCATGCGGTCGGCGGGCTGGATCTGTCCCGGACGGTCGGCTGGTTCACCAGCGTGCATCCGGTGCGACTGGACACGTCGGGGATCGACCTGGCGTCCGGGCATCTGCTGAAGGCGGTGAAGGAGCAGTCGCGGGCAGTGCCCGGTGACGGGCTCGGTCATGGGCTGTTGCGTCATCTGAATGCCGAGACGGGACCGGTGCTGGAGGCCATGCCGGCACCCCGGATCGGATTCAACTACATGGGCCGGTTCGTCGTGGGCCAGCAGAACGACGTGGCGGAATGGCAGCAGGCCGGAGACATCGGCGGTTCCCTGGATCCGGCCATGGCACTGCCGCATGCGCTGCAGGCCGATGCGGTCGTCCGGGAAACGCCCGAGGGCCCGGAACTGACGCTCATGGTGAGCTGGCCGGCCGGCCTCTTCGAAGAGGCCGAGACCGAACGGTTCGGCCGGATGTGGTGGGACGTGCTGTCCGGCCTGGCCCGCCTGGCGGACGATTCCTCCGCCGGGGGACACACCGCGTCCGACTTCGACCTCCTCGACCTCGATCAGGACGAGATCGAGGGTTTTGAGGCAATAGCGGCGCACTTCGGCGGAGGCCAGGAATCGTGACCAAGTCGACCACGTCCCCCGGATCGGCGCTCGCGGAGATCTGGCCGCTGTCACCGATGCAGGAGGGAATGTTCTACCACTCCTCCCTCGACGACGAGGCCCCCGACATCTACGTCATCCAGCAGTCCCAGATCATCGACGGGCCGCTGGACACGGAGCGGTTCCGGAGGTCCTGGCAGGCCCTCCTCGACCGGCACGCGACGCTTCGGGCGTCCTTCCACCGGCGGAAGTCCGGAGAGACGGTCCTGCTCATTCCCCGGGAGGCGGAACTCCCTTGGACCGAATGCGACTTGTTCGACCTGGCCGAGGAGGACGCGCTCGCCGAGGCGACCGTGATCGCGGAGAAGGAGCGCGCCAGGGGGTTCGATCTGACGCGGCCTCCGCTGCTGCGGCTGACGCTGATTCGGCTCGCTCCGGACCGGCACTGTCTCGTGACGACGAGCCACCACCTGCTCATGGACGGGTGGTCGCGGGCGATCCTCGAGTCGGAACTCCTCGAGGTCTACGCGGCCGGCGGCGTCGTGTCGGGTCTGCGGTCAGTGGCCTCCTACCGGAACCATCTGGCGTGGCTGGGGCGGCAGGACAAGGACGCCGCCCGGGCGGCATGGTGCGCGGAGCTGTCCGGCGCCGACGGATCGGCGCTCAGCATTCCCGAAAGGCCCGGCCGGGCTCCGGAACTGCCGGTCCGGAAGGTGATCCGCCATTCGCCGGCCTTCACCTCCGCCCTGGTGGAGTTCGCCCGCGGCCACGGGCTGACGCTGAACACCGTGGTGCAGGGCGCGTGGGCGCTGGTGCTGGCCCGACTGGCGCGCCGCCGGGACGTACTCTTCGGCGCGACGGTCTCCGGGCGTCCGGCAGACCTGCCGGGCGCGGAGGGCATGGTGGGGTTGTTCATCAACACCGTGCCGGTGCGCGTGCGGTTGGACGGAGCTAAAACGGTCCTGGAGACGCTGACGGAGCTGCAGGAGCGGCAGTCCGCGCTGATCGCGCACCAGCATCTCGGGCTCCCGGAGATCCAGAAGCTCGGAGGGGCGGGCCTGGACACGATCGTGGTGTTCGAGAACTACGTCGATCCCGCGGCGGGCTCGAAGTCCCCGCGCGATCTGAGCCTGACCCTGCGGGAGTTCCACCAGGCGTCCCCCTACGCGATCACCCTGGGCGTCATGCCGGGCGAGAGCATCGAGACCGAGATGCAGTACCAGCCGGGGATGGTCGATGCCTCGGTCGCCGAGGCTGCTCACCACTGGCTCGTTCGAGCCCTGGAACAGATGATCGCGGAGCCGGGCACGCCGGTGGGCCGCCTGGACCTGGTGAGCGACGCCGAACGTGAGCTGGTCGTCGATCGGTGGAACGAGACGGGCGACCCGATCGCCGCGCCGACGGCGGTGGACCTCTTCCTCCGGCAGGTGGAGAAGGCTCCGGACGCGACGGCGATGACGGCCGGGGGCCGGGACTGGTCGTACGCGGAGCTCGACGAGTGGTCGGGCCGGCTGGCGCGGGTACTGAAGGACCGGGGCGTGCGACGTGGCGACCGCGTCGGTGTCCTGCTGGAACGTTCGCCGGACGTGCCGGCGGCATGGCTCGGGGTGTGGAAGGCGGGGGCGGCGTTCGTGCCCGTCGATCCGGACTACCCGGCGGACCGGGCCGCGTTCATGTTGTCCGACGCCGCGGTCGCCGCGGTGGTGTGCTGTGCGGGAACCGCGGCCGCTGTGCCCTCGGGCCATGAGGTCATCATGATGGACGCCGCCGTCGACGGTGAGACCTCGCTGGTCCCGATCGGGGCGGACGATCTGGCGTACGTGATGTACACGTCGGGATCGACCGGGGCGCCGAAGGGCGTCGCCGTCCCGCACGGCGGCGTCGCGGCCCTGGCGGGAGACCCGGTGTGGGGCGTCGGAGCGGGCGACTCCGTGCTGATGCACGCGCCGCACACCTTCGATGCGTCCTTGTACGACCTCTGGGTGCCGCTCGTGTCCGGTGCGCGGGTGATGCTCGCCGAGCCGGGCGTGGTCGACGCGGAGCGCCTCGCTGCTCAGGTCGCACAGGGCCTCACCTCGGTGAACATCACGGCGGGCCAGTTCCGGGCGCTGGCGCAGGAGTCGCCGGAGTCGTTCTCAGGGTTGCGCGACGTGCTGGCGGGCGGCGACGTGGTGCCGCTCAGCGAGGTGGAGCGGGTCCGGCGGGCCTGCCCCGAGCTGGTCGTCTGGCACACCTACGGTCCGACGGAGACCACCCTGTGCGCGACGTGGAAGGCGATCGAGCCCGGCGACCGGCTGGGGTCGCTCCTGCCGATCGGCCGCCCGCTGCCGGGCCGACGGCTGTACGTGCTGGATGCCTTCCTGCGTCCGTTGCCTCCGGGCGTCGCGGGCGATCTCCACATCGCGGGCGCAGGGGTGGCGCAGGGCTATCTGGACCGTCCGGGGCTGACAGCGGAGCGGTTCGTCGCGGACCCGTTCGCCTCCGGTCAGCGCATGTACCGGACGGGCGACGTCGCGTACTGGACGGACGAGGGCGAGCTGGTGTACGTCGGGCGGTCCGACGACCAGGTGAAGATCCGCGGCTACCGGGTCGAGCCGGGCGAGGTCGAGGCGGTGCTGGCCGAGCGGCCGGGCATCGACCAGGCCGTCGTGGTGGCACGCGAAGGGCGCCTGATCGGCTATGTCGTGTCCGGCAGCGACATCGATCCGGAACGGCTGCGCGAGGACATCGCCAGGGCGCTGCCGAGCTACATGGTGCCGGCGGCGGTGATGGTCCTGGACGCACTGCCGGTGACGGCCAACGGCAAGGTGGACCGGGCGGCGCTGCCGGACCCCGACTTCGGCGGACGCGTCACCGGCCGGGAACCGGCCACCGACGCCGAGCGGGCGCTGTGCGCGCTGTTCGCCGAGGTTCTCGGCCTGGAACGGGTCGGCGCGGACGACAGCTTCTTCGAGTTGGGCGGAGACTCCATCACCTCGATGCAGCTGGCGGCGCGGGCCCGTCGGTCCGGAATGGCCTTCGGCGCGCGCGAGGTGTTCGAGCACCGGACCCCGGCGGGAATCGCCGGGATCCTCGACCTGGACGGCGATCCGGCCGAGTCGCCCGATCCGGCCGAGGGTACGGGAGACGTCGCCTGGACGCCGATGATGAAGGTGTGGGGGACGGGACCTGCGGCGCAGTGGGTGACCGTCGGCGCGCCCGGCGATCTGTCGGTGGACGCGCTGGCGGCCGGGCTGAGTGTGGTGATCGACGCTCACGACATGCTACGGAGCCGGATCGTCGAGGCAGACCGGAAGCCCCGGGTGGTCGTGTCCGGCAGGGGCGCGGTGGACGCCGCGCATCTGGTCGAGCGGGTGGAGGCGAACCCCGGGGACCTCGATGACGTCGCGGAGCGGTGTGCTCGGGAGGCGGCCGCGCGGCTGGATCCTGCCGCGGGTGTGATGGTCCGTGCGGTGTGGGTGGACGCGGGACCCGGCCGTGTCGGACGGGTCGTGCTGGCGGCGCATCCGCTGGCGGTCGACGCGTGGTCGTGGCAGATCCTGCTGCCGGACCTGAAGGCTGCCTATGAGGCCGTCGCCGCGGGCAGGGAGCCGGTTCTCGACCCGGTGGACGTCTCGTACCGGGGATGGGCGGCCGCATTGGCGGAGCAGGCGACCGCCACGGCACGCGTCGCGGAGCTGACCGCGTGGACGGCGCTCCTCGACGGAGCGGAGCCACGGCTGGGCGAGCCCGGCGCCGGCCATGCCGCGGGACGCCGATCGTGGATCCTGCCGAAGGACCGCGCGGGTGCGCTCGTGGAGCAGGTCCCCTCGGCCTTCCACTGCGGTGTCCACGAGGTGCTGCTGGCAGGCATGGCAGGCGCGGTGGCACGCTGGCGCGGAGGCCACGTGCTGCTGGTGGACGTGGAGAGTCACGGCCGTCACCCGGTCGGCGGGATGGATCCGTCCCGGACGGTGGGCCGGTTCACGAGCGTGCATCCGGTGCGGCTGGACGTGGGCGGGACCGATCCGGCCTCCGGGTCGTTGCTGAAGGCGGTGAAGGAGCAGTCGAGGGCGGTGCCCGGCGACGGACTCGGCTACGGGCTGCTGCGATATCTGAACAGCGAGACGGGATCGGTGCTGGAAGCCTCACCGTCGCCTCAGATCGGATTCGCCTACCTGGGCCGGTCCGCCACGGGCGAAGTGCGGGAGTGGCAGCGGTCCGGAGGCATCGGCTGTTCATCGGACCCCGATACGAGGCCGTCGCACGCGCTGGAAGCCGAGGCGGCCGTCCGGGAACTGCCGGACGGCCTGGAACTGGCGCTCGCGGTGAGTTGGCCGGCCGGTCTCTTCCCGGAGGCCGAGATCGAACGGTTCGGCCGGCTGTGGCTGGACGTGTTGTCCGACCTGGCCCGCCTGGCGGGTGATCCTTCCGCCGGAGGGTACACCGCGTCCGATTTCGACCTCCTCGACCTGAACCAGGACGAGATCGAGGAACTCGAAGCCGAGTTTGACGACGACCTTTAAGCCGTTTGCTGGATCGAGGGAGATATCGATGGCTCAGTCGCGGATCGAGGACATCTGGCCGCTGTCGCCGCTGCAGGAAGGGTTGCTCTTTCACACGGTCTACGACGACGAAGGGCCCCAGATCTACCTGGGCCACTGGATCCTGGAGCTGCAAGGTCCGGTCGACCCGGCCAGGTTACGTGCGGCATGGGAGGAGCTGTTCACCCGGCACGCCGCGCTCAGGGCCTGCTTCCGGCAGCGTGCAACGGGCGAGACGGTGCAGGTCATCGCGAGCCGGGTGGAGCTGCCGTGGCGCATGGTCGACCTCTCCCACCTCGACGATCCGGACGAGGCAGTGCGGGAGCTGGCCGAGGAGGACCGGCTACGGCGATTCGACCTCGCGAAGGCCCCACTGCTGCGCCTCACGTTGATCCGTCTCGACGACGCCAGGCACCGCCTGGTGGTGACCTGCCATCACGCGGTCATGGACGGCTGGTCGTTGCCCATCGTGTTCACCGAACTGCTGACGCTGTACGCGGCCGACGGCCGGCCGGAACTGCCGGAAGTGGCGTCCTACCGGGATTACCTCGCCTGGCTGAACCGGCAGGACCAGGAGCGGGCGCTGGCGGCATGGGCGGAGGAGTTGCGCGGCGCGCAGGAGCCGACCCTGGTGGCGCCCGCAGACCCGGGCCGGGCGCCCGGCATACCGGAGAGCGTCACGGTCGAGCTCCCCGAGCACCTCACCCGATCGCTGGAAGACCTGGCCCGCAGCCATGGGCTGACGCTGAACACGGTGGTGCAGGGCGCGTGGGCGTTGGTGCTGGCGCAGCTGTCGTGCCGGACGGACGTGGTGTTCGGGGCGACCGTGTCGGCACGCCCCGCGGACCTGCCGGGTGTGGAGGGAATGGTGGGGCTGTTCCTCAACACCGTGCCCGTGCGCGTGCAGCTGAACGGTGCTACGCCGATCATCGGACTGCTGACGGAGTTGCAGCGGCGGCAGTCGGCGCTCATCCCTGAGCAGTACGTGGGGTTGACAGACATCCAGAAGGCAGCCGGCCCCGGCGCGGTCTTCGACACCCTGCTCGTATTCGAGAACTTTCCCCGCGACCTCGGTGAACCGGACTCCGCCGGGACCTTCACCGTCCGGGTGAACCAGGGCAGGGAGGCCGCCCACTATCCGCTGACGCTGGTCGCCGTCCCCGGTGACGCGATGCTCCTCAAGCTCGACCATCTGACCGACCTCTTCGACACGGGCGCGGCGCTCGCTGTCCTCGAGCGGTTCCAGGGGGTTCTGCGCCGGCTGACGGCCGACAGCGGGATCACCGTGGCCGACGTCGCCGTGACGACCGCCGCCGAGCGCAACCTGGTGAACGCCTGGGGCACGGGACCCGACGCCGAGCCGGGCGGCCTGCCGCTGGCCCTGTTCGATCGCCAGGTGGAGCGTCGCGGGGACGAGACGGCGATCACCGACGGAGACCGGTCGACGTCCTTCCGAGACCTGGCCGGGCATGCGGACAGGCTCGCGGGCTACCTGACCGGCCGCGGCGTCCGGCGCGGGGATCGGGTCGCCGTGGTGATGGAACGGTCGTCCGACCTGATCGCGACGCTGCTCGCGGTGTGGAAGGCGGGGGCGGCGTTCGTGCCGGTGGACCCCGCCTACCCGGTGGAACGCGTGAAGTTCATGCTGGCGGACGCGGATCCGGCCGCGGTGGTCTGCCGGGCCGCGAGCCGGGCAGCGGTGCTGGACAGCGGGCTCGATCCGATCGTCCTGGACGACCCCGGGACGCGGCGGGCCGTGGCGGAGTGCGCCCGCCCCGCGGTGGAGGTCGGAGCCGACGACCTCGCCTACGTGATGTACACCTCGGGGTCGACAGGCACGCCCAAGGGCGTCGCGGTGTCGCACGGCAACGTGGCGGGGCTGGTCGGGGAGCCGCAGTGGGGGATCGGGCCCGGCGACGCCGTGCTGACGCACGCCTCGCACGCCTTCGACATCTCCCTGTTCGAGATCTGGATGCCGCTCCTGTCGGGCGCCCGACTGGTGATCGCCGAACCGGGCGCGGTGGACGGGGAGGCCCTGGCCCGATACGTGGCGGGCGGCGTCACGGCCGCCCACCTGTCCGCAGGAGCCTTCCGGGTGCTGGCCGAGGAGTCACCGGAGTCGATCGCCGGGCTTCGGGAGGTGCTGACCGGCGGGGACGAGGTGCCGCCGGCGGCGGTGGAGCGCGTACGGCGGGCGTGCCCGGACGTCCGGGTGCGGCATCTCTACGGCCCGACGGAGGCGACGCTGTGCGCGACCTGGTGGCTGCTCGAACCCGGCGACGAGACCGGTCCGGTGCTGCCGATCGGACGTCCCCTCGCAGGTCGGCGCGGCTACGTCCTCGATGCGTTCCTGCGCCCCGTGCCTCCGGGCGTGAAGGGCGAACTGTACGTCGCCGGGGCCGGTGTCGCGCGCGGCTACCTGGGTCGTTCGGCATTGACGGCCGAGCGGTTCGTTGCCGATCCCTTCGTCCCGGGCGAGCGGATGTACCGGACCGGTGACCTGGCCCACTGGACGGACCAGGGCACGCTCGTGTTCGGCGGCCGGGCCGACGACCAGGTGAAGATTCGCGGCTATCGCGTGGAGCCGGGAGAGGTCGAGGCGGTTCTCGCAGGGCTTCCGGGCGTCGGCCAGGCCGTGGTCGCTGCCCGGGACGAGCGGCTGACCGGCTATGTGGTCGCTGAGGCGGGACGGGACCTCGATCCGGTACTGCTGCGGGACCGGCTCGTCGAGACGCTGCCCGACTTCATGGTGCCGGCGGCGGTGATCGTGCTGGACGCGCTGCCGTTGACGGTCCACGGGAAGGTGGATCGGCAGGCCCTGCCCGAACCGGACTTCGCGTCGAAGTCGGTGGGCCGGGACCCGGCCACCGAGGCCGAGCGGATCCTGTGCCGGGTGTTCGCCGAGGTCCTCGGCCTGGAACGGGTCGGGGTCGAGGACGGCTTCTTCGAGCTGGGCGGGGACTCGATCTCTTCGATGCAGGTGGCCGCCCGCGCCCGGCGCGAGGGAATCGCCCTCACCCCCCGGCAGGTGTTCGAGCAGCGGACCCCCGGACGGCTGGCCGCGCTGGCGGGGGCCGCCGGAACGACGCGGCGGGGCCGCTCCGAGCCGGACGCGGGCATCGGGGAGATTCCCTGGACGCCGGTGATGCGCGCCCTCGGAGCCGACGCGCTGCGCCCCGGCTTCGCCCAGGCGCGAGTCGTCGTCGCCCCGCCCGGCCTCGACCGGGAAGCGCTGGTGGCCGCCCTGGGAGCGGTGCTGGACGTCCATGACCAGTTGCGCGGCCGGGTGGAGTCCGACGGACGGCTGATCGTGCCCGGTCGGGGCACGGTGGACGCGGCCGCACTGGTGACACGTGTGGAGGCCGGGACCGGGAACCTCGACGAGATCGCCGAACGCGAGGCCGGGACGGCCGCAGGCGCCCTGGACCCGTCGACGGGGACCATGGTGCGGGCCGTGTGGATCGATGCCGGAGGCGCCGAGCAGGGCCGGTTGGCGCTGGTGGCGCATCACCTGGTGGTCGACGCGGTCTCGTGGGGCATCCTGCTGCCGGATCTGCGCACGGCCTACGACGAGGTGGTCTCCGGAGGAACCCCGTCCCTCGAACCTGCGACGACGTCGTACCGGCAGTGGTCGCAGCGGCTGACCGAGCAGGCGTTCAGCGAGCGCACCGTCGCCGAGATCGATCATTGGGTCGGGGTCCTGGACGGCGTGGACCCGTTCCCCGGGGAACACGAGGGGCGGCCGCACTCGTGGTCCTGGACACTGTCCGGGCCCACGGCGCGGGGCCTGGTGGATCAAGCCCCGGGAACCTTCCACTGCGGGATCCGAGAAGTTCTGCTGGCGGGCCTGGCGGGTGCGGTGGCGCGCGGGCGGGGCGGTGACGCCGGGGCGCTTCTGGACGTGGAGGGCCACGGCCGCCACCCGGCCGACGGCGAGGACCTGTTGCGCACCGTGGGCTGGTTCACCAGCGTCCATCCGGTCCGCTTCGACGTTTCCGGCGTCGACCTGACAGCGGCGGCGGCCGGGAACGCGGCGGCCGGAGAGTTGCTGAAGGCCGTGAAGGAGCAGGTCCGCGCGGTGCCGGGCGACGGGCTCGGCTACGGGCTGCTGCGCCATCTCAACCCCAGCACCGGGGCCAGGCTGGCCGAACTGCCGTCCCCGAAGATCGGATTCAACTATCTCGGCCGGTCAGCCGCCACCTCCCCGGACACTCCGTGGCAGGTCAGCGAAGGGCCGCTCGGCGCGGGGACCGCCGGCCCCGAACCGGTACTCGCCCATGCCCTGGAGGTCGGCGCGGACGTTCAGGACACGCCGGCCGGTCCCCTTCTAAGGCTCACCATGGACGGCCGGGACCTCGACCCCGCCACGGTGGAGCGGCTGGGGGAGGCATGGCTGCAGATGCTCACCGGCCTCGCCGCCCACACCGCCGCCCCCGGCGCCGGAGGCCACACGCCGTCCGATTTCGACCTCGTCGAGGTGTCGCAGCAGGACGTGGCGGAGCTGGAGGCCGCCGCGCCCGGGCTGATTGACATCTGGCCCCTGTCGCCCCTGCAGGAGGGCATGCTCTTCGAACGGGCCCTCGACGACGAGGGAGTGGACGTCTACCAGAGCCAGCGGATCCTGGACCTCGACGGGCCGCTCGACCCGGGACGGCTGCGCGCGGCGTGGCAGCCGCTGGCCGCCCGGCACGAGTCGTTCCGGACGAGCTTCCACCAGCTCGGCTCGGGCGAGACGGTGCAGGTCGTCGTGGGTGCGGCCGACATCCCTTGGCGTACGGCGGACGTGTCGCATCTCGGCGAGGCCGACGCGGCCGCCGAGGTGGAACGCCTTCTCGCGGAGGACCAGGCGGAGCGGTTCGACGTGTCCCGCCCGCCGCTGCTCCGGCTGCTGCTGATCCGTCTCGGCGAGAACAGGCACCGGTTCGTCCTGACGTCGCACCATGTCCTCCTGGACGGCTGGTCGACGCCGATCGTCCTGGGCGAGATGTCGTCCGGCTACGCGGGCGGACCGAGCTCGTCGACGTCACCCTCCTACCGTGACTACCTGGCGTGGCTGAGCTGTCAGGACCAGGACGCGACGCGATCGGCGTGGCGGTCGGAGTTCGCCGGGTCGGACGAGCCGACAGTGGTGGACGCCGACGCGGGCAAGGCGATGGTCATGCCGGACGAGCATTGCGCATGGCTGTCCGCCGAGACGACTCGGAGGCTCACCGACTTCACCCGCGGCCACGGGCTGACGCTGAGCACGATCGTGCAGGGCGCGTGGGCCCTGGTACTGGCCCGGCTGGCGGGCCGGACGGACGTGGTGTTCGGGTCGGTGGTGTCGGGCCGCCCGGCGGACGTACCGGATGTGGAGCGGATGGTGGGGATGTTCATCAACACCGTTCCGGTCCGGGTGCGGCTCGACGGCGGCCTGCCGATGCTGGAGCTGCTCCAGGACCTGCAGCGACGCCAGTCGGCGTTGTCGGAGCACCAGTACATGGGTCTGTCGGAGATCCAGAAGGCGGTGGGGCCGGGCGCGGCCTTCGACACCATCATGATGGTCGAGAACTACCCGCGTGACGCAGCCGGCCTCGGCGACGACGGCGGTGTCACGATCAGCTCGGCTCTCACCCGGACCGGTACCGGCTACCCGCTGACCATGAGCGCCAGTCCCGGCGAGCGCCTGCAGATCCGCGTGTCCTTCCGGCCCGACCGGATCGACGAGCAGACCGCTGCCGAGGTCGCCGGGCAGGTCGTGCGTGTCATCGAACGACTGCTGGCCGAGCCCTCGCTTCCCGTGGGCCGCCTGGGCCTGACGAGTGACGTGACACGCACGTCCGTGGTGGAGCGCTGGAACGCGACCGGCGAGGCCGCCGGCGGATCGTCGGTGGTGGAACTGTTCCGGCGGCGCTCGGCGAGCGCGCCGGACGCGGTGGCCGTCATCGACGGGGACCGCACCCTGTCCTACGGCGACCTCGACCGGGAATCGGACCGGCTGGCAGGGCATCTGGCCGGGATGGGTGTGCGGCGCGGCGACCACGTCGGCGTGGTGATGGAGCGCGGCGCGGACTTGTTCGTCGCATTCCTCGGGGTCTGGAAGGCCGGGGCCGCGTACGTCCCGGTGAATGTGGACTACCCGCCGGTGCGGATCGAGCGGATGCTGGCCGACGCCGACGTGGCGGTGGCGGTCTGCGCCGAGGCAACCCGGAACGCGGTGCCGGACGGGGTCGAGCCCGTGCTCGTGGACGCGCCGTGGACCGGGGGAACGAGGCAGGAGACGCCGACGGTTACGGCGTACGACGTCGCCTACGTGATGTACACGTCGGGATCGACCGGGGTGCCCAAGGGCGTCGCGGTGCCGCACGGAAGCGTCGCGGCCCTGGCCGGCGACCCCGGCTGGGCACTCGATGCCGATGACTGCGTACTGATGCACGCCTCGCACGCGTTCGACGCGTCGCTGCTCGAAATCTGGGCGCCGCTGGTCAGCGGGGCCCGCGTCATGGTCGCCGAATCGGGCGCAGTCGACACGCAGCGCCTGCGGGAGGCGATCGCACGCGGCGTGACGACCGTCCATCTGACGGCCGGGAGCTTCCGGGTGCTGGCCGAGGAGTCGCCGGACTCCTTCAGCGGGTTGCGCGAGATCCTCACCGGCGGGGACGTGGTGCCCCTCGCCTCCGTCGCACGGCTGCGCCGGGCCTGCCCGGATCTCCGAGTCCGGCACCTGTACGGCCCGACCGAGACCACCCTGTGCGCCACGTGGCATCTGCTCGAGCCGGGGGACGAGACAGGCGACGTCCTGCCGATCGGCCGCCCGCTGGCCGGGCGGCGGGCGTACGTGCTCGACGCCTTCCTCCAACCGGTCGCTCCGAACGTGGCCGGCGAGCTCTACCTCGCGGGCGCCGGTCCGGCGCTCGGCTATCCCGAGGCACGCGGCGCGACCTCGGAGCGGTTCGTCGCCGATCCGTTCGCCCCCGGCGAGCGGATGTACCGCACCGGCGACCTGGCACGCTGGAGCGACCGGGGCGAGCTGCTGTTCGCCGGACGGGCCGACTCCCAGGTGAAGATCCGGGGCTACCGGGTCGAGCCGGCGGAGATCGAGACGGCACTCGCCGAGGCTCCCCGGGTCGCGCAGGCGGTCGTCGTCGCGAGGGAGGACCGTCCGGGTGAGAAGCGGCTGGTCGCCTACGCGATCGCGGAACCGGGCCAGGCCCCGGACCCCGATGCGCTCCGCGAACACCTCGCGGCGCGGCTGCCGGAGTTCATGGTCCCGGCCGCGGTGGTGGTCCTGGACGCCTTCCCGCTGACGATCAACGGGAAGGTCGACCGCGAGGCCCTGCCCGCTCCCGAGTTCTCCGGGAAGCCCGCCGGCCGCGAGCCGCGCACCGAGGCGGAGCGGGTGCTGTGCGCACTGTTCGCCGAGATCCTCGGGCTGGACCGGGTCGGAGCCGATGACAGCTTCTTCGAGCTGGGCGGCGACTCGATCCTCTCCATGCAACTGGCCGCCCGAGCCCGCCGCGCCGACGTCGTCTTCGGCGCGAAGGACGTCTTCACGCAGGAGACACCGGCGGGGATCGCGGCAGTCGCCGAGCGCGGCGGCGCGCCGCGGCCAGACCTCGCCGACGGTGTCGGCGAGGTCGCGTGGACGCCGGTGATGCGGGCGCTCATCGAACGCGACCCCGGCGCGCTGACCGGAGGGGCCCTGACCCAGTGGGTGACCGTGGGCGCTCCCGGCGACCTGTCGCTGGACGCGCTGGCGGCCGGGTTGGGCGCGGTGATCGACGCCCACGATCTGCTGCGGAGCCGGATCGTCACGGACGGGGGCGAAGAGCCGAGCCTGGTCGTGTCCGACCGGGGGGCGGTGGACGCGGCGGGTCTGGTCGAGCGGGTCGAGGCGGGCACCGGTGACCTCGATGAGGCCGCGGACCGGTGTGCCGGCGAGGCGGCGGCGCGGTTGGATCCCGCCGCCGGTGTGATGATCCGGGCGGTGTGGATGGATGCCGGACCCGGTCGCGTAGGACGGCTCGTGCTGGTGGCGCATCACCTGGTGGTCGACGCGGTGTCGTGGCGGATCCTGTTGCTGGACCTGCGTGCGGCATGCGAGGCCGTGGCCACGGGTGAGGAGGCTGCTCTCGACCCGGTGGAGGTCCCGTTCCGGCGATGGGCGCGGACACTGGCCGATCAAGCCGCGATCCGGGCCGCGGAACTCGAGACCTGGACGGAGATCCTCGACCACGCGGAACCGCGGCTGGCCCCCCTCGACCCCACGCGCGACACCATCGCGACTGCGGGACGCAGGTCGTGGACCCTGCCGCGCGACCGCGCGGGCGTGCTCGTGGAGAAGGCCGCCTCGGCCTTCCACTGCGGTGTCCACGAGGTGCTCCTGGCCACCCTGGCGGGCGCGGTCGCCCATTGGCGCGGCGACGACTCCGTCGTGGTGGACGTCGAAGGCCATGGCCGCCAGCCCGTCGGAGAGCTGGATCCCACGCGGACGGTCGGCTGGTTCACCGACGTCCACCCGCTCCGGCTGGATGTGACCGGGATCGACACCGACGAGGCGATCGCCGGTGGTGAGGCGGCCGGCCGCCTGCTGAAGCAGGTCAAGGAGAACGTGCGAGCCGTGCCCGACGGCGGCCTCGGCTACGGGATCCTGCGCCACCTGAACGCCGAGACGGCACCGGTCCTGGCGGCGTTGCCGAAGGCGGAGGTCGGGTTCAACTACCTGGGCCGGTTCTCCTCCCACCCCGACGGCGCTCCGGAGCCCTGGCAGATGACGGGGACCGTCGGCGGCGCGGCGGAGCAGAACGCGCCGTTGCGCCACGCCGTGGAGATCGACGCCGTCCTCCTCGACTCCCCGGACGGACCCGAGCTCCGTCTGACCGTGACCTGGGCCGGACGGATCCTCGGCGAGGCCGAGGCGGAGTCGCTCGGCCAGGCATGGCTGGACCTGCTGTCCGGCCTCGCCGCGCACGCCGCCCCCGGAGCCGGCGGGCACACCCCCAGCGACTTCTCCCTCGTCGAGCTGACGCAGGCGGACGTGGAGGAGATCGAGGCCGCCGTTCCGGGCCTCGCCGACATCTGGCCGCTCTCTCCACTCCAGGAGGGCCTGCTGTTCCACGCCATGGACCAGCGAGGCCCGGATGTCTACGCGGGCATCCGCACCCTCGCCCTCGACGGCCCGCTGGACGTCGCCCGCTTCCGCGCGTCCTGGCAGGCCCTCCTCGACCGGCACGCCGCCCTGCGGGCGAGTTTCCATCAGCTCGGGTCCGGCCGGGCCGTACAGGCGATCGCACGTGAGGTGGCACTGCCCTGGACCGAGACCGATCTGTCCCATCTGCCCGAGGACGAGGCGCTGGCGGAGTTCGAGCGACTCGCGGAGGAACTGCACGCCGACCGGTTCGACCTGAGTCGGGCCCCGCTGCTGCGCCTGCACCTGGTGCGCATCGGCGAACGCAGCCACCGGCTGGCCCTCGCCTCCCACCACGTCTCCTGCGACGGATGGTCTCTCCCGATCCTCTCCACCGATGTGATGGCGGCCTACGAATCGGGCGGTGACGGCCTGTCCCTGCCCGCCCCGACGTCGTACCGCGACTACCTTGCCTGGCTCTCCCACCAGGACAAGGAAGCCGCCCGGCAGGCGTGGCGGACCGAGCTCGCCGGGCTCGACGAGGCGACCCACGTCGTGGCGCCGGACACCAACACCGCGCCCGTCGAGCCCGAACGCGTCCGGTTCGAACTCGACGACGATCTGAGCCGTCGGCTGGTGGAGTTCACGCGTCGGCACGGCGTCACGATGAACACCCTCTTCCAGGGGGTCTGGGCGCTGCTCCTGGCCCGGCTGACGGGCCGGGACGACGTGGTCTTCGGTTCCGCGGTGGCCGGGCGTCCGCCCGAGATCCCTGGAGTCGAGTCCGTGGTCGGCCTGTTCATGAACACGCTGCCGGTCCGGGCCCGCCTCGCGGGTGGTGAACCGTTCCTCGACATGCTGACGCAGCTGCAGGAGCGCCAGGTCGAGATGATGGCGCATCAGCACGTCGGGCTGTCGGAGATCATCCAGTTCGCCGGGCAGGGAGCCGCGTTCGACACGATCGTGGTGTTCGAGAACTACCCCCGCCCGCCGCTCCCGTCCGAAGACCCCGATGCGCTCGTCATGCGCCCTGCGGGGATCCCGAACGACAGCGGGCACTATCCGGTATCCATGCGTGCCTCCCACGACGGCGGCGTCCACGGCGAGTTCATCTTCCGTCCGGACGTCTTCGACCGGACCCGGGCAGAGGAGATGCTGGCGGCGGTCGTGCGGGCGCTGGAGCAGGTGACGGCCGATCCGCGGACTCCGGTGGGCCGGGTCGGCCTGATCGGCACGGCGGAACGCGGCCTGGTGGTCGAGAGGTGGAACGCCACCGATGCGCCGTTCGTGCCGGAGCCGCTGCCGGTGCTGTTCCGCCGCCGGGCGGAACTCTCGCGGGACGCGGTCGCGTTGGAGGACGCGGCGCGGAGCCTGTCGTACGAAGGGCTGCTGGGAGAGGCGGAGGATCTGGCGCGGCTGCTGGTGGGGCTGGGCGTCCGACGCGAGACGCGCGTGGGCGTGCTGGTCGGACGGTCGGTGGAGCTGGTGGTGGCCCTGGTCGGAGTGTCGCTGTCGGGCGGGGTGTTCGTACCGGTCGACCCGGACTACCCCGCCGGTCGGATCGAACTGATGCTGGCGGATTCCGCGCCCGAGGTGCTGCTGTGCACGAGGACGACCCGGACGGCCGTGCCGGACGGGTTCGCGGGCGAGGTGGTCGCACTGGACGAGCGGCCCGCCGCCGACCCGGGAGTGGCGCTGCCGGCCGTGGCGGCGGGCGACGGAGCGTATGTGATCTACACCTCCGGGTCGGCGGGGACGCCCAAGGGCGTCCACGTCAGCCACACCGGGCTCGGCAACCTGGCCGGCGCGCAGATCGAGCGCTTCGGTGTGACATCCTCCGCACGGATCCTGCAGTTCGCAGCCCTCGGGTTCGACGCCGCGATTTCCGAGCTGTGCATGGCTCTGCTGTCAGGCGGGACCGTGGTGCTGCCCGACCCTGGCAGCATGCCGCCGCGAGTGTCGCTGGGCGACGCGGTGCGCCGGTGGCGCATCACCCACGTCACCGTGCCGCCGAGCGTGCTGGCCGTCGAGGACGACCTGCCGGACTGCCTCGAGACGCTGATCGTCGCCGGTGAGCCGTGCCCGCTGCCTCTGGTCGACCGCTGGTCGCGGGACCGGCGGATGATCAACGCTTTCGGGCCCACCGAGACGACCGTGTGCGCGACGATGAGCTCGCCGCTGTCCCCGGGACGCGACGTGGTCCCCATCGGCCGCCCGATCACCAATGTGCGGGCGTATGTGCTCGACGCCTTCCTGCAGCCGGTGCCGCCCGGCGTGGATGGTGAGCTCTATGTCACCGGGGCAGGGCTCGCGCGTGGATACCTCGGACGTCCGGGCCTGACCGCGGAACGGTTCGTCGCCGACCCGTACTCCTCCGGGGGCCGCATGTACCGCACCGGCGACCGGGTCCGCTGGACCCGCGAGGGAGAGCTGGTCTTCGTCGGCCGGGCCGACGCGCAGGTCAAGGTGCGCGGTTACCGGATCGAGCCAGGCGAGATCGAGGCTGTGCTGGCGGACCATCCGGGGGCCGCACAGCTGGTGGTAGCCGCTCGTGAGGACGGGCCCGGCGAGAAGCGGCTGGTGGCGTACGTCGTCCCGGCGGCCGCGCAGTCGGCCGACGAGCTGATCGCCGCCCTCCGCGAGACAGCGGCCGAGCGCCTGCCCGAGCACATGAGGCCGGTGGCGTTCGTACCGCTGGATGCGATGCCCCTGACCCCGAACGGAAAGGTCGATCACCGGGCGCTGCAGGCCCCCGACTTCGCCGGGAACTCCTCCGGGCGTGATCCGCGCACGGCCGTCGAAGAGCTGCTGTGCGCACTGTTCGCCGAGATCCTCGGGGTGGAACGGGTCGGGGCCGACGACAGCTTCTTCGAGCTCGGCGGCGACTCGATCAGCTCGATGCAGCTGTCGGCCCGGCTTCGCGGCGAAGGCCTGGAACTGTCGCCGTGGCAAGTGTTCGAGGAGAAGACGCCCGAACGGCTGGCGGTGCTCGCCAAGGAGTTCCCGGCCGAGGGAGAGGAGAGCGGGAAGCCGGAGTCCCAGGACGGCATGCTCCTGGCTCTCTCGCCCGACCAGATGGACCGACTCCAGACCGGGCCGGTCGATGAATGACTTCCACAAGGAGCAGATCATGACCGTTGACAAACCTCGTCCAAAGCCGCGCTCCGGTGTGGAAGACGTCTGGCCCCTGTCGCCGCTGCAGGAGGGGATGCTCTACCACACCGCTCTCGACAAGGACGGTCCGGACACCTACACCGTGCAGTCCGTCTACGGCATCGAGGGCCCGCTGGACCCCGAGCGTCTGAAGGCGTCCTGGCAGGCGCTCCTGGACCGGCATGCCGCGCTGCGGGTCTGCTTCCGGTACGTCAGCGGCGCGCAGATGGTGCAGGTCGTCTTACGGGACGTCAAGCTCCCGTGGCGTGAGACGGACCTTTCCGGACTCCCGGACGACGTGGCCGACGGTGAAGTGGGGCGGCTGGCGGAGGAAGAGCTGGCCGAGCGCTTCCGGCTGGAGACGGCCCCGTTGATGAAGCTGCACCTGATCCGGCTCGGCCCGGAGAGCCACCGGCTCGTGCACACCCTTCACCACGTACTGGCCGACGGCTGGTCGATGCCGATCATTCACCGCGAGCTCTCCGCGATCTACGCGGCGGGCGGGGACCCGTCCGGGCTGCCGGCCACGACCTCCTACCGCGACTACCTCGCTTGGCTGGGCCGCCAGGACAAGGAGGCGGCCCGGACCGCCTGGCGCAAGGAGCTCGCCGGTCTGGACACCCCCAGTACGGTCGTCCCGGCCGATCCGAGCCGCGTGCCGGACATCGACACGGTGATGACCGAGCTCTCCCCGGAGCTGACGAACGAGCTGGCGCAGCTGGCCCGCGGCCACGGCCTCACGCTGAACACCGTCGTCCAGGGCGTGTGGGCCGTCCTGCTGTCGCAGCTGGCAGGCCGCACCGACGTGGTGTTCGGCGCGACCGTCTCGGGACGGCCGGCCGAGCTGGCCGGCGTGGAGACGATGGTCGGCATGCTGCTCGGCACCCTGCCGGTGCGCGTCCGGCTCGACGGCGGGCGGCGGTTCGTCGACTCGCTCGCCGAGCTGCAGCGGAACCAGTCGGCGCTCATGCCCCACCAGCATCTCGGCCTGCAGGAGGCGCAGGCCGCCGCCGGACCCGGAGCGATCTTCGACACGCTCGTCATCTACGAGAACTTCCCCCGCACCGGACTCGACCGGTCGGAGGACGACGGCCTGAACATGCGCCCGGTGCGGAAGGGACGCGACTCCTCGCACTACCCGTTCACCCTGGTCGCCGGGCCGGGCGAGCGGATGCCGGTCATTCTCAACTACGACCGGGGCCTGTTCGACCGGGAGGTCGCTGAATCCGTCCTGGGCGCGTTCATCCGGGTGGTGGAGCAGCTGGTCGCCGAGCCCGGCGTCCTGGTCGGCCGGCTGACCCTGCTGAGCGCCGCCGAGCGCGCCGTGGTGGTGAACGACTGGAACGCGACCGCGGGCCCGGTGCCCGGGGAGTCCATGGTCGAGCTGTTCGGGCGGCGGGTCGACACCGCACCCCACGCGGTGGCGATCACCGATGCGAGCGGTACGGACCTGACCTACGCCGAGCTCGACCAGGCGTCGAACCGGCTGGCCGGATACCTCACCGATCGCGGCGTCCGGCGCGGCGGTCTGGTCGGGGTGGCCATGGACAGGTCCGCCGACCTGCTGATCACGTTCCTGGCGATCTGGAAGGCAGGAGCCGCGTTCGTCCCGGTCGACGCGGGGAATCCGGCTGAGCGGATCGCGCTCGTACTCGCCGACCCCCAGGTCTCGACCGTCGTGTGCACGATCGCCACCAGCGCGGTCGCGCCGGAGAACGCCATCGTCCTCGACGCACCGGAGACCCGCGCGGCCGTCGACGCCCAGGCCGCCACCACCGCGGAGATCCGGGTCGGTGCCGACGATCTGGCGTACGTGATGTACACGTCCGGATCCACCGGCGTCCCGAAGGGTGTGGCCGTCACCCATGGGGGAGTGGCCGGGCTGGCGGGCGACGCGGGCTGGCGGATCGGCCCCGAGGACGGCGTGCTGATGCACGCGACGCACGTCTTCGACGCCTCGCTCTACGAGATGTGGGTGCCGCTCGCCACGGGCGGCCGGATCCTGCTCGCCGAGCCGGGAGTGGTGGACGCCGGCGGTGTGCGCCGGGCCGTCGAGCGGGGCGCGACCTCCATCCACCTCACCGCCGGAACCTTCCGCGCCCTGGCGGAGGCATCACCGGAATGCTTCACAGGTTTGATCGAGGTCGGCACCGGTGGGGACGTCGTTCCCGCCTACGCGGTGGAGAACCTGCGGCGGGCCCAGCCCGGTCTGCGGGTGCGGAACACCTACGGGCCGACCGAGACCACCCTGTGCGCGACGTGGAAGCCGATCGAGCCCGGTGACGTGCTCGGGGGTGAGCTGCCGATCGGCCGTCCCATGGCGAACCGCGAGATCTACATCCTCGACGCCTTCCTGCGGCCGGTCGCGCCGGGGATCACCGGCGAGCTGTACATCGCCGGCACCGGCCTGGCCCGCGGGTACCTCGGCAGGCCGGATCTGACGACCGAGCGGTTCGTCGCATGCCCGTTCCGCGCCGGTGAGCGCATGTACCGCACCGGCGACCTGGCGCGCTGGAACCGCGACGGAGAGGCGGTCTTCGTCGGGCGGGCCGATGACCAGGTGAAGATCCGGGGTTTCCGGGTGGAGCTGGCCGAGGTGGAGGCCGTGCTGGCGGCCCAGCCGGGCGTGACCGAGGCGGTCGCCGTGGCGCGCGAGGACGAGCCCGGCGAGCGGCGGCTGGTGGGCTACGTCGTCACCGACGGAAACGAGGCCGACGTGGAGGAGATGCGGCGGCGGATGAGCCTCGTCCTGCCCTCCTACATGGTCCCCGTGGCGATCGTCGTCCGTCCGGGCCTGCCCGTCACTCCGAACGGCAAGGTGGATCGCCGGGCCCTGCCCGCCCCCGACTTCTCGGAACGTGCTTCGGCGAAGGCCCCCGAGAGCGAGACAGAGAAGGTGCTGTGCGCGCTGTTCGCCGAAATCCTCGGCGTCGAGCGGGTGGGCGTCGACGACGCCTTCCACGACCTGGGCGGCAGCTCGGCCCTGGCCATGCGGCTCATCGCGCGGATCCGCGAGGAGATCGGCGCTGACCTGCCCATCCGGCAGCTGTTCTCCTCGCCCACGCCCGCAGGCATCGCCCGGGCGCTGGCAGCGAAGTCACGTCCCGCGCTGGAGGCCGCCACCCGGCCGGAGCAGGTGCCCCTCACCGCCCGGCAGCTCCGCGCCTGGCTGCTGGCCCGTCCCGGAGAGACTACCGCGGGCCTGCACGCCTCGGTCGCATTGCGCGTGCGCGGCCGTCTGGACGTGCCCGCGCTGGAGGCGGCGCTCGGTGACGTCGCGTCCCGGCACGAGATCCTCCGGACGACCTTCCCCGGCCAGGCCACGACGGTCCACCAGCACGTCCATGACTCCGCGGCGGTTCAGCTGACGCCGATTCCGGCCGCCGAGGAGGACCTTCCCGGGCTGATCGCCGAACGGGCCGAGCGGCCCTTCGACCTCACCCGTGACCTGCCGTGGCGCTGCGACCTCTTCGCAGTCGCGGAGCGCGAGCACGTGCTGGCGCTGACGGTGCACCGGATCGCCGCCGACGACGACTCGCTGGACGTGTACTTCCGCGACCTGGCGGCCGCGTACGGCGCGCGGCGCGCGGGCCGGGTCCCGGAGCGCGCGCCACTGACCCTGCAGTTCGCCGACTACGCGATCTGGGAGCAACGGCTGCTCGAGGGCGAGCGCGAGCAGGAGAGCCTGATCAACGACCAGATGTCCTTCTGGCGGGACCACCTCGCCGGCATCGACGGGGACACGGTCCTCCCCTTCGACCGTCCGCGCCCGGCCATCCCGTCGCGACAGGCCGACACGGTTGCGCTGCGGCTGGTCGGCGCCGCGCACGCCCGGCTGCTGGCGGCCGTGGACTCGGCCGGCGCGGACGCCCACCAGTTGGTGCATGCCGCGCTCGCCATGCTGCTGACCCGATTCGGCGCGGGCGACCAGCTCGTGATCGGCACGACGCTGCCGCGGGACGAGGACCTCATCGACCTCGAGCCGATGATCGGGCCGTTCGCCCGGCCGTTCCCCCTGCGCACCGACGTCGCCGGCGACCCGACCTTCCTGGAGGTCCTCACCCGGGTGCAGGAGACCGTCCGGGACGCCCGCCAGCACCTGGACGTCCCCTTCGAGCGGATCGTCGATCTGCTGGACCTGCCCGCCTCGCTCTCCCGCCACCCGGTGTTCCAGGTGGGCCTGGAGGTGGCCGAGGAGGACGCCGGCGCGTGGGCCGCGACGGAACTGCCGGCCCTGCGCACCAGTGTCGAACCCGGCCGGCCCGAGGCCATCGAGCTGGACCTCGCGTTCAAGCTCACCGAGCACCGCGACGAGGACGACCACGGCGCCGGCATCGACGGCGAACTCCGCTACGCCACCGACCTGTTCGACAGGGCCACGGCCGAATCGCTGGCACGACGGCTGATCCGCGTCCTGGAACAGGTGGCGGAGGACCCCCACCGGCGCGTCAGCGACCTGGACATCCTGCTGGACGACGCCGAACGCGAGCGTCTGGCCGAGGCCCCGGCCGTGTGGACCGGATCCGTGCCCCCGGCAGTCGCCGACCTGGCCCAGGGCGGCCCGCTCGGCGCGCTCGTGCTCGACGATCAGCTGCTCCCCGTCGCGCCTGGAGCCGTCGGCGATCTCTACGTCACCGGCCCTGCGGCCGACGCGGTCCCGGCCGACCAGAGCCTGGCCTGCCCCTTCGGGACCGAGGGGCGGCGCATGCTGCGCACCGGCTCGCTCGCCCGCTGGTCCGCTGCCGGAACCCTGACCCTCCTGGGCGAGCGGCGGCGATCCAGCGTCACGGCGAAGACCGCCACGGGCGACTTCGAGGTTCTGCTGCCGCTGCGCCCCGGCGGCGACCGTCCGCCGCTGTTCTGCGTCCACGCGAGCGGCGGCCTGAGCTGGAACTACGGACCGCTGCTGCGGGAGCTCCCGGCGAACCAGCCGGTCTACGGAATCCAGGCGCGCGGCCTGGCCCGCACCGAAGCCCTGCCCGGCGGCGTCGAGGAGATGGCGGCCGACTACGTCGCGCAGATCCGCACCGTGCAGCCGACCGGGCCGTACCACCTCCTCGGCTGGTCCCTCGGCGGGCGGATCGCGCAGACGATGGCCGCGCTGCTCGAGGCCGAGGGCGAGCAGGTCGGGATGCTCGCGCTGCTCGACGCCTACCCCACCTACATGGGGAAGAAGGCGCGCGGCGACGGGCGCGTCCAGGAGGCCGTCGACAAGCTGAAGGAACAGCAGATGGAGCTCGCCGCCGGACTGGTCCGGGGAGACGGGGCTCGGGCACGCCTGGAAGAGGTGATGCGGAACCTCGCCGAGGTCGGGCCGAGGCACGACGCCCCGAGCTTCGCCAGCGACATCCTGCTGTTCATCGCTACGCGGGACCGCCCCCCGCACATGCCCGTCGACTGGGCGATCGCCAGTTGGAAGCCCCTGACCAGCGGGACCGTGGAGCCCCACGAGATCCCCGCCGACCACAACGAGATGATGCAGCCCGCGTCGCTGGCCCAGATCGGGGCCATCGTCGCCGAGAAGCTCCGGCCGCGGCCGTAGCGGGAAAGGACACCACCATGACCAACCCCTTCGACAACGAAGACGGCTCCTTCTACGTGCTCGTCAACGACGAGGGCCAGCACTCCCTCTGGCCCGCCTTCGCCGAGGTGCCGGACGGCTGGACCCCCGTCCACGGCGAGGCCGCCCGCCAGGACTGCCTCGCCTATGTCGAGGAGAACTGGATCGACCTTCGGCCGAAGAGCCTGGTAGCGGAGATCGACGGCTGAGCGCTGTCCAGCCGCTCAATGTGGGCAGTTGGACGAGCTCGACGCTCGTCCAACTGCCCTGAGACCTTCATTCCGTGCACACCGGCCGGATGAGACGAAAGGACCTGCGGCATGTTCGAGGAGATCAACGTCGTCCGGGCGTCGCAGTTACACCGGAGGAGCCGGTTCGATCCGGTGCCCGAGCTCCACTCCCTGATGAGCGACGGCGACCTGACCGTCCTGGGAACCGAGGACTCCGCCGAGGGGCGGACCGCGTGGCTCGCCACCGGGATCAAGGAGGTCCGGCAGGTCCTCGGCTCGGACAAGTTCAGCGCGCGCCTGCTGTACGGGGGGACCGCGGCCGGCTTCACCTGGCCCGGCTTCCTCACCCAGTACGATCCGCCGGAGCACACGCGGCTCCGGCGGATGGTGACCCCCGCGTTCACCGTCCGCCGGATGCAGGCGTTCCGGCCGCAGGTCGAGCAGATCGTCCAGGACAGCCTGGACGCCATCGAGGCACTCGGCGGCCCGGTGGACTTCGTCCCGCACTTCGGATGGGCCGTGGCGACGCCGGCGACCTGCGACTTCCTCGGCATTCCCCGGGACGACCAGGCGGATCTGGCACGGACCCTGCTCGCCAGCCGGGCTGACCGGTCGGACAGGCGGCGCACCGCGGCGGGGAACAAGTTCATGACCTACATGAAGCAGCACGTCGCCAACGTGCGCCGCGATTGCGGCGATGACATGTTCGGCGTCGTGGTGCGAGAACACGGTGACGCCATCACGGACGCCGAGCTGACGGGGGTGGCCGCGTTCGTCATGGGCGCGGGCGCCGACCAGGTGGCCCGTCTGCTCGCGGCGGGCGCGTGGCTGATGGTCGAAGCGCCCGAGCAGTTCGCTGTGCTACGGGAGAAGCCCGACACCGTACCGGATTGGCTGGACGAGATGATCCGGTACCTTACGACCGACGAGAAGACTCATCCGCGCGTCGCGACGCAGGACGTGCGGATCGGGGACCACCTCGTCAAGGCCGGCGACACCGTCACGTGCTCCCTGCTGGCCGCCAACCGCCGGAACTACCCGGGTGCGGACGACGAGTTCGACATCACCCGTGCGCGGCCGGAACATCTGGCGTTCGGGCACGGCATTCATCACTGCCTCGGCAGGGCCCTGGCCGAGCTGATGTTCCGGGTCGCGATTCCGGCGCTGGCGCACCGCTTCCCCACCCTGCGGCTGGCCGAACCGCACCGCGAGATCACCTTGGGGCCGCCGCCGTTCGATGTGGAAGCCCTGCTGCTCGACTGGTAGCACCGGAAACCTACGGAGGACCGATGGCACTTCCCCTGCCGCACCAGCGGCACCGGCTCGATCCTGTGCCGGAGTTCCATGGCCTACTGGACGAGGGGCCGCTGCACGAGTACGACACCCAGCCCGGGATGGACGGCCGTAAGCAATGGCTGGTCACCGGGTACGACGAGGTCCGGGAGATCCTCGCCGATCCCGAGCGGTTCAGCTCCATGCGGCCGGTCGACGACGAGGCCGACCGGGCCCAACTGCCGGGACTCCTGCAGGCGTACGACCCGCCGGACCACAGCCGGTTGCGCAGGACCGTGGCCCCGGCCTACTCCGTCCGGCGGATGGAACGGCTGCGGCCGCGTGTCGAGGAAATCGTCGAAGAATGCCTGGACGATCTGGAGAACGTGGGGTCGCCGGTCGACTTCGTCAGGTACGCGGCCTGGCCCATCCCTGCGCTCATCGCCTGTGAGTTCCTCGATGTCCCCCGCGACGACCAGGCCGAGCTGTCGCGGATGATCCGGGAGAGCAGGGAGAGCAGGCTCCCCCGGCAGCGGACATCTTCGGGGCTGGGCGTCGTCAACTACACCAAGAAGCTCGTGGCCCGCAAGCGCCGCGATCCCGGCGAGGGGCTGATCGGTGTCATCGTGCGCGAGCACGGGTCGGAGGTCAGCGACGAGGAACTGGCAGGGCTCGCCGAGGGGAACCTGATCATGGCAGCCGAGCAGATGGCTGCCCAACTGGCGGTCGCGGTGCTCCTGTTCGTGACCCATCCCGACCAGGTGGCGCTGCTTCGCGAACGTCCCGAACTCGTGGACGGCGCGACCGAGGAGCTGCTGCGGCATGCTTCGATCGTCGAGGCCCCGGCCCCTCGGGTCGCTCTCGCGGACGTGCGCGTCGCCGGACGCGACATCCGGGCCGGAGACGTCGTGACCTGCTCCATGCTGGCGATCAACCGTCCGCGGGGCGACCGCTTCGACATCACCCGTGAGAACCCGAAGCACCTGGCGTTCGGATACGGAATCCACCATTGCCTCGGGGCGCCGCTGGCCCGGCTCCAGCTGCAGGTGGCCCTGCCGGCGGTGTTCCGCCGGCTCCCGTCGCTGCGGCTCGCCGTTCCCGAGGAGGACCTGCGGTTCAAGCCGGGCCGGCCCGAGCCCTTTGCTGTGGAGGAGCTTCCTCTTGAGTGGTGACAACACGCCTCCGATACACACACGTCGGCAGGGCTTCGACCCGGCCGACGAGCTGCGCGCCGCCGGAACGCTCACGAGGATCACGATCGGATCCGGAGCGGAGGCGACAACCACCTGGTTGGCCACCGGACACGCAGTCGTCCGGCAAGTCCTCGGCGATCACACCCGATTCAGTACGCGCCGCCGTTTCGACCGGAATGACGAGATCGGCGGAAAGGGCGTCTTCCGGCCGCGTGAGCTGGTCGGCAACCTGATGGACTACGACCCGCCGGAGCACACCCGGCTCCGGCGTCTGCTGGCCCCGGGGTTCACCCAGCGCCAGATCCGGCGGATCGCCCCGTACATCGAACAGATCGTGACGGAACGCCTCGACGCGATGGAGCGGGAGGGGTCCCCCTCGGACCTGGTCGAGATGTTCGCCGACGAGGTACCCGGCCCCGTGCTGTGCGAGCTGCTCGGGGTACCGCGAGACGACCGCGCCAGGTTCCTCCAACTCTGCCACCGGCATCTCGACGCTTCGCTCAGCGATCGGAAGCGGGCGGCCGCGGGCGAGGCGTTCTCCCGCTACCTGGTGACCATGGTCGGCAGGGAACGGAAGGATCCCGGCAGCGGGCTCATCGGTACGGTCGCCGCCGAACACGGCGACTCGGTGACCGACGAGGAGCTGAGGGGTGTCTGCGTGCAGATGATGCTGGCCGGAGACGACAACATCTCCGGCATGATCGGCCTGGGCGTGCTGGCGCTGCTGCGGAACCCTGAGCAGATCGCCGCGCTGCGGGGTGACGTGCAGTCGGCGGACCGGGCGGTCGACGAGCTGATCCGGTACCTGACGGTCCCCTATGCTCCGACGCCCCGGACCGCCATCGAGGACACCGCCGTCGGCGACCAGGTGATCAAGGCAGGGGAGACGGTCCTCTGTTCTCTCCCGACGGCCAACCGCGACCCCGCCCTGCTGCCGGACGCGGATCGCCTCGACGTCACCCGAGAGCCCGTGCCTCATGTCGCGTTCGGGCACGGTGTGCACCATTGCCTGGGAGCCGCGCTCGCCCGCCTCGAACTGCGCATCGCCTATACCGCGCTGTGGCGACGCTTTCCCGAGCTGCGGCTGGCGGATCCCGCCGGGGCGACCGCGTTCCGGCTGAGCACCCCCGCATATGGACTCAGCAGTCTGATGGTCGCGTGGTGACCGGTTGGACGGCTTGAGCGGCGATCCATCGCACTGGACAATCGCAAAGAACTCAATTGAGGGACGGTGGGAGATGTCGGTGGAAACGTTCGACGTGGTGGTGGCGGGTGGCGGGCCGGCGGGCTCGACCGTGGCTTCCCTGGTAGCCATTCAGGGCCACCGAGTATTGCTGCTGGAGAAAGAGGTCTTCCCGCGGTATCAGATCGGCGAGTCGCTGCTTCCGTCCACCGTTCACGGGGTGTGCCGAATGCTTGGTGTCACCGAGGAACTCGCGGCGGCGAATTTCCCGGTGAAGCGCGGCGGTACTTTCCGGTGGGGGGCCAGGCCGGAACCGTGGACGTTCTCCTTCGCCGTGTCCCCGCGGATGACCGGGCGGACCTCGTTCGCCTATCAGGTGGAGCGGGCGCGGTTCGACGAGATCCTGCTGAACAACGCCAAGCGCAAGGGCGTGACGGTCCGTGAGGGATGCTCGGTCACCGAAGTCGTGGAGGAGGGCGACCGGGTCACCGGCCTGCGGTACACCGACTCCGACGGCGGTGAGCACGAGGTCAGCGCACGTTTCGTGATCGACGCGTCAGGCAACAAGAGCCGGCTGTTCTCCAGTGTCGGCGGCACTCGCGACTATTCGGAGTTCTTCCGAAGCCTGGCGCTGTTCGGCTACTTCGAGAACGGCAAACGGCTCCCGGAGCCCTATTCGGGAAACATCCTGAGCGTCGCCTTCGACAGCGGCTGGTTCTGGTACATTCCGCTGAGCGATACGCTCACCAGCGTGGGAGCGGTGGTCCGCAGGGAGATGGCCGAGAAGGTCCAGGGGGACCGGGAAGCGGCCTACAAAGCCCTGATCGCTGAATGTCCGCTGATCTCGGAATACCTGTCGGACGCGCATCGGGTGACGACCGGGAACTACGGGGAACTGAGGGTTCGAAAGGACTACTCATACCTCCAGACGACGTTCTGGCGCCCGGGAATGATCCTCGTGGGCGACGCCGCGTGTTTCGTCGACCCGGTATTCTCCTCCGGCGTTCATCTGGCAACCTACAGCGCCCTGCTCGCCGCCCGTTCGATCAACAGCATTCTCGCGGGCGACCTGGACGAGAAGACCGCCTTGAACGAGTTCGAGGCCCGGTACCGCCGCGAGTACGGGGTGTTCTACGAGTTCCTCGTGTCGTTCTACGAGATGAACGTGAACGAGGAGTCGTACTTCTGGCACGCCAAGAAGGTCACGAACAACAAGCACACGGAGTTGGAATCGTTCGTGGATCTGGTCGGCGGGGTGTCGTCCGGCGAGGCGGCGCTCGAGGCCAGGATCGCCAAGCACAGCGCCGAGTTCGCCGCGGCCGTCGACGACATGGCCGCCGGCGGTGACGGGGACATGGTGCCGATGTTCACGTCGCACGTGGTCAGGCAGGTGATGCAGGAGGGCGGCCAGGTCCAGATGAGGGCGGTGCTCGGTGAGGACGCCGCGCCCGAGGAGCCGGTGTTCCCGGGCGGGCTGGTGGCCTCGCCCGACGGGATGAAGTGGATGCCCTACCGTGGATGAGGCCGCGCCGATCGTGCGACCGACGGCGAACTACATGAGGAGGACGCTCTACGATCCGCACGAGGACATGTTCGCCCTCAGGGCGCACGGCCCGCTGATCCGGATCGCGGGGAACGCGTCCGATCAGATGAGCACGGACTACGTCTGGCAGGCCATGGGCTACGACGTGGTGCGCGAGATCCTCGGTGATCACGAGAACTTCACGACGCGGCTCCGGCTGACCGAGGCGGAACCGCTCAGCGGCGAAGGGGTGCCGGTCCCGCCGGAGCTGGCCGGACAGCTCTCGATCTACGATCCGCCCGAACACACGCGGCTGCGGCGGATGCTGACGCCCGAGTTCACGGTCCGACGGATCCGCAGGCTCGAGCCCACGATCGAGGGCATCATCGAAGAGCACCTCGATGCGATGGAGGCCGCGGGACCGCCCGCGGATCTCCAGGTACTGTTCGCCGACCCGGTCGGCGGCGAGGCCCTGTGCGAGCTGCTCGGGGTTCCGCGCGACGACCGAAACGAGTTCATCCGCCGCGTCAGGCAGAACGTCGACCTCAGCCGCGGGTACAAGGCCCGGGCGGCGGACAGCGCGGCGTTCAATCGGTACCTGAACGCTCTCATCACCCGGCAGCGGAAGGCGCCCGACGAGGGGTTCCTCGGCATGCTGGTGCGCGAGCACGGCGAGCGGATCGGCGACGAGGAATTGAAGGGCGTCTGCACGGCGCTGATCCTCGGCGGCGTCGAGAGCGTCGCGGGGATGATCGGCTTCGGGGTCCTCGCGCTGCTCGACCATCCCGACCAGAGGCAGTTGCTCTTCGCCTCCCGCGAGGAGGCCGACCGCGTGGTGAACGAACTGCTGCGCTTCCTTTCGGCCGTGCAGCAGCCGACTCCGCGAATGGCCGTCAGGGATGTCGTCGTCGGCGGGCAGCTGATCAAGGCGGGGGAATACGTCCTCTGCTCGATTCTCATGGCCAACCGGGACGAGGGGTTGACGCCGGATCCCCATCTCCTCGACGCGAACCGCGAACCACTCCCGCATGTCGGATTCGGGCACGGTATCCATCACTGCGTAGGCGCCGCAGTGGCAAGGGCGGTGCTCCGCATCGCCTATCAGGCCCTGTGGCGGCGGTTCCCCGGACTGAGCCTGGCCGTGCCCGCGGAGGAAGTGAAGTTCCGCAACGCGTTCATAGACAGCCCGGATCGGTTGCCGCTCACCTGGTAGCGGACGCCACGACGGATCAGCGATCAATCGAGGGACGGTGAGAGATGTCGGCGGAAGCGTTCGACGTGGTGGTCGCGGGGGGTGGGCCGGCGGGTTCGACCGCGGCCTCCTTGGTGGCCATGCAGGGCCACCGGGTGCTCCTGGTGGAGAAAGAGGTCTTTCCGCGGTACCAGGTCGGTGAGTCGTTGCTTCCGTCCACCGTTCACGGGGTGTGCCGGATGCTCGGCGTCACCGATGAACTGGCGGAGACGGATTTCCCGGTGAAGCGGGGTGCGACGTTCCAGTGGGGCGCTCGGCCGGAGCCGTGGGCCTTCTCCTTCGAGGCGTCATCGCGATTGACCGGCTCGACGTCATTCGCCTACCAGGCGGATCGGGCGCGGTTCGACGAGATCCTGCTGAACAACGCCAAGCGCAAGGGCGTGGTGGTTCGTGAAGGGTGCTCGGTCACCGCAGTGGTCGAGGAGGGCGATCGGGTCACCGGCCTGCGGTATCTCGACCCTGACGGCGGCGAGCACGAGGTCGGCGCACGTTTCGTGGTCGACGCGTCAGGCCATGAGAGCCCGCTGTTCTCCAGCGTCGGCGGCACTCGCGACCATGCGGAGTCCTTCCGCGGTCTGGCGCTGTCCGGCTACTTCGGGAACGGCTGCAAGCGGCTGCCGGAACCGCATGCGGGTGACGCCTTGAGCGTGACCTTCGACAAGGGCTGGTTCTGGTACGTCCCGCTGTTCGGCGGGCTCACCAGCGTGGGTGCGGTGGTGCGCGGGGAGGTGGCCGAGAAGCTCCCGGACGACCGGGAGGAGGCGTTCAAGGCCCTGATCGCCGAATGCCCGACCATCTCGGACCTGCTCTCGGAGGGGATGCGGGTGACGGCCGGCAAGTACGGGAAGCTGCGAATCCGCGAGGACTTCGTCTACCACCAGACGACGTTCCGGCGTCCGGGGATGATCCTGGTGGGAGACGCCGCGTGTTCCGTCGACCCGCTGTTCTCCAGCGGCGTTCATCTCGCGACCTACAGCGCCCTGTTGGCCGCCCGTTCGATCAACAGCGTCCTCGCGGGCGATCTGGACGAGGAGACCGCCCTGACGGAGTTCGAGGCGCGGTACCGCCGCGAGTTCGGGGCGTTCTCCGAGTTCCTCGCGGCGTTCCACGCGATGACCGGCGACGAGCACCCGGAACCGGAGTCGTTCGTGGATCTGGCCACCGGAGTGTCGTCCGGCGACGAGGCGTTCGTGGCAGGGGGCGAGGGGGCGGCCGCGCCCGGGGAACCGATGTTCCCGGGCGGGCTGGCGGTCTCGCCCGACGGAATGAAGTGGTTGCCTCGCCCGCCCGCAGCCCTGTAATCATTCGATCGTGAGGAGCAGAGGTGACTGAGGAACGGCTCTTTCTCCGGTCCGACACCATCATCGAGCCATTGGTCGACCGGTTCTACGCCCAGCTGTACACGATGGCCCCCGTAACTGGCGCCATGTACCTCGCCTTCCGGCAGATCCCGATGCTGGAGTCCTACCTGCAGACCCCGGACTGGCATTTCTCGGGCAGCCGCGATCCGAAGTTCCGCGGCGGATTCTTCGTCGGCATCGAGGAGAAGCGGAAGGGCGAGGTCGAGGCGCTGCTGGCGGCCATCCGGCGCGACAGCGCGGACATCATCCGGTTCGCCCATGCGATCGCGGAGGCCGAGAAGATCGTCCGGGAGGAGGCGACCGGCTACGACCTCAGGCCGCTCTACCCGAAGCTCCCTCCCGAGCTGGCGGGCCTGGTGGAAGTCGCCTATGACACCGGCAACGAGGCTTCGCTGCACTTCCTGGAGCCGCTCGTCTACCAGAGCAAGGCTTACACCGAGGACCGCCAGTCGGTTCAGCTCTCGGTGGAGTCAGGCATCGAGCGGCCGTTCGTGATGAGCACCCCACGGCTGCCCTCGCCCGACGTGCTGGAGCTGGACATCCCCTTCCGGCACCCCGGCATCGAGGAGCTGTTCCGCTCCAGGATCCGGCCCACCACCTTGGCCGCGCTCCGCGAGGCGCTGGAACTCGGCGACGCGGAAGCCGCCCAACTGTCCCGCTTGCTGCTCGCGGAGCCAGGGCTGGCCGCCGACCGCCACGTCACGGCCGGAGCCAGGATCCGTTACCTGGGGCATGCCTGCCTCCTCCTGCAGACGCCCGAGGTGTCGATCCTCACGGACCCGTTCATCAGCGCCGACACCAGCGCGACCGGCCGGTACACCTATGACGACCTGCCCGACCACATCGACTACGTCCTCGTCACTCACGGGCATTCCGACCATCTCGTGTCCGAGACCCTGCTCCAACTGCGTGGCCGGGTCGGCACGTTCGTCGTGCCGAGGAGCTCGCGCGGCAATCTGTGCGACCCGTCGCTGGCGCTCTTCCTGAGGTGCCTCGGGCTCCCCGTCATCGAGGTGGACGACTTCGACGAGGTGGCCTTCCCCGGCGGGAAGATCGTCGCCACTCCGTTCTTCGGGGAGCACGCCGATCTCGACATCCGTGCCAAGGCGACCTACTGGATCCGTCTCGGCGGGAAGTCCGTCTACGTGGGAGCGGACTCCTCCGGCCTTGATCCGGTCCTCTACCGCTACGTCCGCCGGCATCTCGGACCGGTCGACATCGCGTTCCTCGGCATGGAGTGCGACGGTGCGCCGATGAACTGGAAGTACCAGCCGCTGTTCACCACGCCGATCCCGAAGAAGATGAGCCAGACCCGCAAACTGTCCGGCTCCAACGCGGAGCAGGCGAGCGCGATCGTCACCGAGCTGGGGGCCGAAGAGGTGTACATCTACGCCATGGGTGAGGAGAGCTGGCTCGGCCATGTCATGGCCACCAGCTACAACGAGGACTCCTACCAGCTCCAGCAGATCGCCGAGTTCGAGGAATGGTGCTCGCGCAAGGGAGTTAAGTCCGGTCATCTGCTCGACCAGGCCGAATGGCACTGGTCGTAGCTCCGCCGGCAGCATCAAGGCTAGGGGCCGGCACATATCGTCCGCGTGTCGAAAATCGGATACGTGCCGGCAACGTCCGGTCGTCTTCTCTTGTGGCATGTCTCGAACCCAGCCCTCAGCACGAACGACGACCCGGAGGCTGCCCGTTGGGTGGCCTCCGGGACGGCGTCTCCTCACGTGTCGGGAGCGAGAGCAGACGATGACACAGGTGAACACGGCCGAGACCGGGCAGTGCAGCCCGGCGGCTGACGACGAAGGAACTCGGCCTGCGGGCGGCTCACGGCCGGGCCCGTGGAAGCGCGGCCCGGTACTCACGGCGTGTGCGCTGCTGCTCGGCCTGCTTCTGCTGCTGCACGGGTACCTCACGGACTGGGCCGGTCTGGGCAGTCTGGTGGACACCTTTCTGCCGTGGTTCGGTCTGTTGGTCCCGGTGCTGCTTGCCGGGGCGCTGTGGCGCCGCTCCGCCTCCGCGGTCGTCGCGCTGCTGTTGCCGGTCACCGTGTGGCTGAACCTCTTCGGCGGGCTGCTCGTCGACAAGTCCCACCAGGGCGGCGATCTCACGGTGGTCAGCCACAACGTGTCCGCCGAGAACCGTGATCCGGCCGGCACCGCCCGTGACCTGGCCGCCTCCGGCGCGGATGTGCTGGCGCTCGAGGAGCTGGCCGACCAGGCCACGGGTACGTACGAGACGGAGCTGGCGAAGGCGTACCCGTACCACACCGTGCAGGACACGGTCGGGCTGTGGAGCAAGCTGCCGCTGTCCGACACCCGGCCGGTCGACGTCCTGTGGGGCACGGACGGGCCGTCGGCCGAGAAGCCGCGGCCCGAGGACGTCCCGGTGGAGCCGACTCGTGCGCTGCGCACCACGGTGGCCACCCAGAAGGGGCCGCTGGCGGTGTACGTGGCGCATCTGGGTTCCGTAAGGGTGATGCCCAGGGGCGGTTTCTGGACGGAGACGCGGGACGGCGGCGCGACGAAGCTCGCCCGGGCAGTCGCCGCCGAGCGCAGCGAGCGGGTGCTGGTGCTCGGTGACTTCAACGGCACCATGGACGACCGTGCGTTCGACGGCCTCGCCTCGCAGCTGCGTTCGGCCCAGGACGTGGCTGGGGACGGGTTCGGCTTCAGCTGGCCGGCGGAGTTCCCGGTGGTGCGGATCGACCAGATCCTGGTCCGCGGTGTGGACCCGAGGAGTGCGTGGCTGTTGCCGGCCACGGGCAGTGACCACCGGCCGGTGGCGGCCAGAATCAGCTGGTAACGCCGTGAGCCGCCGGGTGGTGACATATCGTCGGCGTATCGAGAATCGCATACGCCCGGGCAACACCCCACGAGATTGACTGGCGACATGTCCTACAACTTCTCCAGCGCACCAGGTCGAACTGCAGCCGGGACAGCAGCAGTCGGGAATCCGGTCGTCAGGCCGATCAGCGCCGCCGAGCATCTGGCGTTCGTGCGGGCCCAGCGGTCGGTCAGCTTTCTGCAGACCCCGGCGTGGGGTCGCGTCAAGACCGAGTGGCGCAGCGAGTCCCTCGGCTGGTTCGACGGTCAGCGCCTGGTCGGTGCCGGGCTCGTCCTGCACCGCCCGGTGCCGCGGCTCGACCGTTTCACGCTGGCGTATCTACCCGAGGGTCCGGTCATCGACTGGAGTGGTGAGATCGGTGCGTGGCTCGATCCGCTGGCGGCGTATCTCAAGGAGCACGGCGCGTTCGCGATCCGGCTCGGCCCGCCGGTGGAAACGGACTACTGGAGCGCCGCCCAGGTCAAGGAGGGCATCGCCGACCCGGACATCCGGCGGTTGACCGACATGCCAGGACAGGGGGGCGACCCGGTCGGCGCCCGCGTGAGCAGCAGGCTCAAGGACGCGGGCTGGCTGCCGCAGAACCCGCTGGACGGGTTCGGGGTCGGGCATCCGCAGTTCAAGTACGTGGTCCCGCTGGCGGGCAGGACCGAGGACGAGCTGTTCAGGGGCATGAACCAGCAGTGGCGCCGCAACATCAAGAAGGCGGCCAAGGAGGGCGTCGAGGTCACGGTCGGCGACGGGGGGCCGGAAGGCCTGAAGGCGTTTCACGACCTCTACGTCCACACCGCCGAGCGCGACCACTTCACCCCCCGGCCGCTGCGCTACTTCGAGACCATGTTCGCGGTGCTGAGCGCCGAGGACCCCGAGCGGATCAAGCTCTACCTGGCCCACCACCAGGGCGACTTGGTCGCCGCCACTGTCCTGGTCCGCGTCGGGGCCCACGCGGTGTACTCCTATGGCGCCTCCGCCACCGCGAAGCGCGAGGTGCGCGGCTCCAACGCCTGTCAGTGGGCGATGATCCGCGACGCGCTCGCGGCCGGCTGCGACGTCTACGACCTGCGCGGCATCACTCCCACCCTCGACGCCGACGACCCGCACGTCGGCCTCGTCCAGTTCAAGGTCGGCACCGGCGGCCGGGCGGTGCGGTACGTCGGCGAGTGGGACCTGCCGCTGCGACCGATGGTCTACCGAGTCTTCGACCTCTACATGAGGCGGCGCGGACGCTGAGCCGTACGGCCGACTACGCGAGCGCGGCGGCGACTTGGTCGAGGCGCGCCCCGCGGGATGCCTTGACCAGTACCACATCACCGGCGGCGAGGCGGTCGCGCAGCCAGTCGACGGCCGCGTCGTTGTCGGTGAGGACCACTGACCGCTCTCCCGCACCGTCGGCGATCGGCCGGGCTCCCTCACCGACGGCGACCACCACGTCGGCCCCGGCGGCGGCGTACGCCCCGACGGCGCGGTGCTCCGCCTCGCTGTCGTCGCCGAGTTCGAGCATTTCGCCGAGTACGGCGATGCGGCGCCTGCACTCGATGGCCGCCAGTGCGTCCAGGGCGGCGCGGGTCGAGTCCGGGTTGGCGTTGTAGGAGTCGTTGATCAGCGTTGCCCCGCAGGCGAGGTCGCGCGACTCCATCCGCCACGGCGACAGCGAGGCGGTGGTCAGCGCCGCCGTGGCCAGGTCGAGGGGAACCCCGGCCGCAAGTGCTGCCGCCGCGGCAGCCGAAGCGTTGAGGGCTTGGTGGGCCCCGACGAGTGGCAGCGCAACGTGAGCCGAGGTGGCGACGGTCCGCAGCGTGCAGGACGGCCGGCCGAGCCGGTCGAGGGTCAGGTCGAGTGCCCGTACGTCGGCGTGGGCCGCCCGGCCGAAGGTCAGAACCGGACCGTCGGTGAGCGCGCGCATCGCGGCCACTCCGGGATCGTCGGCGTTGAGGATCGCGGTTCCGCCGGGCGCAAGCCCCTGTACCAGTTCGCCCTTGGTCCTGGCGATGGCGGCGCGCGACCCGAACTCGCCGAGGTGGGCCAGGCCGACGTTGAGGACGACGGCGATGTCGGGCGCGACCAGGCCGGTGAGCTTGGCGATGTCGCCGACGTGGCGGGCTCCCATCTCCAGGACGAGGAACCGGGTGGCCGCCTGGGCGCGCAGCATGGTGAGCGGCACACCGAGCTCGTTGTTGAGTGAGCCGGTCGTGGCGACCGTCGGCCCGGCGCCCGAAAGCACGGCCGCCAGCAGGTCCTTGGTGCCGGTCTTGCCCTGCGAGCCGGTCACCCCGACGACGGTCAGTCTGTCGCGCAGCCGGGCCACGACATGGGCAGCGAGCATCTGCAGCGCGGTCTGGACGTCCTCGACGACGACGGTGGGCAGCGGCGTGGGCCGGGAGCCGAGCACGGCCACCGCACCGGCCAACCCGGCCTGTTCCGCGTAGTCATGGCCGTCGGCATGCTGGCCGGCGAAGGCGACGAAGAGGCCGCCCGGCTCGGCCTGTCGGCTGTCGAGCACGGCCGGCGCGGTCACGGTCACGGAGCTGTCGCCCTCGGCCTTTCCGCCAACGATTTCGGCGATCTCGCCGAGGCTGAGAGGGATCACGCCGATTCCCTGGAGGCCGTGCCTGGTGATAGGTAAGTCATGCCTCCAGTCAAGGGAGTGGGACGTATCACGGGCATATCGAAAACCACATACGCTCCGGATACCTCATGCCGCCTTGACTGGAGGCATGACCCACAGCGAAAGGACCCGTATCACCATGTACGGGTGCGGACCGGACGAAGCTGTTCTGTTCCGCGAGCTGGCGCCCGGCTTCGGTGTGCAGCCGGCCGTCACCGACGCACCGGTGTCCGAAGCCAATAGTGAATTGGCCTCCGGCAGCCGGTGCATCAGCGTCGGCCACAAGACTCCCGTCACCCGTGCCACGCTGCGTGCCCTCGGTGGAGTCGGCGTGGGCTACATCTCCACGCGGAGCATCGGGTACAACCACATCGACGTGGAATACGCGGACAGCATCGGCATCTCTGTCGAAAACGTCTCCTACTCGCCGGACAGCGTGGCCGACTACACGCTGATGCTCATGTTGATGGCGGTACGGGATGCGAAAGCCATCGTCCGTCGCACCGACGCGCACGACTACCGACTGAGTGATGTGCGCGGGAAGGAGCTGCGCGATCTGACTGTCGGCGTGATCGGGATGGGTCGTATCGGCGCGGCGGTCCTGGAGCGGTTGCGGGGTTTCGGTTGCCACATCCTGGCCCATGACAATCGTCCGGTGGACCACCCCGGTGCCACTGTCGAGGACGTCTCGCTCGATGAATTGCTGCGGCGGAGCGACCTGGTCACGCTGCATGTGCCGCTCACCGTGGCCACGCACCATCTGCTGAACGGGCAACGTCTGGCGCAGATGAAGGACGGCGCGCTGATCGTCAACACCGGACGTGGTGGGCTCATCGACACCGAGGCCCTGCTGCAGGAACTGGAAAGCGGCAGGCTGGGCGGCGCGGCGCTGGATGTCGTCGAAGGCGAGGAAGGCATCTTCTACGCCGACTGCCGGGACAAACCCGTGGAAAGCAAAGCGCTGTTGCGGCTGCAGGAGCTGCCGAACGCGCTCATCAGTCCGCACACCGCCTACTACACGGATCACGCTCTGCGCGACACCGTGGAGAACTCTCTCACCAACTGCCTGGCATTCGAAAGCAGGAGTCAGCATGGCTAGGTTGAAGGTCGGCATCATCTTCGGGGGCCGTTCCGAGGAGCACCTCGTCTCCGTCAAGTCCGCGCGAGAGGTGGCCCGGAACCTGGATCTCGAGAAGTACGAACCCTTCTACATCGGGATCACGAAGAGCGGAGCCTGGAAGCTCTGCGACGGGCCTGACGGGGAGTGGGAGAACGGCAACTGCCGCCCCGTCGTGCTGTCGCCGGGCAGCGACGTGCACGGACTGCTCACTCTGGAGCAGGGGTGCTACGGAACGATCCGTCTGGACGTCGTGCTGCCCGTGCTGCACGGCAGACTCGGAGAGGACGGCGCGATGCAGGGCCTGCTGGAACTCTCCGGAATCCCCTACATCGGCTGCGACGTCCAGAGTTCCGCTCTGTGCATGGACAAGTCCCTTGCCTATGTCGTCGCCAGAAGCGCCGGAATCGCCACGCCGAACTTCTGGACCGTCACGGCGGACGAGACCATCGATCCCGCCAAGCTCACCTATCCGGTCTTCGTGAAGCCGGCCCGATCGGGATCGTCCTTCGGCGTCACCAAGGTGTCCCGGGAAGAGGAACTTCCGAGCGCGGTGGAAACGGCACGGCAATACGACTCGAAGGCGCTGATCGAAGAGGCTGTCGTCGGCAGCGAGATCGGCTGCGCCATCCTCGGGAACGGGGCGGATCTCGTCGCGGGAGAAGTGGACCGGATTGCGCTCTCGCACGGATTCTTCAGGATCCATCAGGAAGACTCCCCCGAGACCGGTTCCGAGAACTCCGTGGCAGTCGTTCCCGCCGACATCCCCGAAAAGTCACGGCTGCTCGTCCAGGAGGCGGCCAAGGCCGTGTACCGCGCCTTGGGGTGCAGCGGTCTTGCGCGGGTGGACATGTTCCTCAAGGAGGACGGACAAGTAGTCCTCAACGAGGTCAATACCTTCCCCGGAATGACCTCGTACAGCCGTTATCCGAGAATGATGGCGGCCGCGGGCATTCCGCTCTCCGAGGTGATCGACCGGGCCGTCTCCCTCGCCTTGACGGGGAAGATTCGATGACGTCGATGATGGACGGCTTCGTCTTCGTGGACGACGTGGTGTCCGGAATACGCTGGGATGCCAAGTACGCCACGTGGGACAACTTCACCGGCAAACCGGTGGACGGATATCTGGCCAATCGAGTCGTCGGTACGAGGGCTCTGTGCACGGCTCTGGAGCGGGCGCAGGAGCAGGCCGCATCACTGGGGTTCGGCCTGCTGCTCTGGGACGGCTATCGCCCGCAGCGCGCCGTCGACTGCTTCCTGCACTGGTCGCAGCAGCCGGAGGACGGCCGGACGAAGTCGCGGCACTATCCCAATATCGGCAGGGCCGAGATGTTCGAGAAGGGATATGTGGCCGCCAGGTCGGGCCACAGCCGGGGCAGCACCGTCGACCTCACGCTCTATGACCTGGCCACGGGTGAACTCGTCTCCATGGGCGGCGACCATGACCTGATGGATCCCGTCTCGCACCATGGCGCACAAGGGATCACGTCCGTCGAAGCGCGGAACCGTCAGCACCTGCGGTCCATCATGGAGACCTGTGGTTTCAGCGCGTACGAGTGCGAGTGGTGGCATTACACGCTCGACAACGAACCCTATCCGGACACCTATTTCGATTTCCCCATCACGTAAGTACTCCAGCTGTAGATCGTGATCTTCACGTTTGGGATACCGTTCGATCACCGTACGGGCCAATTCCGGCTCGGTCGCGAAGACGGTGTCCTCGCCGAGTCCAGCTGCCAGGCAGCGATATGGGTCGCTCGTCCAGGAGCGGGGGGAGGTACTGCTCCCGGTCCACCGCCCGTGTGTCCCCGCTCGGCGGCGTCGCCAGTCTCGTCGACAGCCTGTGACCTGCGGCCACCGTCTCATCGTTACTCCACACAAGTCACGATGATCAACGGTGGCCGCACCCGTCTCCGCGCCGGCCCCGAGTAGCAAGATCACGATCTGCGGCTTGAGTACTGGTCATTCGACGATAGGTGAGTGCCTCTATTCGTGTAAGGGTGTTACGATCGCGTGACCGCGTGTCGGGGCGTGATGCTGTGACGGGGGGAGCCGAATGGCCTTGGCTGCAGGCAAGATTCTTTAGTTCAGCACGATGCCAGTGCGACGGGATTCACGAATGCCGGGTGCAAGCGACCGGCAGCGAGACGGCGTCCTGTATGGCCCCGGTTTTCCACGTAGATTCGGGTGACTGGTTCCCGAATGCCTGTCGAGCTTCCGCTCGCGCACGTGGTGGCGCCAAAGGCGTGACGCGGCGGTCGTCAAGGTCGCGAGTCGACCCGACGTGACTGTCCGATATGACGGCGTTTCCTAGTTCATGTTACGGAACGGAACGCATGCCTGATCCATCGGGGGATCTTCTGAGTGCCTTTCACAGATCCGTGTACAGGAAATCAGATCATGAGGGAGATGGCGTTGGAGCGCGAGCAGGAACACATCGATCAGCAGGCGGTCGTCGAAGTGGAGATCAGCTTGCTGTCCACAGTCGACTCACCGCGGACCTCGGGGGAGGACCCGGACCACGTGGAGGCGCTCTCCGCGGTGCAGTCTCCGCTTCCGCCCATCCTCGTGCACCGTCCGACGATGCGCGTCATCGATGGTCTCCATCGTGTGCGAGCGGCTGAACTGCGCGGGCAGGACAGGGTCGCCGTCAGCTTCTTCGAGGGCAACGAGGCCGACGCGTTCGTGCTGGCAGTCGAGTCCAACACCAAGCACGGCCTCCCCTTGTCGAAGGCCGACCGTAAACGGGCGGCCGCGCGGATCATCACCTCGCATCCGCAGTGGTCGGACCGGATGATCGCATCGGTCACCGGTATCGCCCCCGGCACGGTGGCCGACATGCGCAAGGGGCTTCCGGGTGCGTCCGCCGCCGAGGAGAGCAGGATCGGCCAGGACGGCCGGGTCCGCCCGATCGACGCCGCTGCAGGACGCAGGATCGCCGGAGAACTCATCACTGACAACCCCAACCTGTCGTTACGTCAGATCGCCCGCATGGCCGGCATATCCCCCGAGACGGCCCGTGATGTAAGAAGCCGGCTCCGCCGAGGAGAGGATCCGCTGCCCAGCAGACACGGCAGGGAACCGGAACCCGCGAACCTCGAGGTGGGAGCCTTGGCACCACCGCGCGGTATCGGCTTCGCGGCGGTGCCTGGCAGGCCGTCGGCGCAGGATCCCAGCGTCGTTGTGGAACGGCTCAAAGCGGATCCGGCGCTGCGGCTGAGCGAGACCGGACGCACCCTGCTGCGGCTGCTCAACCTCCACACGATCAACGCGAAGGAGTGGCAGCGGATCATCGACAACGTACCGCCCCACTGCAGCGGGATCGTGGCCTATCTGGCCGACGAGTACGCGGGGATGTGGTCGGAGCTGGCCCTTCGGCTGGGGCGCAGGGAGGCCGAAACCGCATAGTCCGCCGTTGCCGCGTCCAAGCGTCGAAAACGGTCAGTTGGTCGGGGACGCAAGGCGGTGACGTCGCCGAAGTCCTCCTACCAGGCGGTGGAGGGACTTCGGCGACGTATGGTCGTCAGGCAGAGACGAAGGCACGAAGCTGCCTGACCGCGGCGACACCGTCGCAGCCCGACAAGCCGAGGGCGTCGCGGAGTTCGTCGGCCAGCAGGTCGAGTACCCGACGTGCGCCGGCCTCTCCGGCCGCAGCCAGGCCCCAGATCAGCGGACGGCCCACCAGGACACCCGACGCCCCGAGAGCGAGCGCCCTGAGCACGTCAGTGCCGCTGCGGATGCCGCTGTCCAGCAGCACCTCGCATCCGTCCCCCGCGGCCGCCGCGACCTCCGGCAACGCATCGATGCTGGGTACGGCGCCGTCGAGCTGGCGGCCACCGTGGTTGGAGACCACGACTGCGTCGACCCCCAACTCGGCCGCCCGCAGCGCGTCCTCGGCTGCCAGGACGCCCTTGAGCAGCAGTGGAAGCCGGGTCTGCTTCCGTAGGGCCGCCAACGACGACCACGTCATCGCGGAAGAGAATGCCTGGCCGGTGTGGACGGCCACCGCGGAGGTATCGGCGTGCCGTTGGTGCGCGGTCGAGCCGGTGCTGACATTGGCCGCCCGCACATGGCCGGGCAGTGCGAAACGGTTGCGCATGTCGCGCAGCCGGCGCCCCATCCACGGCACGTCGACGGTGAGCATGATCGCCTGGCAGCCGGCGTCCTCGGCTCTGCGGACGAGTTCCAGGGACTGCGCGGCATCCCGGAGCCAGTAGAGCTGGAACCAGACCGTTCCGCCGATCGCCGTGATCTCTTCGATCGGGACACTGCTCAGCGTGCTCACGGTGAACGGCACTCCGGCCGCCTTGGCCGCGCGGGCGGCGGCCAACTCGCCATCGGGGTGGACCAGTTGCTGGTAGGCGACGGGCGCGATGGCAACCGGCATGGGGACGGGCCGACCGAGCAGAGTGGAATCCGCCGTGCACTGCGACACGTCCCTGAGCACCCGGGGGACGAGGAAGACGCGGTCCAGCGCGGTGCGGTTGGCATCGAGCGTGGTCTCAGCGCCGCTTCCTCCGGCCACGAAGTCCCATACGTCGGCGGGCAGGGCCGAAGCGGCGGCGCGTTCGAAGTCGGCCAGGCAGTGGGCCGTTTCGGCCGAAACCTCATCGCCGTAGCCCACGCTGCCCCGTCCTCTCCAGCTCCACGGCCTCGTAGAGTGCCTTGATGTTCGCGCTGCCGAAGGTCTCGGCGCCCTGGCGCTCGATGACCTCGAAGAACAGTGTGTGCCGCAGGTGGGTCGACGCCGTGAAGATCTGGAAGAGCTGGCCGCCGTGGTCCTCGTCGGCGAGCACGTTCGTCGCCCGAAGGTCGTCCAACCTGGACTCGCTCAGGTCGATCCGCTCGCCCAGGAGGTCGTAGTAGGCCGGGGGAGTGGTGAGGAAGCCAACGCCCCGGCCGGTCAGGGCCCGTACCGAACGGACCGCGTCCGGCGAGGAGAAGGCGAGGTGCTGGACGCCGGACCCCTGGTGGGCCTTGAGGAACTCGTCGATCTGTCCCGGGTCTGCCGAAGGGTCGGGCTGGATGAGCGTCAGGGTCACCGAGCCCGAAGGGCTCTGCACCACCTTCGACTCCATGGCCTGCCTGCCGACGACGATGCGCTCCTCGAAGATGCACCGGAACCCGAGGGCCGCCAGGTAGTAGTCGACCGTGGGGTCGAGATCGCCGGTGTTCAGGCACACCGCGATGTGATCGACGTCGAGCAGGCCCACGTCGCCGGTCGGGTCATCGCCGGTCTGCGGCGTCGGGGAGAAGCCGGCGGGCAGCCCCGGCCCCTCCCCGGGAGCGCGCTGGACGAGTGTGTGGACGACGTCCCCGAAACCGCGGAGGACAGCCGTCACGGTCGGTCCGTCGCCCGTGTGCGGGGTCGGCGGGCGGTGGGCGCGGGCGCCGTTCGTGACCGCTGCGTCAAAGGCCGCGGTCACGTCCGCGGTGCGCAGGGCGATGTCGGCGACACCGTCGCCGTGGGAGGCGACGTAGGTCGAGGCCACATGGTCGTCCGACGTCGCCTCGGTGAGTACCAGGGTGATCCGTCCGTGGCGCAGCGCGACGCTTCGGTGATCGGCGAAGTCGCCGGAGCCGACCACCGTGAAGGCGTATTTGTCGACCCAGGTGCGTACAGCTGTTTCCAGCTGTTCCACGTACATCTCTACGTAGTCGACGGAGAGATCCGCCAGCGGATCCGTCACCTTTGCTGATTTGCTCATGACTGTCCCCATGCCAGGAGAAGAAGGGCCGGATTCTTCGAACTGTAATAGATGGCCCCGTGGGAATAAAGCAGGCGACCGCTCGACGGATGGACTCCCGGTCCGTCGGGTATTGCCGGCCGGGCTCGTCCAGAAATTTGACGGGCTATTCGGGTTGTGGTCGGCGGCCTTTCGAACGGGTGATGTCTCGTGATTCGCACCACGGCCGTCATCGGCACAGGTCTGATCGGTACCTCGGTCGCGCTCGCGCCGAGCCGGCAAGGGAGTGGCGGTGCATCCGTCCGACCGGAACGCGCTGCAGCCAGGACGGCCGCCGCTCTTGGACGGCGGTTGTCAGAACGCATCCGCGTGTGTGAACCTGAGTCGGTGAATCCCAACACTCATTAACTTGTTTCGCGTGGGGGGAACTCCATGACCGAACGCAGCGTGCACGGCCATGCGCATCATGCGTATGAAGGGCTCGTCTCCATGCTGCCGGATTATCCGGTGCCGCAGAAGAATTCTCCCGCGGCCCTCGCGGCGACCGAACCGGTGACATTACCGAAGGCGGACCTGCACGGCAGCGTCTCCGATCCGGTCCTGGACACGATGAACTTCCTCAACGAGGTCACGCTCCGCACCACCCGGCGGGGTGCACGAGGAACTCGCCCGAGACTGAACGCCTAGCTCCCGCGCTCCGAGGAGAGTTTGTGTCGGTACAGGTCATCCCCCGTCTACTCCTGGCACTGCCGGTTGTGATCCTCGCCTGTCGTGTCGGCGCCGCGTTGCTTCGCCGGCTGGGGCAGCCTCCCGTCGTGGGCGAGATCGTGACGGGCATCCTGCTCGGCCCCTCTCTGCTCGGCCGGCTGTGGCCTCATGCGCAGTCGTATCTCTTCCCTTCGGGGGTCACGGACCACATCGAGGTTCTGGGGCAGCTGGGGCTGCTCGCCTTCATGTTCCTGATCGGGCTCGAACTCGACCTCGGCCACTTGCGGGGCAATGGCCGCGCTGCGGCGGTCATCAGCCAAGCCAGCATCCTGCTGCCACTGTTGCTCGGTGGGCTGCTCGCCCTGGCCATGTTCGACTCATTCGCTCCACAGGGGACTGATCAAGTCGCCTTTGTGTTGTTCGTCGCCGTCGCCATGAGCATCACCGCGTTTCCGGTACTTGCCCGGATCCTCACCGATCAGGGGCTTTACCACACACCCATCGGCAGTCTGGCCATGGCGTGCGCCGCCGTGGGCGACATCATCGCGTGGTGCCTGCTCGCGCTCGTGGTGGCCTTCGTCAAGGGGGGCGCTCCGGCCGAATCGTTGACGACCGTAGCGATGGTGGCGGCGTACTTCGCGGTGATGATGCGGGTGGTGCGCCCGCTGCTCGCCCGGCTGAGCCGCTGGAAGCAGGCCACGTCGGGAGGCGAAGGGCAGGATGCATCCGTGTTGGCGCTGCTGTTCTGCGGCACATGTCTCTCCGCGCTGCTGACCGATGCCCTCGGTGTGCACGCCCTTTTCGGCGCCTTCCTGTTCGGTGTGGTGACACCGAGGCGTTCCGCCGTTGTCGAGCGGTCTGCAGCCCGCCTGCGATCAGTGGCGGTACCACTGCTTCTGCCGTTGTTCTTCGTGACGACAGGACTGCGCACCGACATCGGAATGCTTGCTGCCGACCCGGTGCAATGGCTGTGGCTCGGCGCTGTCCTCGCGGTGGCGCTGGTCGGAAAATGGGGTGGCGGTAGCGTTTCAGCGAGGCTGAGCGGACGGCCGTGGCGCGAGGCACTGTCGCTGGGCGCGCTGATGAACTGTCGAGGTCTGACCGAACTCATAGTCCTCAACATTGGGTTGGACCTCGGGGTGATCGACAAGGCCCTGTTCACGATCTTGGTCCTGATGGCCCTGATCACTACAGCAGTGACGTCGCCCGTGGTCAGGGCGCTCGGCCGACGCGAAGAGGCGCGGGAGCGGAAGGTGGAGCCGATGCACACGCCGGATTCGGTGCAGCCGTAGGGCCGGTGATGTCGGCCGGGCTGCCGCGGTGTGCACGAGCGCGACCACCAGCGGCGCCGAACTTCCTGGGCCTGAGCACCCGTTGGCGACAGGCATGGTTCGATCCGGCGATCACGTGATCCCTGCCCCGTCGGAATTGCCGACCGCCCCGTCCGTCCGTTGTCCGTTGGATATTCTTGGGAGCCGATCTTGGCTGTGCACGCGATCGCCTACGTCGAGTTGTACACGCGGGACAAGAAGCCCGTCGTCGATCACCTGGTACCGGTCCTGGGGTTCGCGCCGGCGGTGGCCCGATGATGTGGTTCAGGCCGGATCCGGGTGCTCTGCCCACCGCGAACCTGCACGCGAGTGTCGGCGACCCGGTGCTGGACACCATGAACTTCCTCAACGAGATCACCTACCGCTACCCGGAGGCGATCTCCTTCGCGCCCGGTCGCCCCTACGACGGGTTCTTCGAGACGGAGCAGATCTTCGACCATCTCCGTCGCTACCTGGACCACCTGGAGGCCAATGGCGCCTCGCCGGGGCAGATCCGCTCCTCGCTGTTCCAGTACGGGCCGACCAGCGGACAGATCCGGGAGCTGATCGCGGACTCGTTGCGCAAGGACGAGGGCATCGACGTCCCAGCGGAGTCCGTGGTGGTCACGGTGGGGTGCCAGGAGGCCATGTTCCTCGCCGTGCGGGCCCTGATCCGGGACCCGCAGGACGTCCTCCTGGTGTCCAGCCCGTGCTACGTGGGAATCGTCGGTGTCGCGGCCCTGCTGGACGTCAATCTCACCCCGGTCGAGGAGGGCGACAAGGGGTTCCGCTGTGAGGACCTGGAGGCGGCCATCCTCGCGGAGCGGGCAAGCGGTCGTCGGCCCCGGGCCTTCTACGTGACCCCCGACCACTCGAACCCCTCGGGAACCACCATCCCGTTGGAGACCCGGCAGGAACTGCTCGACCTGGCGGCCCGGTACGACCTCCTGATCCTGGAGGACAGCCCGTACCGGCTGGTCAGCCCAGGGCAGCAACTACCCACCCTGAAGTCCCTCGACCGGGCGCGGCGGGTGGTTCATCTGGGTTCCCTCTCCAAGACACTGTTCCCCGGCGCCCGGGTGGGGTACGCCATCGCGGACCAGCCGGTGGTGGACGACGTCGGGCGGTCGGGACTCCTGGCGGCCGAGCTCACCAAGATCAAGAGCATGGTGACGGTCAACACCCCGTCTCTCAGCCAGGCCGTCGTCGCCGGCATGTTGCTCTCCGCCGGTGGGCGGGCCGCCGACCTGAACGTCGAGACCGCCGCGTACTACGGCGACGCGATGCGGACCACGTTGGCCCGACTTGCCGAGGCGTTCCCCGAGCAGGAACGGGTGGCGCTGGATGTGCGCTGGAACGAGCCGAGCGGCGGGTTCTTCCTGTCACTGACCGTCCCGTTCCACGCCGACAACGCAGCGCTGGAACGCTCGGCGGAGCAGTTCGAGGTGATCTGGACCCCGATGTCCTACTTCTACCCGCGCGGCGGTGGGGAGCGGGTCATCCGGCTCTCCGTCAGCTACCTGACCCACGCAGAGATCGCCGACGGTGTCGAGCGGCTGGCGTGCTTCATCAAGGACCAGGCGGCCAGGACCTGAGGCCGCCGCCCCGGCGCTGCGATCTGCTGGGGCAGGGCGATACCGGGCCCGCGGCGAACCGTCGCGGGCCCCTTCACGTATGGGAGGGCTCAGCACGTGTTGGCAGTAGTACGACTCGTTCGCAGCAAGACCCGGATGTGGGGGTGGACCTTCCGATGACCACGAGCCTGAGCCTTCCGGCCACCGGCACCGGCCTCCTGGACCTGGCCGGCCCCGATCCGAAGAACGGTGCGGGCGTCGCCCGCATCACGGGTGTCGGCACGGCGACCACCGAGACCTCGTACACGCAGCCCGAGCTGCTCGACATCTTCGGGATCACTGATCCCAAGGTCCGCTCGGTCTTCCTCAACAGCGCCATCGAGCGCCGCTTCCTCTCCATCCCGCCCCGTGACGCCGATGGCGCCATCCTCCCGGAGACACAAGGCGAACTGCTCGACAAGCACAAGCGGCTCGCTCTGGAGATGGGAGCCCGGGCAATCCGCTCCTGCCTCGACGACGCGGGCATCGGGCTGTCCGACATCGACTACCTCTGCTGCACGACCACCACGGGATTCCTCACTCCCGGACTGAGTGCCCTGCTGATTCGTGACATGGGGATCCTTCCCAGGACCAGCCGGGTGGATGTGGTGGGAATGGGCTGCAATGCGGGTCTCAACGCCCTCAACGCAACGGCGAGTTGGGCCCGTGCCAACCCCGGCAAGGTTGCCGTGCTGCTGTGCTCGGAAGCCTGCTCCGCCGCGTACGTGATCGACGGCACCATGCGCACTTCGGTCGTCAACAGCCTCTTCGGTGACGGTGCAGCCGCGATAGCCCTGGTCGCCGACGGCCCGGACACGGCCTACGCGTCAGCCGACGTTCCGCCGGCACCCGGCAGCCCCCGCATCCTGGGCTTCGCGAGCCATCTGATCACCGAGGCGGCCGAGGCGATGCGCTACGACTGGGACGATGATCAGGGGAAGTTCAGCTTCTACCTGGACCCGTACGTTCCCTACGTGGTGGGCGCCAACGCGGAGCAGGTCGTCGACCGCCTGCTCGGGAACGCCGGGCTGCGCCGCAGCGACATCAGTCACTGGCTGGTGCACTCCGGTGGCAAGAAGGTGATCGACGCCGTTCGGGTGAACCTGGGGCTCACCCGCCACGACGTGCGGCACACGACCGGCGTTCTGCGCGACTTCGGAAACCTGTCGAGCGGTTCCTTCCTGTTCTCCTACGAGCGGTTGCTGCGGGAGGGGGTCACCCGGGCCGGCGAGTACGGCGTCCTGATGACCATGGGACCCGGTTCGACGATCGAGACCGCACTGGTGCAATGGTGATGGGAAAGCAGATGAAGAACAGCGTCACGGCCACCTCGCTGGAGCAGGCCGACCGGACGGATCCGGACGTCCTGCTGCTGAGGATCGACGGTCGTCGGCCCATCTCGGCAGAGGCGATCTCCGCGGTGAACGGCGTCTGCGACGCCGCCGAGGACGACGCGGCGCGAGCCCGGGTGGTGGTCGAGGTGTCAGGCAGCCCCGAGGGGCAGCGGCCTGAGGGCCTGACGGTCGCGACCGTGAGCAGGTGGGAACGTGCACTCCGCCGCCTCGAACGACTCCCCGCTCCGACCGTCGCCGTCGTTGACGGCGACTGCGGCGGGATCGCCCTGGACGCCCTTCTGGCCACCGACTACCGCATCGCGACCGGCGCTGTGCGCCTTGTGGTGCCGGTCGACGGCGGAGCCACCTGGCCGGGGATGGCCATCTATCGGCTGGCTCAGCGCGGCGCCGGTGCCTCCGCGATCCGCAGGGCGGTGCTCTTCGGCACGCCGGTCGAGCTCGCCGAGGCGCTCGCACTCCAGTTGCTCGACGAGGTGGCGGCCGACCGGGTGAACGCCCACGCCCTGGCCGCTGCGCGCGCCGGTGCCGTCTCCGGGAGCGAGCTGGCCATTCGCCGCCAGCTGCTGGACGACGCCGTCACGACCGGCTTCGACGAGGCGCTCGGCGTTCACCTCGCAGCGTGCGACAGGGCGCTGCGCAGAGCAGCCGTCGAGGTCGCGTCGTGATCGGCGACAAGGCCAGGGCGGGCGTGATGGATGCCGTCCGGGCGGCGGATGGTGTCCTGCCCGCCGCCCGGACGGTCCTGGCCGACACCGCCCGGCGCACCGACGAGCTGCTGGCTGCCCTGCCCGATCCCGAACGGCGCTCGGAGGAGCAGCGGGCAGCTGCCCTGACTGCGGTCGAGGCCGCGCGCACCGTGCGTGCCGCCTTCCTCGACGCCCACACGGACGCGGTCTACGACGAGCTGACCGATGGCCGCAGCAGTCACCTCAGGATCGAGGAACTCGTTCGGGTCGCCGCAGCGGTCTTCCCCGGGCTGGTGCCCACGGAGGCGCGGCTGGCCGCCGAACGTGACCGGCCGCAGGTGGCCAAGGAGGGGCACGAGATCGACCAAGGTCTCTTCCTCGGCCGCATCCTGGGCTCGCCGAGGTCCGGCCCCCATCTGATCGACGCGATGCTGCGCCCGACTCCGCGGGCTCTGGCCCTGCTGCCGGACTTCCGGGCGGATGGGAGGGCGGATCTCGGCTCCGTGCGCCTCGAGCGCGCGGACGGGGTGGCTCGGCTGACGATGTGCCGGGAGGACTGTCTGAACGCGGAGGACAACCGGCAGATCGACGACATGGAGACTGCTGTCGACCTCGCGCTGCTCGACCCCGGTGTCGAAGTGGGGCTTCTGCGCGGTGGTGTCATGACTCATCCGCGCTACCGCGGCCGACGGGTCTTCAGTGCCGGCATCAACCTGAAGTCCCTGCACGGTGGTGGCATCTCTCTCGTCGACTTCCTGCTGCGCCGGGAGCTCGGCTACATCCACAAGATCTGGCGGGGCCTGTTGGACGACTCCAGCGCGCACTGGTCGTCCCGAACTGTCGAGAAGCCCTGGGCGGCCGCTGTGGACACCTTCGCCATCGGAGGTGGTACCCAGCTCCTGTTGGTCTTCGACCGGGTGCTGGCCGCCTCGGACGCGTTCCTGAGCCTCCCTGCGGCAAAGGAGGGGATCGTCCCCGGGGCTTCCAACTTCCGGCTGGCTCGCCGGGCCGGCAGTCGGCTGGCCCGGCAGGTGATCCTGGACGGCCGTCGGATCTGGGCACGCGAGCCGGACGCCCGGCTCCTGGTCGACGAGGTGCACGAGCCGGAGGACCTCGACGAGGCGATCGAGCGGACACTCGGCCGTCTGCGCGGACCGGCAGTGCTGGCGAACCGGCGGATGCTGAACCTGGTGGAGGAGGACGTCGACGAGTTCCGCCGCTACATGGCCGAATTCGCCGTCCAGCAGGCCCTGCGGCTGTACGGCTCCGACGTGCTGGACAAGGTCGGCCGCTTCACGCTCGCAGCCCCGGCACGAGGTGCGGAGTGAGCGGGGACGAGAGCCCTCGTGTCCGGTACGAGAAGAAGGACCACGTCGCGCGGGTGACACTCGACCGTCCCGCTGTCCTCAACGCGATGGACCTGCGGATGCACGAGGAACTCGCGGCGGTGTGGGACGACGTCGAGGCTGACGGCGAGATCCGGGTCGCGGTGCTGACCGGTGCCGGTCAGCGCGCCTTCTCGGTCGGCCAGGACCTGCGCGAGCGGTCTCGGCTGGACGAGCAGGGCGTGCCGCGGACGAGCTTCGGCAGTCGTGACCAGCCTGGCTGGCCACGACTGACCGAGCGGTTCCGGCTGTCCAAGCCCGTGCTGGCCCGGGTCGACGGCTACGCGTTGGGCGGGGGGTTCGAACTCGCCCTCGCCTGTGACCTGATCGTCGCCTCGGACCGGGCAGTCTTCGCCCTGCCGGAGGCCCAGCTCGGCCTGGTGCCGGGTGCGGGCGGGGCCTTCCGGCTCGCCCGGCAGGTGCCGCTCAAGGCCGCGATGGGGTACCTGCTGACGGGCCGGCGGATGACCGCGGCCGAGGCACTGCGCTTCGGCCTGGTCAACCAGGTCGTACCGGCCGAGGAACTTGACGACTGCGTCGCCGAGTGGACCGCGGACCTGCTGCGCAGTGCGCCGCTGGCGGTGCGGGCGATCAAGGAGGCGGTGATGCGTTCGGTGGACATTCCGCTGGAGGAGGCGTTCTCCGCCTCGTACGAGTGGGAGCGGCGTCGCCGGCACAGCGAGGATGCGGTCGAGGGACCGAGGGCGTTCGCCGAAGGGCGCTCGCCCCGCTGGCTGGGACGCTGAGGTCGTCAGGTTCGGCCGCTGGGGGTCAAAGGGCCGCAGGTTCAAATCCTGTCGTCCCGACTGTGAAGTCGCTTGTGAGAGCGGGTACTTGGGAGGCCAAGTGCCCGCTCTCACTCGTTTGCCAGGGGTGGGTGGTCGCGGGGTGGTCGCGTCCGGCGCTTTGACCTGGCAGTTTGCGGCTGGGGTGAGTGCGAGGTGATCGCCTGACCTGACTGTACGTCAGATTAGGTGGCGGGACTTCGACGAGGTCGAGCGGGCCGTCTTCCAGTGGGTCGCGTGGTACAACAGCGAGCGCCTCCACTCCGCCCTCGGCTACATGCCGCCCGACGAGTACGAGCAGGCGTACTGGACGGGACTGGAGCAACACCCGCAAGTCGCTTGATCGCACTATCGCGGACTCCACGAAAGTCGGGGCAGCTCACCCTGCAGATCATGGAGCCCCCCGGCCGCACCCCGGAATCGATCAGCATCCTGGTCTTCGAGCAGCCCGACGACGCCGTCCCGTACGGCGTACTCACCGGTGACGCCCTGTTCGTCGGCGACGTCGGCCGCCCCGACCTGCTCGCCTCCGCCGGTGTCCCCGCCACCGAACTCGGCGCCATGCTCTACGACAGCGTCCACCGCAAGCTGATGGGCCTGCCCGACGAGGTCCTGGTCTTCCCCGCCCACGGCGCCGGCTCCGCCTGCGGCCGGAGCCTCTCCGTCGACCGCCAGTCCGCCACCGGCCGCGAGCGCGCCACCAACTACGCCTGCGCGCCGATGGACCAGGACGCCTTCGTCGCCCTGGTGGCCGGTGGCCAGCCCGCCGCGCCCGGGTACTTCGGCTACGACGCGGACCTCGACCGCCGGGAGCGCGGACGCTTCGACCCGGCCGCCGTCCGGACCCTCACCGCCGCCGAGTTCCTGCGCCACCGAGCTGGGGGCGCCGTCGTCCTGGACGCCCGCGACCCGCTGGAGTTCGCCGCCGGACACCTGGCGGAATCCGTCAACCTCCCCGCCGACGGCCGCTTCGCCGAGCAGTCCGGCACCGTGCTCGGGCCGGACCGGGAGATCCTGGTCATCGCCCCCGACGGGCGCGGCGAGGAACTCGTCACCCGCCTCGCCCGCATCGGCTTCGACCGCGTCGCCGGTCACCTCGCCGACCCGGCGGCGGTGTTCCTGGCCCGCCCCGAGCTGATGCGCCAGGCCCCTGGCTGACCGTCCGCGCCCTGCGCGAGGCCCTGGACGGCCCGCGGCCGTCGCTCGTCGTCGACGCCCGCGCCGCCGCGGAGCGCGAGGCCGGCGCCATCCCCGGCTCGCTCCACCTCCCGCTCGCCGAACTCCCGGCACGCCACGGCGAACTGCCCACCGACCGCCGCCTCGTACTGCACTGCGCCGGCGGGCTGCGCTCCTCCATCGCCGCGAGCGTGCTGCGCCACCACGGCCACGCCCAGGTCTGCGACCTCCTCGGCGGCTACGCGGCGTGGGCGGCGGCGTAGGGCCTGTCTTCAAGCCCCGGCTGTGTGCCGACGCTCCCCCCGCCTTCGGCCGGGAGGTACCCCCGACCCCCCGCCGTGCGATGCACGCTCCCCCATGCCGCCGCCCGCCCTCGGGGCGGACGACGGGGGCTTGAGGACCGGCCCCAGGCCGAGTGACCGGCCGCGCGGCGGTGCGTGGAGACGCGTCGTCAGTCGGTGGCCCGCTGGGCCCGGTGGGCGGCGACCCGCACGCGGGTGGCGCAGCGCGGGGTGCAGAAGCGCTGCGGGGTGCGGCGGCCGGTGTCGACGAAGAAGCGGTCGCAGCCGGGGGCGGCGCACCGGCCCCAGGCGCAGCCGCCGCGTTCGCCGAGCCACAGGCCGAGGGCCAGGGCGCAGGTGGAGAGCAGCCAGTGGGTGAGGTCGGCGGTGGCGGGCGCCTCGGTGTGCAGCGACCACGGGCGGCCGGGGAGGCGGACGAGGCGGGGGCGGGCGGGGTAGCGGTCGAGCAGGGCGTTGATCGCCTCGGCCGCCGCGTCCTCGTCCTGGAGGGCGAGGATGTCGATCAGGTGGGCGGTGGCCCGGCGCAGCTCCCGGGCGTCGGCGTCGGTGAGCCGGAAGGCCGGGCCGCCGTGGCGTTCCAGGAGCGCCTGCAGGTCGGCGGCGCTCGCCTCGGGATCCTCGCGGACGGTGTTCGCCAGCTCGGTGAGGAAGTGGAGGCCGCGGGGGTTGCCGCCGCCGTGGTCCTGGGTCATGGGTTCGCCCTTCTGATCGTCTGCGCGCTCCCCATGGTAACGTCGAAATCAAAAAGTAGACGTTACGGAGGAGTGGCATGCGATTCCCCACCACGACGTCCGTCCTGATCGTCGGCGCGGGCCCGGTCGGCCTGACCATGTCGCTCCTGCTGTCCGAGTACGGCGTGCCGCACCTGCTCGTCGAGGCGCATCCGAGCACCTCCCGGCACCCCAAGGCCCGTGGCGTGTCGGCGCGTTCGATGGAGGTCTTCCGCCGGCTCGGCCTGGAGGCGGACGTCCGGCAGGCGGGGCTCCCGGCCTCGCACGTCTTCTTCTACCGCGGCCGCGACCTCGTGGACCCGGACTTCGTCCGCACCGGAGTGGCGGGTGCCCCGGAGGAGGGCGCCGAGCGCACCCCGTCGCCGGGACTGATCTGCTCCCAGGATGCCCTGGAGGCCGTGCTGCTGGGCCGCGCCCGTCAACTCGCGCCGGACGGCGTCCGGTTCGCCACCCGGCTGTTCTCCTTCACCGAGGGCACCGAGGGCACCGAGGCCGGCGAGGCCGGCGACGGTGGGGCGGACGGGGCGGACGGCGCGGGCGTGCACGCGGTGCTGGAGGACCGGGCCACCGGCGGGCGGCACATCGTGCACGCCGACTGGCTGGTCGGCTGCGACGGCGCGGCGAGCACCGTCCGTACCGGCGCCGGGATCGCGATGGAAGGTCCGACGGGCCTGGGCCACTTCCTCAGCGTCCGCTTCGAGGCGCCGCTCGGAGCGGTCGTGGCCGACCGGGCCAGCGCGTCGTACTTCCTCACCGCGCCGGGCCGCGGCGGCTTCCTGGCCGTCGACAACGACCGGCACTGGATCTACCAGCACCCCTTCGACCCCGAGCGCGACGACATCGACGAGCTCCGCGGCGACCACCGGCGGCTGGCCCGGCTGGTCCGGGACGCCGCCGGCCTGCCCGAGCTGGCGGTGGACGTCCGGGACACCCTGACCTGGCGGCTGGACGCCCGGCTCGCCGAGGCCTACCGCAGGTCACGGGTCCTGATCGCGGGTGACGCGGCCCACGTGATCCCGCCGACCGGCGGGCACGGGATGAACACCGGCATCGGCGACGCGGACAACCTGGCCTGGAAACTCGCCGCGGTCGTCGACGGGGCGGCCAGCGAGGCGCTGCTGGACACCTACCAGGCCGAACGCCGCCCGGTGGCCCGGCAGGTCATCGACCTGTCCCTCGCCAACTCCCGTGCCCGGACCGGCTACCGGATCGACGACGAACTGCTGCTCACCGCGGTCTACCGCTCCAGCGCCGTCATCCCCGACCCCGAGGCCCCCGCCCGCCCGCCGCTGGACCCGGCTCGCGAACACCCCGACGGCGGGCCCGGCGGCCGCGCCCCGCACCTGCGACCGGCCGGAACCGCCGGGGTCTCGTCCACCCTGGACCTCGTCGGCCCCGGCTTCACCCTGCTCACCCGCACCGGCGACGAGGCCTGGCAGCGGCAGGCGGACACCGCCACGGCGGCCGGCCTGCCCGTCGCCCTGCGCCCGATCGCCGCCGCCGGCGAGCCGGAGCGGGCGGACGGCACGGACTGGACCCGGCTGTTCGGCCTCCCGGCCGACGGCGCGGTCCTCCTCCGCCCCGACGGCCACATCGCCTGGCAGACCCCGCGCCCGCCCGCCGACGACACGGAACTGCTCGCAGCCCTGCGCCGCATCCTCTCGTCGCCGTCGCCCCGGCGGTGAACCCCGCGTCCCGGTCCTTCCTCGCCCGGACGGATGGGCGCAGCGGGCCGCGTGGGAGGTGGGGAACACCGGCGGCGGTCTGTCACACGGCTGTGACACGGCGGGGCCGAATTCCCAAGGAGTTCCTCATGACGTGCACGTAGGGTCGCGCACGTCATGGCGCAGAAGCGGGAGGCGACGGGTATGCGGAAACTGGGGCACGGGACGCGGCTGATCGGGGTGAGCGTGATCGCCGGGATCGTGGCGGCGGGGATAGCCCTGCCCGCGGTGGCAGCCGCCGGGCTCGGCGCCCAGTCGGCGGCCGACGACTTCCAGAGCCTGCCCGACGACTTCAAGACGCCGCCGCTGTCGCAGGCCTCGACGATCCTCGACGCGCAGGGCGGCACGATCGCCACGGTGTACGACCGCGACCGGACCGTGGTCCCGGCGGACCAGATCTCCCCGCTGATGAAGACCGCACTCGTGGACATCGAGGACAACCGCTTCTACGAGCACGGCGCGATCGACCTCAAGGGCGTGCTGCGCGCCCTGGACAAGAACGCCACCTCGGGCGGCACCGCGCAGGGCGCGTCCACCCTGACGCAGCAGTACGTGAAGAACGTCTTCGTCGACGAGGCGGGCGACGACCCGCAGAAGGTGGCGGAGGCGCAGCGGCAGACGATCGGCCGCAAGATCCAGGAGCTGAAGTACGCGATCAAGGTCGAGGAGACCCTGAGCAAGGACCAGATCCTCACCAACTACCTGAACATCACCTTCTTCGGCGAGAAGGCCTACGGCATCGAGTCGGCCGCGCGGCGCTACTTCGGGGTGCACGCCAAGGACCTCACCCTGCCGCAGGCCGCGATGCTGGCCGGCCTGGTGCAGTCGCCCACCGGCTACGACCCGACGGTCAACCCGACCGCGGCGAAGGACCGGCGCGACACCGTGCTGCGCAAGATGGCCGAGTACGGGCACATCACCAAGGAGCAGGCCCAGCAGGCCATCGCGACCCCGCTGGGACTGAACGTCCAGGCGCCGCAGCAGGGCTGCATCCTGGCCAAGCAGGGCGAGGGCTTCTTCTGCGACTACGTGCGCCAGACGGTGCTCACCGATCCGGCCTTCGGCAAGTCGGCGGCCGAACGGCAGGCGGTGTGGAAGCGCGGCGGCCTGCAGATCCACACCACGCTCGACCCCAAGGCCCAGGCGGCGCTCTACGCCTCCGTCACCGGCCACGTGAACGCCGGCGACCAGGCCGCGACCGCGATGAGCGTCGTCGAGCCGGGCACCGGCAGGATCCTGGCGATGGGCCAGAGCCGCCCGTACGGCGTCGACGACAAGCAGCATCAGACCCAGATCAACTACAACGTCGGCAAGGCCATGGGCGGCGGGCTCGGCTTCCCGACCGGCTCGACGTTCAAGCCGATCGTCGCCGCGGCGGCCCTGGAGAACGGGATCTCGCCGGGCCAGAGCTACACCACCGACTACAGCATCCCGTGGCCGGCGATGACGGACTGCTCGGGCGGCCGGTTCCCCTCCTCCGGGCAGGTGCACAACGACAGCCAGAGCCTCACCGGCCAGTTCGACATGAAGACGGCCATGGCACAGTCGGTCAACACCTACTTCGCGAAGCTGGAGGCCGACGCCGGGCTGTGCAACGTCGCCCGGATGACCGACAAGCTCGGCATCACCGAGCAGGCGGGCGGCGAGAAGCTCCAGGTCGTCCCGTCGATGACGCTCGGCAGCAACGACCTGACCCCGCTGGAGATGGCGGGCGTCTACGCGGCCTTCGCCGCCCACGGCACCTACTGCGCGCCGACCGCCGTCGCCTCGGTGACCGGCCCCGACGGCAGGCAACTGGCGGTGCCGCAGGCGAACTGCTCCGCCGTGATGTCACCCACCACCGCCGACACCGTCACCGCGATGCTCAAGGGCGTCGTCGAGGACGGCACGGGCCAGACCGCCGGCCTCACCAGCCGCGACAGCGCCGGCAAGACCGGCACCACCGACGCGAGCCGCCAGGTCTGGTTCGTCGGCTACACCCCCGAGATGGCCGGCGCCACCGTCGTCAGCGACACCGACAACCCCAAGCCCCTGGACGGCCAGCGCATCGGCGGCACGGTCGTGGGCCAGGCCTTCGGCGGCACCCTGGCCGGCCCGATCTGGCGCGACGCCATGGACGGCGCCCTCGCCGGCACCCCGGCCGGCACCTTCACCCCGGTACAACTCCCCTGACGGGACGGCCCGCGCGGCCCACCGGGCCCGGGGCCACACCGCTGGAATCCGGCGTGGCCCCGGCACCTGGCGGTGATCGTCAGGGACCGTGCCCCTCCAGCGGCTCGCGGAGGACGCGGGACACCGTCGCCCAGGAGGTCCGCGCGGGGGCGGCCTTGTCGGTGTCGTACTGGCCGGTCTTCATCAGCGCGACCATCTCATCGGAGGGCCCCGCCGCCCTGAGGTTCACCTTGCAGCCGGTCTGTCGGGTGGACGCCATCGCCCACCCGGCGAACGTCGTGGCTTTGACCGGCGCCGCCGTATCTGGCGGCGGCAGGTCTGGAACGGGCTTGTACCGCTTGGACGTTCGGTCAGCATGGTGATGATGGCGGGTCTGTTGTTCATGGCACTACTGGTGATCGTTCCGTTCACACTGGCTTCGGTCCGGCAGATGGTCCTGCGATCCGGCCGCCCGGGCTGGCTCTGCCGCCGCCTGACCGCCCGCAGGCCAGGCAGCGGGCTCGGCCTCGGCGCCACCGCTACCGAGGAGTTGCACGCCTTCTTCAACGCCAACAAACGCGTGCAGATCGAGCAGCGACAGGCTCAACTGGTCCTGCGGGACGATGACCAGGCCGGCGCCCCGCCCCGCGTAGGCGTCGACTTGGGCAACGGCACCGCCGTCATTGGCAAGCGAAGGTAGACGCACCGCACCGCACCGCCAAGCCGTGCGTGATCCCGCCCGACACGAGATCCACTTTCGCAAGGCCCTAGCCTGCTGTGGTGACGATCGAGTTGACGATGCTGTCGACGGTCTCCTGCCGGGGGCAGGAGATCACCGCGCCGGGGGTGCGTGGGTTGCTGGCGCTGTTGGCGGGGGAGGTGCGGGGCGGGAGCAGCAGCGGGCGGTTGGTCGAGGGGCTGTGGCCGGAGGAGCAGCCGGAGAGGCCCGGGAAGGCGCTGCAGGTCCTGGTGTCGCGGGCGCGGGCGAGGCTCGGGGCCGACCTGATCGTCAGCACGCCGACCGGGTACCGGCTGGGGCTCGGTGAGGAACAGGTCGACGCCTCCGCCGTGCTGCTGCACGCGGCCGCGTGCGCCGAGAAGGCGCGGGCCGGGGACCACGCGGGGGCGCTCGCCGAGGCCGAGGCGGGGCTCGATCTCTGGGACGGCGCAGGGCCCTCGGAGCCGGCCGACGCGGACCCGGTGGCCGCGCTGCGGGCCGAACGGGCCGTCACCCACCGGGCGCTCACCCGGGCCCGGGCACTCGCGCTGGCCAGGACCGGGCGCCACGCGGAGGCCGCCGAAGCGCTCGCCGCCCTGTTCGCCGGGCAGCCCAGGGACGAGGAACTGCTGCTGGAACTGCTGCGTTGCGAGGCCCGCACCGTCGGATCGGCCGCCGCACTGGCCCGGTACGACGACTACCGTCGCGGGCTGCGGGACGCGCTCGGCACCGACCCGGGCCCGCATCTGCGCGCCCTGCACCAGGAGTTGCTGCGTGGCGAGGCGGCCCCGGTGCGGCGCGGGGTGCCGCACGAGCCGAACGCGCTGCTCGGCCGGGCCACCGACCTCGCCGCCGTGGCACGGCTGTTGGACGGCTCCCGGGTCGTCTCGGTGGTGGGCCCCGGCGGGCTCGGCAAGACCCGGCTGGCCGCCGCCGTGGCCCGGAACGCGCCACAGCGGCTGGTGTACCTGGTGGAGCTCGCCGGTGTCGCCGCCGACGCGGATGTGGCCGGGGAGGTCGCCGCGGCCCTCGGGGTGGCCCCGGTGCCCGAGCCGTCGGCCGGGATCGCCGCCGCCCTCGGCCCCGGGCCCGCCCTGCTCGTCCTGGACAACTGCGAGCAGGTGGTGCGCGGCGTGGCCGAGCTCGTCCATGCGCTGGTCGGCGCCTCCCGCGACCTGCGGGTGCTCACCACCAGCCGCGCGCCGCTCGCCATCTCCGCCGAATCCGTCTACCTGCTGCCGGAGTTGGACCAGGCCACCACCGTCGAGCTGTTCACCCAGCGGGCCCGTGCGGCCCGGCCCGGCGTCGACCTGCCCGCCGGGCCGGTCGCGGAGCTGTGCGACCGGCTGGACGGCCTGCCACTCGCGGTGGAACTGGCCGCGGCCCGGGTGCGGGTGATGTCGGCGGCCGAGATCGCCGGACGGCTCGCGGACCGGTTCGCCCTGCTGCGCGGCGGGGCCCGGGACGCGCCGCAGCGCCACCGCACCCTGCAGGCGGTCGTCGACTGGAGCTGGAACCTGCTCGAACCGCAGGGCCGGGCGGCGCTGCGCGCCCTGTCCGTCTTCCCCGGCGGCTTCACCGCGGAGGCGGCCGAACACCTGCTGGGCGGCCCGGACCCCTTCGACGGCCCCGACCCTTTCGCCGGCCCCGACTCCTTCGCCGGCCCCGACGTGCTGGCCCTCCTGGAAGACCTGGTCGACCAGTCGCTGCTGAGGCTGGCCGACACCCCGACCGGCGGCCGGTTCCGGATGCTGGAGACGGTTCGGGAGTTCGGCGCCGTCCACCGCACCCGGGCCGGGGAGGACGAGCAGGTCGCCGTCCGCTTCCTGTCCTGGGCCCGGGAGTTCGGCCTCGCCCACCACGACGGGCCGTTCGGCCCCGGCGCGGCCGCCACCTGGCGGCTGGTCCGGGCCGAGCAGGACAACCTGGTCCGCGCACTGCGGCTGGCCCTCTCCGCCGGGGACGCGCCGACGACCGTCGCCACCGCCGCCGTGCTCGCCGCGCTGTGGACCACCGAGGGCAACTACGTCCGGCTGGTGGCCCTGGCCGAGGACACCGGCGGCCCGGTCTCCCGGCTGCGGCCCGGGCCCGACCTCGTCGGAGCGGTGCGCACCCTCGCCGCGCTGAGCACCGTCAACACCCTGCTCACGGCCGGCAGCGGCCTCGGCCCGAGCACCGGGCCGCTGCGCCTGCTCGCCACCCTGCGGCGGCTGCCGCCGGCCGCCCCCGGCACCCCGGTGCGGGCGATCGCGGCCGTGATGGCGGCCGTCCCCGAGGTGCTCGGCCCGGACCGGACCCGGCTGGACGCGCTGTGCGCCGCGCCCGAGCCGCTGCTCGCGGGCGTCGCCGAGGCGGTGGCCGGCTACCGCTGGGAGGGCGCGCACGAGGTGGAACGGGCGATCGCCTCGGCGCGCCGGATGCTGGCGGTGTTCGGTCCGCTGCCGGTGCCCTGGCTGCGGGTGATGGCGCTGTCCCGGCTCGGCGAGCTGTACCTGCAGAGCGAACAGGGTGCGCGGGCGTTGCCGCTGCTGCGCGAGGCGATGGGCGCGCTGGACGAACTCGGTGACTGGAACGACATGCTGGGCCTGCGCTGGGGCATGGTGCTCGGCAGCCTGCAGGCGGGGGATCTGGACGGCGCCGAGCACTGGCTGGAGCTGGCCGTGCGGCACCGCCCGGACGACGCCGTCGACCTGCTCTCCCCGGAGCTCGGGGTGCGGGCCGAGATCGCGCTCGCCCGGGGTGAGACGGCGGCCGGCCTGGCGCTGTGGCGCCGGGCCGCAGGCCTGCTCGCCGGCGGCGCCGAGTCGGCCGCCGACCGGTCCTGGGAGCTGGAGCTGGAGGCCGTCTGCGTGGCCGCGCACGCCCGCGGCGGATGCCTCGACCTGGTCGAGCCGCTGGCCGCCGCCCTCCCGGACCGGCTCACCGGGCTGCTGCGGCCCGCGGACGCCCCGGCCCCGGAGCAGCAGCCGGCGGCGCCGCTGGTGGACGTGCCGGTCGCCGGGGCGCTGCTGCTGGCGCTCGGCCTGGCCGGACTCGACCGGGGCGCCCGGACCGGGACGGCGGAGCCGACCGCGACCGGGGTGCGGCTGGTCGCGCTGGCCGAGCGGTTCCGGTGCCTGCGCAGTTTCCAGCCGACCATGGGGTCCGTCGCGGCCCGGCGCGCCGCCGAGGAGGCCGACCCGGGGGAGTACCAGCGGGCGGTCGCCCGGTACGCGGGCCTCGACCGGGCGGCCCTGGCGGCGGAGGCGCTGGCCCTGGTCGGCGCCTGACGAGGAGCCGGCGTCTGACGAGGAGACGGCGTCTGACGGGGGTCAGAGCCGTACCGGCAGCCGCAGCAGGTGGAAGCCGTCGGCCGGCCAGTGGCCGAACTCCAGCTCGTCCCGGCCGGCGCCGAGCGCCGCGCCGGGGCGCCGGATCAGCACCTGGTCCAGCACCACCGAGGTGACCAGCCGTCCGAGCGCCGCGCCCAGGCAGTAGTGGGCGCCGTGGCCGAACGCCAGGTGGCCGTCGCCGCGCCCGAACTCGCGGGCGATGTCGAGCCGTCCGGCGGACTCGCCGTACTCCTGCGGGTCGTGGTCGGCCGCGAGCAGGGCGACGGTCACCGGGTCGCCGGTGCGCAGCGCCGTCCCGGCGAACTCGAAGTCCTCGGTGGCGTACAGGGTGGCGCCGATCCGGACCATGGTGACGTAGCGGAGCAGCTCTGGGACGGCCCGCTCCAGCAGCTGTGGCTCGGCGCGCAGCCGGGCCAGCTGGTCCGGGTGGTCGAACAGGGCGAGCAGGCCGTGGGCGAGGAACAGCGCGGGCGGCGTGATGCCGGTGTTGACCAGCAGCACGACGACGGAGACCAGGTCGTCCCCGTCCAGCGGCTCCTCGCCCTCGCGGGTGTCGTGCACGAGTGCGGAGACCAGGTCCTCGGTGGGCTCGGCCCGGCGGCGGGCGACCAGCTCCTTCACGTGGTCGACGATGCCGATCAGCCCTTCGGCCATCCGGCTGCCGTCGCCGAACGCGAAGTCGCGGATCCAGGCGCGGACCCGGGGCCGGTCGGCCTCCTCGACGCCGACCAGTTCGCAGATCAGGTGGGTGGTCAGCGGGTAGGCGAACTCGCCGAGCAGGTCGGCCGGTTCGTCCTTGGCGGCGAGCTCGGCGAGCAGGTCGGCGGCGGTGCGCTCGACGAAGCCGCGGAGCGCGGCGATCCGGCGGGTGCTGAAGGCGCGGGTCAGCGGGGCCCGGCGGCGGGCGTGCTCGGCGCCGTCGAAGAGGGCGAGGTGGCCGGAGAGGTACTTGGCGTACTCGGCCGGGAAGGCTCCGAACACGGTGGCCATCAGCTCGTCCTGCGGGTCCGACTCCGCCTGGGCGGCGGCGATGGTGGTGCGGTCCCGGACCAGCCGGGGCTCGGTGAGCGCGGCCTTGACGTCGGCGTAGCGGGTGACCAGGCGGACCGGGGTCTCCAGTCCGGGCAGCACGACCTGGGGCAGTTCGGCCTGCCGGCGGAACCCGGCGTAGGCGCCGACCGGGTTCTCGACCTGCTCGGGGCTGAGGTGGACGGTGGTGGTGTTCATGGCCTCGGTTCCTCTCGCGACGGGCTTGCGTGCTCCGACGGCCCGGACTCTGCCGGAGCCCGCCTTCACCCCGGTTTCAGCGCGGTTTCACGCCCACCTCCAGCTGGGCGGCGCTGCGCATTCGACCACCCCCACTGGCCGCAGGCCGCCCGCACCCTGGTCCGCAGCATGAGGGGGCGGTGAGACACCCCAGGAGCCACCGGCGGGCGTCACAGGGCCGTCACAGCTGCCGCCCCGCGCTTGCCCGGGCGGCGGGCGGGTGGGGATCGTGGGAGCGCGCACCGGAAGGGGGAGCGGGATGACCACGGTACGGCTGGCGTTCATGCGGCGGCGGGGGGACGCCGTCGGCCTCGGCTGCGTGCTGGCCCTGGTGACCGTGATCGCACTCGGCGAGACCGGCGCCGTCGGCACCGGGGGGTGCCTGCTGATCGCCGCCGCGATCGTCGCGGGTGCGGCCCTCGGTGGACCGCGCAGCTGTCGGCTCCAGGCGGACGACACCGGCCTCACCCTGGTACGGCTGTTGGTCCGGCGCGGCTACGGCTGGCCGGAGATCCGGGGCCTGGCCATGGAGTTCGACGAGGAGGCCGAGACCGGTGCGCACCGGGTCACCCTGCGGCTACGCCTGGCCGAGCCGCGCGGGCGGCACTGGGGGCCGTTCCTGGGCCGACTCCCGCTCACCGGGGACGACCGGCCGCGCGGCACCGAACCCCGTGCCCTCGCCGAGCTGTTCGCCCTGTTCGGGCGGCGGGGCCTGCCCGTCGACCGGCCCGAGTTCGCCGACGCCGTCCTCGCCGCCCACGGCCTGCCACCGCTCCCGGACCAGCCCGCCCCGCGGGTGCCGACCGGCCCCGTCCCCGCGCCCGGGCAGGCCTACGCCGACGCCCCGGGCATCGAGGACGAGCGCCGGCACCTCGACGCGCAGCGCCGGATCGCCACGGCCTCGCCCCGGCTGCGCCGCGAGTTCCTGCTGCGCCGGGCCGCGATGTGCGACCGGGTCGCGCTCCGGGGCGGCGACGCCGATCCGGAGCAGGTGGCCGGGGCCGTCGTGACGGCCCACCGGCTCGCGGAGCACGACCGGGTCACGGCCGACGACGACCCGCGCGGGTACGTCCGCCAGCAGTACCGGGCCTGGTGCGGCGTCACGGCGTAGGCGGTCCCGGGCCCAGGAGGCGGTCCAGCACTCGGCCGAAGACCAGCCGTCCGGCGCGGGCCACGACCGGGTCGAAGCACCCCGGCAGGCCCGCGATCCGGATCTCCTCCGTCCAGCTCACCTCCGTCCCGACGGCCGCGCCGTCCGGGGCGCGCACCCGGAGTTCGGCCCAGCCGAGGACCGGCCGGCCCCGCTTCTCCAGGCGGCACAGCCCGTCGCGCCCGGCCGCCGGGGCGGTCAGCTCGACGAGCTCCATCGGGTCGTCGAACCGGAACGGCCCGAGGGCGGTCCGGGCCAGGATGGCGTCCCCCGCCCGCCGGCCGGTGCCCCGGGCCACCGAGACCCGGGTGAACGGCACCCGCTCGCCGTGCCGCGGCCAGGCGGTCAGCCGCTCCCAGCAGACGGCCGGGGGCAGCGGCGAACGGCGGGTCAGGACGAAGCGGGCCATGCCTCAGCTTAGGGCGGGTCCGCCAGCAGGGGGGCCAGGGCGAAGAGGTCGGAGGGCCCGGCCTCCTCGGGGAGCAGCACGACCACGGGCGGGCGGGCCGGCGGGCCGAGCCGGGCGACCTCGTAGGCGGTGACGCCGCTGCCGGGTGCGGCGACCAGCGCGACCGGGGCCAGGGACTCCAGCAGCGGGGCGAGCACCGGGCGGTAGGCGCCCGGCGACGGCGGGCCGGAGGCCGGGCGGAGCACACCGAGGGCCTGCGGGCCGGGCCAGCCGCGCGCGGTGCCCGGGTAGCGGGTGTGCGGGGCGTCGGGCGGGGGCAGCAGCAGGACCCAGCCCGCGCCCGGGCGGACGGCCCGGCGCAGTACCTCCAGCCGGACGGCCGGGCCCCGCTCCGCCGGGTCCGGGCCCGGCGGGTGGTCGGCGGGCCCGCCGGGGCGGGGCGCTGGGTGCCCGGCCAGGGTGGAGCGCAGCACCTCGGAGGTGCTGAGGCCGTTCGGCAGGTCGGGGAAGGTGCGCAGCAGGCGGGCGCTCTGGCTGAGGAGTTCGACGGCGTCCTGGTCGGTCAGCAGGGCGCGGTCGTGGGTGGTGGTGAGGACCAGCCCGCCGGTGGCGTCGTAGTGGGCCGCCAGTGTGATCGGGTACGCGGTGAAGGTGCCAGCCGGGACGGGGCTCTCCACGTGGATGCCGTGCGCGGCCAGGTCGGTCTCCAGCCGCAGGTGGTGCGGCGCGGTCGGCTGGTGCTCCAGGACGACCAGGCTGTGCGGGCGCTGCCCGCGCGGGGTGGCACTCCAGCGGTGCGCCTGCCCGGGGGAGACCCACTCGTACGCGGCGAGGTCGAGCACCTCGTCGCGCAGCGCCGCGAGCAGCTGGGGCACCGTCGTGCTCGGGTGCACCCGGACGGAGATCGGCAGCGGGTTGCGCAGCGCCCCGGGCAGCCGGTCGATGCCGTCCAGCGGGATGCCCCGGCCGGAGACCGTGACCGCGAAGCCGACCCGCACCGCCCGGGCCGGTCGGCGCTGCTCGGGCGCCTGCGCGGCGCGGTACAGCAGCAGCGCCCAGGCGGCCTGCAGCGCGCTGCTCTCGCCCGCCCCCCGGGCTGCCGCCCAGCCGCGCAGCCGGACCGCCTCGTGCGGGGTGAGCCGGCGCCGGGCGCGTCCGCTGCCGCGCCGGGCGGGGTCGGGGGCGAGTGGCAGGACGGCGCGGGCGGCGGTCCGGGTGGCCCAGAACTCCCGTGCGGCGTCGCTTCCCTGGGCGGCGAGCCAGCGGGCGTGGTCGCGGACGTCGGGGCGGCGCTCGCCACCGGGCAGGACGCCGCCGGTCAGGTAGGCGCGGTAGAAGGCCTGCAGGAGCAGGCGCACGCTCCAGCCGTCCAGCATCGCGTGGTGGTAGGTGAGCAGCACCCGGGTGGCGGGCAGGTCGTCCGCGTCCTGCGGGCCGGAGTCGAGCAGGGTGGCACGCAGCAGGGCGGGCCGGCGCAGGTCGAAGCCGCGCAGCCGGTCGGCCTCCAGCAGGTCGTCCCAGCCGACCGCGCCGTGCGGGTGGCGGGTCACCTCGGGGACGGCCCGTTCGTGCAGCACCGTCCAGGGGTCGCCGCCGTCGCCGGCGGTGTCGTCCCAGTCGAAGGCGGCGCGCAGCACCGTCTCGTGGTCGAACACGGACTGCCAGGCGGCGGTGAACCGCCCGGTGTCCAGCGGCCCGTGCCAGTTCCAGGACAGCTGCTCGATGTGCCGTCCGCCGTGGTCGGCGCGCCCGATCACCTGGCGCAGCATCTCCCGTTGCAGCGCGCTGGTGGGCACCGTCACGGGCTCCGGCGGGTGCGCCAGTGCCTCCCGCAGCCGCTCCAGCAGCTCGGCGGCGCGCGCGGTGGGACCGGCGGCGAGCCCGACGAACAGGCGGCGGAGCCCGCTCCGGCGGTCCTCGGCCAGGACGGCCCGCAGCCGCGCTCCGGCGGTCAGGGCGCGTCCGAGTTCGGCCAGCACCCGGTCGAGCCCGTCGGGGCCGTCCACCGCCCGCTCCCAGAGCGGCTCCGACCCGTCCGGTACCCCGTCCGGAGAACTGCCCGGCATCCCGCCCGGCATCCCGCCCGGCGACCCGTCCGGCATCCTGCCCGGCAACCCGGCGTCGGTCTCGTCGGGCGGCAGGACGGCGCGCAGCGCGGCGCGCAGCACCTCGGCCTCGTACCCGCCGTGGAGTTCGACCAGCAGGAACTCCGGGAGCCGTCCGCCCCCGCGCGGCGGCGACGACCGCTGCCGGCGGGGCGCGGTGCGGGCCAGCGCGGCGCTGACCGCCCCCGTGTCGAGCCGTCTCGGCGGGCGGGCGGCGGGCAGACAGGGCTCGGGCGACGTGGCGCCGGCCACCAGCAGGGTGACGGGTGCGCTGGAGAAGTGACGGTTCGTCATCGCTGATCAGCGGGCACCGGAGCCCGGTTCCTTCCCGTGGGCCGGCCAGGGTTGCGCCGGGGTTACTGGGTGGCGAGGCCGCCGCAGACGTTCAGTGCCTGCGCGGTGATGCTGGCGGCGGTCGGGGAGGTGAGGTAGCCGGCCAGCGAGGCGACCTCCTCGGGGGTGGTGTAGCGGCCGAGCGGGATGTGCGTCTGGAAGTGCTGGTGGATGGTCTCGGGGGTGGTGTTGTAGGCGGTGGCGTACTCGTGGTGGATCCGGGTGGTGTGCGGGGTGTGCACGTAGCCCGGGCAGATGGCGTTGACGGTGGTTCCGGTCGGGGCCAGTTCCTTGGCCAGCGCCCGGGTGAAGCCGATCACGGCGTGCTTGCTCGCGGTGTACGGGGCGCCGAAGGTGACGGCCTGCTTCCCGGCGGTGGACGCGATGTTGATGATCCGCGGGTGCGCGGTGCCGGTGATCCGGCCGTGCTTGAGGGTCTCCCGGGTGACCAGGAAGACGGCGTTCAGGTTGGTGTCGATGACGTCGTACCAGAGGTCGTCCGTGGTGGTGGCGGTCGGCCCGCCGCCGGTGCGGCCGGCGTTGTTGACCAGCACGGTGATCGGGCCGTGCTCGGCCACCACGTGCCGGATCAGCGCGCTGACCTGGGTGGGGTCGCGCACGTCGCAGGTGGTGCCGTCGGCCTGGTGGCCCTCCCCACGCAGGGTGGCCAGGGCCTGGGTGATGTCGTGGCCGGTGCGTGCGCAGATGAAGATCCGGTGGCCGCGGCTGCCGAGCTCGCGGGCGATGGCGAGGCCGATCCCGCGGGTTCCGCCGGTGATCAGGGCCAGGGGTTTCTCGGGTGCGGTGGTCATGACGGGTCCTGGGGGTGAGGGCGGGGTGGGAGCTCAGGCCGGGTACAGGTTGTAGGTGGTCGGGTGCGCCGTGGTCGGGGTGTTGAGCGTGGGGTCGAGGGTGAGGATCGCGTGGTGCAGGTGTTGCAGGTGCGGGGAGGGCTGGATGCCGAGCTCGGTGGTGAGGCGGTGGCGCAGGTGGTGGTAGGTGGTCAGGGCGGTGGTCTGCCGGCCGGCCCGGTAGAGCGCGACCATGGCCTGGGCGTGCAGGCCCTCGTGGTGCGGGTGCTGGTGGGTGAGGTGGGTGAGCTCGGGGATGAGCTCGTTGTGCCGGCCGAGCCGCAGGTCGGTGTCGATCCGGCGTTCCAGGGTGATCAGCCGGCTCTCCTCCAGGCGCATGATCTCGATGGCGAGGATCGGTCCGGGCCGCACGTCGACCAGCGCGGGGCCGTGCCAGAGCGCGAGGGCCTGCCGGAAGTGGGTGGCGGCCTGGTGGTCGTGGCCGTGGTTGAAGGCGTGCTGCCCCTGGGTGGTGAGCAGGCTGTAGGTGTGGACGTCGAGGTTGTCCGGGTGCGTGGTGAGCTGGTAGCCGCCGTGACGGGTGGTCAGGATGTCCTTGGCGGTGATGTGCGGGGTCGGCCCGAGGCCCTGGGTGATCCGGCGGCGCAGCTGCAGGATGTACGTCTGCATGGTGGTGAGCGCCTGTCTGGGCGGGTTGTCGCCCCAGATCTCCTCGATCAGGGTGGCGGTGGGCAGGATGCGGTTCGGGTAGAGCGCGAGCAGGGCCAGGATCTGGCGCTGCTTGGCGGCGGTGGGGACGACGGAGATGCCGTTGAGGTCGGCGGTGAGGGGGCCGAGGACCTTGAGGTGCATGGCGGTTCTCCTCTCGTGCGCGTGACGTCTGCTCGGGTGGGCGGCGTTCGGCCGCTTGTTCGGGTCAGGGGGATGGTGGGGCGGACGCGTCGCACCCTAGTTGCGTCAACGGGTGGGGGGCGGATTCCTCAAGTGCCCGTCGAGCGCGGTTCCGGGCGCTCTGGTGGGGGCTTCCGGGCAGGCCGGTGCGGCGGGGCGCCGTCGCGGACCGCGGGTGTCCCGCCGGGCGGGCCGGTTCCGGTTCCGGGTACGGGTCTTCGGACGGGACGCCGGGCACCGGGCGCTGCGACCGGGCGGTTCCCGCCGCCGTGACAGGCGGGGCGCCCGGCGCGGACGGGGCCGGGGAACGTACGATCGGCGAATGTCTGACATGACGGAAACCACGCCGGGTTGGCTCGCTCCCGAGGAACTCGAGACCACGCGGGCCAGGATGCCGATCCTGTACGTGGAGGCGGTGCCGGTGCGCGTCGACGACGCCGGCGAGGTCACCGAGATCGGCCTCCTGCTGCGCATCGGGCCGGACGGGACGGTCAGCCGCACCCTGGTGTCCGGCCGGGTGCTGCACCACGAGCGGATCCGCGACGCCCTGCTGCGGCACCTGGAGAAGGACCTCGGTCCGGTGGCGCTGCCCCGGATCCCCGCCTCGCTGCAGCCGTTCACGGTCGCCGAGTACTTCCCGACCCTGGGCATCACGGAGTTCCACGACCCGAGGCAGCACGCGGTCTCCCTGGCCTACGTCGTGCCGGTGGCCGGCGACTGCCGGCCGCGCCAGGACGCGCTCGACCTGGTCTGGTTCAGCCCGGAGGAGGCCGCCTCGCCGCTGGTGCAGCAGGACATGCCCGGCGGCCAGGGTGTGCTGCTCAAGCGGGCCCTGGCGCACGTCGGCTGCCTGGCCTGAGACCCGGTCGGCCTGCACCCGGCGAGGTGCGGGCCGACCGGGCTCCGCAGGTCGGTCGGCTCCGGGCGCGCGTCCCCGCCGACCGGCGTCGGCTCGGCGATGACGGCCCACTCGATCGGGTGACGGTCGGACCTGCCGGGAAGGCCGGGCGACGTCAAGCGGACTGTCGGACGTCCCGATAGAATCCGGCCGCTGTGGGGTGCGCAGGATCGGATGCGGGCCCGGGCGCCGGGGGATCCCGGGCGGGCGGGTGAAACCGCCGGCGCAGGCGCGGCCGGACGGCGGGTGCGTGGCATCACCCGGGTGGGCGCCCGGACCCGCCGGGGCACCGACGTCCCGCAGGCCCCGAACCGCGCGCCGGGCGGCCGTCCCGAGCCCTCGCGGGTCGCCGCGCGCGGGTTGCCGCGCGCGGGTGTCTGCCCAAGCATGGGTGAACGTGATCGGCGGTCGCGCGCAGCGGGGCCGCCCTACCGAGCGGAGCCGGACGTGGCCCCTTACCTCGAAACCGATCAGGACGCCCTGGTGGCGAGCGCACTCGCCGGATTCGCCCGGGCCCACCCATCGCTCGTCGTCCACGACCCCGACCTCGGCTTCGTCCGGGCCCGTGACCGGGCGCCCGGGCGCCGGGTCGGACTGCTCTCCGGCGGAGGCTCGGGGCACGAGCCGATGCACGTCGGATTCGTCGGCCGGGGCATGCTGGACGCCGCCTGCCCGGGCCGGATCTTCGCCTCGCCGCACAACCGGCAGATCTTCGAGGCCTCGCGCGCGGTCGCCGGCGAGGACGGCGTCCTGCACATCGTGAAGAACTACACCGGCGACCGGATCAACTTCGGCATCGCGGCCGAACGGCTGCACCGCCAGGGCATACCGTGCGCCAGAGTCCTGGTGGACGACGACCTCGCCTCCGACTCCGAGTCCGTCGCCGCCGGCCGGCGCGGGACGGCGGCCACCGTCCTGGTGCAGAAGATCCTCGGGGCGGCCGCCGACCGAGGGCTCGGCCTGTCGGAACTCGCCTCGCTGGGAAGCGCGTTGGCCGGACGGTGCCGCAGCATCGCGGTGGCCGGCGCCGCGCACACCTCCCCGGCCACCGGTCGGCCGGCCTTCGACGTGCTGGAGCACCTGGTCGAGTTCGGTGTCGGCATCCACGGTGAACGGGCCGAACTCTCCCTGGAGCGCGAGCCGCTGGGCGTCCTGGTGGGGCGGATGGCGCTGCGCCTGCTGGAGTCGCTGCGGCCGGCGCGGGCCCCCCTCGTCGCGCTGGTGAACGGCCTGGGGGCGACGACCAGCCTGGAGCTGTACGCGGTCCTGAACGAACTGGCCGCCGTCCTGGACACGGGCGGACGCCGCCTGGAGCGCGCCCTGGTGGGCGACTACGTCACCGCGCTCGACATGCGGGGGTTCTCGATCACCCTGCTCGCCGCCGACGAACAGACGCTCGCGCTGCTCGACGCCCCCGCGTACACGGCGGCTTGGCCGGTCGCGGAGTCGGCGCCGGCCCCCGGTCACCAGGAGGTCAGGAGATGACGGGCACAAAGGCATTCGACGGTGTCTTCACGGCCGGCTGGATGCGGCGGTTCGCCGAGGCCGTCGCCGCCACCGAGGAGGAGCTCACCCGGTTCGACCAGGCCGCGGGGGACGGCGATTTCGGGGTCAACCTGCTCACCGGCGTCCGGTGCGCGCTGGCCGCGCTGGACCGGCTGCCGCCGGGGCGTCAGGCCGCGGCCGTACCGCTGGCCGCGGCGGCGGGCGCGTTCCTGGACGAGGTCGGCGGGACGAGCGGGCCGCTCTTCGGCCTGGTGCTCCAGGAACTGGCGGCGGCCGCCGGCACCGGCCCGCTGACCGGCCCGGCCCTGGCCCGAGGCGTGACGGCGGCGCTGGAGGCCGTCCAACGGGTGGGGGAGGCGCGGCCGGGTGACAAGACACTCGTCGATGCCCTGCACCCGGCCGCGCTGGCCCTGCGCGGTTGCGCTCCCGGGGCCCGACCGGACGACTGCCTCGCGATGGCCGCCGCCGCGGCGGCCGGGGGCGTCCGCCGGACCAGGGCGCTGCGGGCCCGCCGCGGTCGGGCCAGCTACCTCGGGGAACGGGCCTCGGGGGTCCCCGACCCGGGTGCCGTGGGCATCGCGCTGCTCTTCGCCTCGGCCGGCGAGGTGCCGCGGACGCTGGACGTCGTACTGCTCGACGACACCGCACCCACCGAGGCCCCGGCCGGCGGACCCGATCCGCTGTGGGGCCCCGAACCGGCCCCCGCGGGCCCGTGACCGCCCGGCCTTTGACGGCCGGGCCCGTGACCGCCGGGCCTTTGACGGCCGCGCCCGCAAGCGCCGGGCTGTCGACGGCCGGGCCCGTGGCCGTGGGGCCCGTGATCGCCGGGTCCGTGACCGCCCGGCCCGGCCGTACGGTGCCCGGCTTCGGCCCGGGTGGTGCTCAGCCGGTGAGGGCGAGAGCGCTCCGGCGCCGGGCCCAGTCGAGCAGCCCCGGCTCGTCCAGGGTGGCGACCCACAGGTCGACCGCCTCCCGCGCCTCGGCCGACGGGTGCGGTCCGACGCCGACGACCCGCAGCCCCGCCTGGACGGCCGAGCGGATGCCGCAGTAGGTGTCCTCCACGGCCAGGCAGTCGGTGGGCTCGGCGCCGCAGAGCCGGGCGGCGGTCAGGTAGACGTCCGGCTCCGGCTTGGGCGCCAGCCCGTCCGCCGGGACCACGATGTGCTCGAAGTACCGGAGCAGCCCGGCGCCGTCGAGCCCGGCCTCGATCACGTCGCGGGGGCAGTTGCTGGCGACCGCCAGCGGGAGGAACCCGCTGAGCCGGCCGACCAGTTCGGCCGCGCCCGGCATGGGGGTCGGGTCGGCGTCGACCAGCGCCCGGAAGCTGACCAGCAGTCGGTCGGTCATCTCCGGCGCCAGCGCGGGATCGCCGGCGGTCTCGGCCATCAGCCGCCCGCAGTCCGAGTAGTGCAGCCCGGCCGCGCGCGCGGTGAAGTCCGGTCCGGCCGCGATGCCGAAGTCCCGCAGCACCTCCGCACGGGCTCCGTGCCAGTGCGACTCGGTGTCCATGAGCGTGCCGTCGCAGTCGAAGACGACGGCTGCAGGGGTCCAGTCGTTGATGCTCTCCACGGTCATGCCTACGCCCTTCAGATGGGATTGGCTTGTGGGATTCACCGAGCGCGCGTCCGGACGGGAGACGACCACGGCGTGGGGGCGGGGTCGGCCGCGACCCGCCCGGGGCCGGAGTCGGGAGCGCGGCAGAACGACGCGCCTCGGCATCCGGGCCGGAGAAAACGACCCGGAACATAACGATCGCTACGTTACGATCGATATGTTTCGCAGTCAAACTTGATGGCGCGATATTTGTCAGGTCTTTACTTCAGTAGCCGAGCACCCCTGCTGCGGTGATATGGCCACCCTGGCGAATATGAAAAACGCACAAATGCTCGTACTCGGTGATTTCCACGACCGCGAGGGGGGCGAACTCGGTGAACCGCAGCGCTCTCATCCGGTACGCGACCGGGCGGGACAGCCGTCCTGCGCTGCGCAGCACCGCGGCCTGCCGGGCCGCCTCCAGCAGCACCATGCCGGGCAGGTGGTCGGACGGGTGGTCAAAGAAGAAGGGGTGCCCCGGATCGCCCGGGCAGACCAGGACCGTGTCGTCCGCGCGGGCCACCACGACATCGGAGGGCAGTGCGACCCCGACCTCCTCCGGCGACGGCGGGTCGGGCGGCGGGCCGGCGTCGCCGGGTGTCCGGGCGGTACCGGCGCCGCGCAGGGTCGGGTAGGCGAGCCGGTCCACGAAGCGCGTCCCGCCCTCGATCCGGGCGAAGAGCGCGCCCCTCGCGTAGCAGTCCACCCGCAGCCGCATCCCCGTGGGCCGGTGGTTTTCGGCCGAAGTCCGAAGGCCGTGCACCTCGGCCCGGCAGAGCACCGTCGCCGGGCCGTCGCCCCTCGGCTCGGCCGCCGGATCGACCCGGCAGGACACGTCGGTGATCAAGAGGTGGGTGTCCCGCGGTACGCCGTAGTGACACAGCGGCAGGTAGATGCCCAGCTGGCGCGCGGTCTCGACGGCGATCAGCGGGTCGTGCCGCTCGCCGCGTCCGCGCGGGAAGGTGGGATGGGAGCGGGGCCACTGGGCCGCCGCCTCGAAGCGGCCGCCGCCCCGGGCCCGGACGTCGGTCAGCAGCACCTCCGCCACGGCGGCGCGGTGCACCAGTTCGCGGGGAACCGTGCGGGACCAGCTGAGCGGTCGGGCGGGATGCCGGGCCGCCGGGGAAGCAGGGAAATCCAGCATCTTCATATATACAGAAAATATCAATCCTGCTGGGTTCGCATGTCGTCAGTTGGCGTTCCCGCCCGGGATCACTACAGTGCGTGCAAAACCGGGTGATCTTGAAAAGGCAGAGGCGCTTGCAGAATCGAGCTGAGACGACTCGGAGGTCTGTCCTCGAATCAGCTGCTCGGATGTTCGACGAACGCGGATACGCGGGCACGAGCATCAGTGACATCAGCGCGGCCTCGGGACGGACGAGCGGCGCCATCTACTTCCACTACACCAGCAAGGAGAACCTGGCCCGTACCGTCATCGAGGCGCACTTCGCCTCGTGGCCGGAGCTCGTCGCGCGCCACACCGGCACCCCGGCGCCCGCGCTGGAGCAACTCGTCCGGCTGAGCTTCGCGGTGGCGCGGGCCTTCCGCGACGACGTCGTGGTCAGGGCCGGCGCCCGGCTCTGGTCCGAGCGCGCGGCCATCGACGCCGACCTCCCGGTGCCCTTCGTGGGATGGATCGACACCGTCCGCTCCCTGCTCGAACGCGCGGGCGCCGAGGGCGAACTCGCCGCCCGCGTCGACCCGGCGACCGCGGCCCACGGCGTGATCTGCGCCTTCTTCGGGCTGCACACCGTCTCCGACGCGATCGACGGACGGCTCAGCATCGAGGACCGCCTGGCGGACCTGTGGCACCTGCTGCTGCCGGGTCTGCAGAAGCACCCCGACCCCGCCGCCCTCCTCGCCGTGGTGCGGCCCGGGCGGGCCTGCCGCACCAACCGGCCGGGCAGCGCGGGGGATTGACGCGGGGATCGATGCCGGGATTGACGCGGAATCGACCCCCGCGGACTCCCGGGAGAGGGCCGATCCGCCCGGCGTCGCTAGCATGGGCAGGCATCGCGCCACCACGTCCCGGGGCCGGCGGCACGACGGCGCCACGCCCCGGGCGGGGGACGGCCGCCGGCACCGTCGACAGCACGGCGGGAAGGGGGCGTCAGGAGTATGGCACCGGTTCAGTGGGCGAGCGGGCCGAGCGGGCAGGGGTGGGTCCAGGTCCTGGAGTTCCTGCTCGCCTTCCTGCTCTCCGGCCTGATCGGAGTCGAGCGGCAGCTCCGCCACAAGGCCGCCGGGCTGCGGACCTACACGACCGTCGGCGCCGGCGCGGCGCTGTTCACCCTGGTGAGCAAGTACGGCTTCACCGACGTCGTGCACACGGGCACGGTCGAGCTGGACCCCTCGCGGATGGCCGCGCAGATCGTGTCGGGGCTCGGCTTCATCGGCGCCGGTGTGATCTTCGTGCACCGGGGCTGGGTCCAGGGGCTGACGACGGCGGCCACGATCTGGCTCACGGCGGCCGTGGGCGCCGCCGCGGCCGCGGGCCTGCCGCTGCTCGCGGCGCTGACCGTCGCGGCGTACTTCGTCGTGTCCTACGCGATAAGGCCGTTGCTGAACCGGCTGCCCGCGCTGCGCCGGGCCGCGGTCTCGTACCGGATCATCTACCGCCCCGGCCAGGAGGTGCTGCGGGAGGTGCTGGACCAGTGCACCCGGGCGGGCTTCGCCGTCCTCGAACTGCGCACGCTGTCCGGCGTGGCCGGGGAACTCTCCGGCGAGGCCGCCGAGAAGCCCGTCGAGGTCGCCCTGTCCGTCCAGGGACAGGGCGACGCCGGCGGGCTCACCGCGCAGATCGCCTCGGTGGCCGGAGTGCTCACCTGCATCCGCGGCCGGTCCGACGAGGAGTGACGCCGCGGGGCGGACCGGCCCTACGGCCGACAGCGGTACGACGGGGCCTGGCGCCGGGAAGATCCACCGGCAGAAGCACGGGCTGCCGTACCTCTGCCGGTGGTGGACGGCTGACGGCCGGACGTCAGCGCGTGCCGACGGCGGGCAGGCGCTCCATGATCCGTTCCATGCCGCTGGTCCAGTTGGCCTCCAGGGCGGCGACCGCCTGCTCCATGTCGCCGTCGAGCAGGCACTGGGCGATCCGCTCGTGCTCCTCGGCGGCGCGTTCGAGGATCGCGTGGTCGCCGACGACCACCCGCTCGTAGCGGTGCAGGGTCAGCTTGAGCGAGTCGATCAGCTCGCGCAGCCGGGCGTTGGCGCAGCCGGAGAGCAACAGCGCGTGCCAGGCGTCGTCGTAGCGCTCTATGGTGCCGTGCGGAGCCTGCGGCGCGGAGAAGGCGCGTGCCTCCGCCAGCAGCCGGGGCGCGATGGCGGACAGGTGCTCCCGGTCGGAGGTCCGCAGCGCCAGGGACTCCAGGGCGATCAGGATGGCCGTGAGGTCGAGGAACTCCTGCCTGCCGGTGGGCGCAAAGCGAAAGCCCTTGCCGCGCTCGCTGGTGATGATGCCTTCGCGCTCCAGGCTGATCAGGGCCTCGCGCAACGGGGTGCGGCTGACGCCCAGTTCCTCCGCGAGGTGGACCTCGTTGATCGACTCGCCGGGGGTGAACCGGCCGTGGCCCAGCCGCTCCAGGAGTTCGTCCTTCACCTGTTCGCGCAGCGGACGCCGCTCGATCGCCATCGGGCTTCCCTTCTTCCTCGGTCCGTAGCGTACCGGCCGGGTGTTGGTCAGGCGGTCCCGGCGCCGTCCACGGCGATGATCGCGCCGCTGACGAACGTGGCGGCGTCACTGGCGAGGAAGGCGACGGTCTGGGCGATGTCCCGAGGCTGGCCGATGCGGCCGAGCGGTCGGTCGGCGGCATCCGCGTAGAAGGCGTCGGGGCTCTCGCCGAGTTGGCGGGCCTCCTCGGCGAGCATACCGGTGTCGGTGTCGCCCGGGCACACGCAGTTGACGCGGATGTTGTCGGGCCCGTGGTCGATGGCCATGGCCCGGGTCATGTTGACGACGGCGCCCTTGGACGCGCAGTAGGAGACGGCCCGGCCGCCGCCCCGGATGCCCCAGCCGGAGCCGGTGTTGACGATGCTGCCGCCGCCGTTCGCGGCCATCAGCGGCACGACCAGGCCGCTGAGCAGCATGATGGAGCGGACGTTGACGGCCATCACCAGGTCCCAGTCGTCGTCGCGGATGTCGCAGACGGTGGACCGGCGGATGATCCCGGCGTTGTTGAACAGCACGTCGACGCCGCCGTGCAGGTCGACGGCGGTGCGCACGACCCGCTCGCAGTCCGCTCGTTGGGAGACGTCGCAGCGTACGAAGGCGCCGCCGGTCTCCTTGGCGGCCTGCTCGCCGCGGTCGGTGTCGAGGTCGGCGAGGACGACGGCCGCGCCGAGTTCGGCCAGCAGGGCGGCGGTGGCCCGGCCGATGCCGGAGGCGGCGCCGGTGACGATGGCGCGCTTGCCGTGGAGGTCGATCACTGGGGGGCTCCTCTTCGGGGCAGGGGGTGCGGCAGGGGCGGGGATGGGGTCAGCCGGTGAGGCGGTAGACGGCGCTGGAGCGGCGGCCGGTGATCACCCGGACGTGCCCGGACAGGGCGTGGTCCAGCGCGGGATCGCCGGTGTCCAGCAGGAGCGGACGGCCGGCGAGGGCGGCGAGCTTCGCCTCGGTGGCGAGGACGAGCAGCCGCTCGGGGCCCGCGGTGCGCAGCAGCTCGGGGGTGATCTGCTGGTTTCCGCGGCCGAGCAGGAAGCCCTGGCCGCCGATCGGCGACAGCGCGATCCACGGGGCGGCGGGCAGCGCCAGCAACTGGTCCGCCCGCGCGTCGCGGACCACGATCCGGGCGGTGCCGCCGGGTTCGAGGCGCAGCACGTCGACGCCGCCCGGGCAGGCGTCGGCCGCGCCGAGGGCGGCGGCGACGGCCTGGGTGGTGCCGCCGGGGCCGAGGGCGAGCAGCCCGCCGGGGCCGACCCGTCCGGCGACCTCGGCGGCGATGCCGCCCAGCGCCTCGGGGTCGGTGGCGGAGCTGCCGGTCTTGCGCTGCTGGACCCGGGAGGGCAGGACCGGGACGGTCAGCCACCCGTGGAGGCGGGCGGAGATCCGGCCGTCCCGCAGCGCCGCCTCGTCGCGGTCCATGACCTCGGCGGACACCAGCCGGACGCCCTCGCCGCCGGCCCAGGCGGCGGCCACCTCGGCGGCGGCACGGGGATGGACGGCGAAGACGGCGGAGTGCATCTTGACTCCGGCCGGGATGCCGAGGACGGGCGGGCCGGGCCCCGGCCCCAGAGCGGCGAGGACGTCGCGGGCCGTGCCGTCGCCGCCGCAGAACAGGAGCAGGTCCGTGCCGGCCGCGACGAGGGCGCGGACGGCCGCGCGGGTGTCCGCGGCCGTGGTGTCCGGGCCGGCGGGCCGGTGGACCACCGTCGCGTGCAGGCCGGCCGCCTGCGCCGCGTCCGCGCCCATCGGCCCGGCCGCGGTGAGCAGGGTCAGTGACCGTGCCAGCACGTTCAACTGACGTAGTGTCACTTCTGCCCGCAGGGTCGCGGCGGGTCGGGCGCCGAGGGTGCGGGCCCGCCGCTGGACCTCGGCGCCGTCGCTGCCCTTGAGGCCGACCCGGCCGCCGAGGCCGGCGACCGGGTTGACCACGAGCCCGATCCGGATCCCGGTCGTCACGGCTGCTCGCCGAGGACCTTGCGGCGGTAGGAGCGCCAGCTGACGGACCACACCTTCGGGTCGTCCAGCGGCTCGGGCCGGATGCGGTGCACGGTGGAGTTGTGCGGGGCCGTGCGGACGGTCTCCGGCTCCTCGTAGGCCTCGCGGGCGACCTCGGCGAGGATCGCGGCGTACTCGTCCAGGTCGGCGCGGGAGTAGGACTCGGTCGGCTCCAGCGTCATCGGCTCGGGGACGACGTAGGGGTGATGGCTGGTCCAGTAGTGGGTGCCGAAGTCGGCGGCGCGGTAGCCGAGGTCCTCGCTGTGCAGGCCGGTGTCCTCGGCGAGTTGGCGCCAGCTGTAGCGGACCTGTTCGACCCGCGGCCGCCCCTCGGCGTAGGGGACGCTGACGCCGCGGATCCGTTGGACCCGGTGCATCAGGTAGTTGTTGTTGAGCACCGCGATCTCGGCCGCTTCGCGCAGCCCCTCGGCGCCCAGGGACATGATCCAGGCGTAGGCGCGGACCAGGTTCGGGACGACGCCCAGGTACGGGCGGATCTTGCCGATGGACTCCGGCCGGTCGTGGTCGAGGACGTACCGCTCGCCGTCGAACTCGACGGTGGGGCGCGGCAGGTAGGGCGCGAGCTCGGCGGTGACGCCGCAGGCGCCGGCGGCCGGGCCGCCACAGGCGTGCGGGGTGGAGAAGGTCTTGTGCAGGTTGAAGTGGCACAGGTCGAAGCCGGCCTCGCGGGCCCGGGTGATGCCGAGCACGCCGTTGGCGTTGGCCTGGTCGTAGGCGCACAGACCGCCGGCCGCGTGGACGATGCGGACGAACTCGGCGATCCGGGGGTTGTAGATCCCGGTGTCCTCGGGGTTGGTGATGAGCAGCGCGGCGGTGCGGGGGCCGACGGCGGCGCGCAGCGCCTCGATGTCGGGGTAGCCGTCCGCGTCCGGGTGGAGCGTGATCACCTTGAACCCGGCGGTCTTGGCGCAGGCGGCGTTGGAGGGGTGCGAGAAGGCGGTGGTGATGACCTCGTCGCGCTGCTCCGGTTCGCCGCGGGCGGCGAAGTGGGCGCGGATGACGGAGACGTTGGTCCAGATCGCGGCGGATCCGGCGCCGGGCTGCAGCGAGACCCGGTCCATGCCGGACACCTCTTTGAGCAACTGCTCCAGCCGATGGACGAGTTCGAGCACGCCCTGGACGGTCGTGGCGTCCTGGGCCGGGTGCAGGGCGGCGATCCGCGGGTCGCGGACGAAGGAGTCGTTGACCTTGGGGCTGTACTTCATGGTGCAGGTGCCCTGGCCGACGTCGATGTTGAGGTCGGCGCCGAGGTTCTCCTGGGAGAGCCGCAGGTAGTGGCGGAGCACCTGCTGCTGGCCGAGTTCGGGCAGCGCGGGCGGGGTGCCGCGGCGCAGTGCGGCGGGCAGGCGGTCGGCGGGGCTGCCGACGGCGGCGGTCACGGCGGGTTCGGGCGTCGGGGGCAGGATTCCGCGCTCGCCGGGCGCGCCCAGTTCGAAGATCAGCTTCTCGTCCCAGCGGGCCTGGTGGAAGCGGCGCAGGGCGGGCTTCGGCGCGATCCGCGGGTCGGTCGTCCCGGGCCGGTCGGTGGTCTCGGGCTCGCCGGCGATCGGCTGACGGCCGGCGATCGGGTGATGGTCCGTCACTTGACGATCTCCTCAAGGGCGGCGGCGAGGCGGTCGATGTCGGCCTGGGTGTGGAGCTCGGTGACGCAGTAGCGGCCCTCGCGCTCCCCGGCCGGGGTGCCGGCGTGGAAGCCGCGGTCGAGCAGGGCGGCGGCGATCTCGGCGGCGGTGCGCTCGCCGGTGTAGCGGAGGGTGAAGTCGGCGAAGTGCACGGCCTCGGGGTCGCCCGCCGCCACGCCGGGGACCTCGGCGAGGCGCCGGCGGGCGTAGGCGGTGTGGGCGAGGATCGTCTCGCCGATCTCGCGCATGCCGTGCGGCCCCATCAGCGCGAGGTAGACCCCGGCGGCGATGCCGTGCAGGGCGGCGGCGGTGCCGACCCACTCCTTGCCCTCCTCGCGCAGCGCGAAGGAGGTGCGCTCGTAGGCGACGTCGCCGAAGCCGTACTCGCCCGGCACGTCGGTGGGGACGAGGCCGAAGAGGCGGCTCGGGTACTCGGCGACCAGGCGTTCGTCGTCCTGGCTGGCGATGAAGCCCGCGTTGCCGCCGCCGAAGCTGGGGTGGATGCCGAGCGGCTGGAGGTCGCCGCAGGTGAGGTCGGCGCCGAAGGAGGCGGGCGGGGCGAGCACGCCGAGGCTCAGCGGGTTGGCGCCGACGACGGCCAGCGCGCCCGCCCGGTGGGCGAGTTCGACGTACTGCGGCAGCTCGGGGTCGACCCGGCCGCGGTGGTCGGTCAGCTCGGCGAAGACGGCGGCGGTGTCGCCGGTGGCGAGGGCGGCGTGGACGGCCTCGGGCTCGGCGGGGACGTGCACGAGGTCGTGGATCCCGTGCACGTAGTCGTGGATCCGGGACAGCTTGTCGGGGTCGAGCTCGCCGACGAGGACCAGCCGGCGCCGCCCGGTCGCCCGGCCGGCCATCCGCAGTGCGGTCGCGGCGGCCTGGAAGCCGTCGTAGGTGGGCACGTTGACGACCTCGACCGCCAGCAGCTCGGCCATCAGGGACTGGTACTCCCACAGCGCCTGGAAGCGGCCGTGGTCCTCGTACGGCTCGCCGGCGTAGGCGGTGAGGAACTCGCTGCGGTTGACGACCTCGTCGACCACGGCGGGCACGTGGTGGCGGTAGCACCCGGCGCCGAGGAAGCTGCGGCCGGGCGGGACGGCGGCGTTGCGGGAGAGCAACTCCTCCATGTGGGCGACCAGTCGGGCCTCGGAGCCGAGCGGCTCGGGCAGCCGCAGCGGGCGATCCAGCCGCAGCGCGGCGGGGATGTCGGCGTAGAACTCCTCGACGGTCCGCGCGCCGATCGCCGCCAGCATCGCGGTCTTGACGTCGGGGGCGGAGTTGGGGATGTACGGGTGGGTTCGGGGAACGCGTGCGGTCATCCTGGCACCTTCCGCGATTTCGGTCACAGGCCTTGACGGCACTGTGTGTGCTGAGTTCTGTATACAGCATTCGGCATTCACTCTTCAGGAGGCAAGATGTCGGGAGGAACGATCTCAACCGGCAGTCGTCGCAGACACGTTGACGGCCCCGGCGGTGGTCGGTGCGGGCCCGGCTCGGGCCCCTCCCGCCGCCGTGTCCTCGGCGCCGGGCTGGCCGGCGGCGCGCTGCTGCTGACCGGGGCGGCGGGCTGCGCCACCGGCGGCGCCGGGACCCCGGACGCCAAGCGGCTGGACGCCGGCTCCGGCGGCAAACTCGCCGGGAAGATCACCGTCTGGTCCTGGGACGTGGCCGCCAAGGCCATGCAGCGGCTCGGCAAGGCCTTCGAACAGGCCCACCCCGGCACCACCATCGACGTCGTCGACATCGGCTACGACAACGCCTACGACAAGATCACCGTCGGACTCAGTGCCGGCAGCGGGCTACCGGACGTGCTGACCGTCGAGGGCCACCGACTGCCCACCTACATCGGCAACTTCCCCAACGCGCTGGTCGACCTGACCGGCCGGGCCGCCGGCCTCGCCCCGGACTTCGCGCAGGCGGCCTGGCGCACCGTCACCAACGCGGCCGGCCGGGTCTTCGCACTGCCCTGGGACAGCGGCCCCTGCGCCCTCTTCTACCGCCGCGACCACTTCCAGCAGGCCGGCGTCGATCCGGCCGGCCTCGCCACCTGGGACGACTACCTCGCCGCCGGGACCACCCTCAAGGCCCGCACCGGCAAGAAGCTGCTCATCATGGACACCAAGCAGGACAGCACGTTCTCCCTGCTGCTCCAACAGCAGGGCCAGGGCTGGTTCGTGGACGGCAAGGTCGCCGTCGCCTCACCCGCCGCCGAGCAGGCGCTCACCCTGATGAAACAGCTGGTCGACCGGGGCCTCGTCGACTTCGAGGACGGCTGGGACGGCCTGGTCTCCGGCACCCACGACGGCAAGGTCGCCACCATCCCCACCGCCGCCTGGTGGGACGGCACCCTCACCAGCGAGATGGCCGACCTGACCGGCAAGTTCGGCGTCGTGCCGCTGCCCGCGTTCACCCCCGGCGGCTGTCGCACCTCCAACAACGGCGGCTCCACCCTCTCCGTCACCGCACAGAGCAAGAACCCGGAACTGGCCTGGGCGTTCATCTCCGCCCTGCTCGCCGACAAGGCCAACCAGGCCTCGATGATGGAGCACGAGGGACTCTTCCCCGCCTACCTCCCGGCCCTGGACCACCCGTACTTCCAGCAGCCCGACGCCTACTACGCGAACCAGCCGGCCATGCGGCTGTTCGCCGACCTCGCCAGGTCCATCCCCACCGTCGAGGTCACCGCCGACGACTCCAAGGCCGGCGACATCGTCAACACCGCCGTCAACCAGGTGCTGCACGGCGGAGCCGATCCCGGCACCGTGCTGCGCTCCGCCGCCCGCCAGATCGCCACCGCGACCAGTCGCCAGCCGGCCCCGTAGGGACACGCGCCATGACCAGTCTCCAGGCCCCCGCCCCCGAGGTGGCCGCCGTACCCGCGCGGACCGCGCGCACCCGGCGACGACGGCTGCCGCGCTCCGCGGCCTGGCTCTTCGCCGGGCCCACGGCCGTGCTCTTCATCCTCTTCTTCGCCTATCCGCTCGGCGCCAGCCTCTACCAGAGCTTCACCGCCCGCCGCGACGGCGTCACCGTCTGGGTCGGGCTGGACCAGTACCGGCGGATGCTGGACGACCCGGCCTTCCTGCACTCCCTGGTCAACACCGCGATGATCCTGGCCGTCCAGGTGCCCGTGATGATCGGGCTGGCGCTGGTGCTGGCCGTCCTGCTGAACCAGTCCTGGCTGCGGTTCCGGGCCGGCTGGCGGGCGGTCTTCTTCCTGCCCGCGGTCACCACGCTGGTCGCCTACGCCGTCGTCTTCCAGGTCCTGCTGCGCACCGACGGCGGTCTGGCCAACCAGCTCCTGCACGCGCTCGGCGCCGGCCCGGTCGACTGGCTGAACTCGCCCACCTGGGCCCGGATCTCCCTGATCGGCTCGGTCACCTGGCGCTGGACCGGCTACAACGCCGTCATCCTGCTCGCCGGCCTGTACGCCATCGGCCGGGACCAGTACGAGGCCGCCGCCCTCGACGGCGCGGGCACGCTGCGCACCTACACCAGTGTGATCCTGCCGCAGCTGCGGCCGGTGGTGCTGTTCTGCGTCATCACCTCCACCATCGGCACGCTCCAACTCTTCGACGAGAACTACGTGCTGACGCGCGGCGGCCCCGGCGACGCGACCCTCACCCCGGTGGTCTATCTGTACAAGGTCGGCTTCCAGCAGCTCGACTTCGGCTACGCGGCCGCGATCGCCTGGGTCGTGGTGCTGGTCATCGCCGCGGTCTCCCTCCTCCAGTTCCGGCTCTACGGAAGGGAACGCCGCCGGTGAGCCCCACCTCCGCCCCCACCCCTGCCGCCGCCCGTACCCGTCCCCGTACCCGGCCGTTGCCCGCCCGGCTCGGCCGCGGCGCCGTCCTGCTCGCGCTCGCCCTCGGAGCCGTCGTCAGCCTGGTGCCCTTCGTCTGGATGCTGATCGCGAGCACCCACAGCAGCTCCGAGCTCTTCCACTCCCCGCCGCCGTTCCTGCCCGGCGGGGACCTGCTGCGCAACCTGGCCCACCTGCAGCAGAGCATCGGCTTCGGCCGGGTGCTGCTCAACAGCCTGGGCATCGCCGTCGTCTACACCGCGCTGAGCTCGGTGCTGTCGGCGATGTGCGGCTACGGGCTGGCCAAGTACCGTTTCCGGGGCCGCGGGCTGCTGCTCGGGCTGGTGCTGGCGACCATGATGATCCCGCTGCAGGTGCTGCTCGTCCCGCTGTTCCAGATGATGGCCAGCGTCGGCTGGATCGACAGCTACCAGGCAGTCATCCTGCCCTTCCTGGCCAACTCCTTCGGCATCCTGCTGATGCGCCAGGGCTTCCTGGACTTCCCCGACGAACTGCTGGAGTCCGCGCGCATCGACGGCTCCGGCGAACTGCGCACCTTCTACCAGGTGGTCCTGCCCTGCGTGCGGCCGCAGCTGGGCGCGCTGGTGATCTTCACCTTCATGGGCCAGTGGAACAGCTTCATCTGGCCGCTGCTGATGCTCAACACCGAGGACAAGTACACCGTGCCGGTCGCGCTCAACACACTGACCGGGCTCACCCACGTCGACTACTCCGGCCTCATGCTCGGCTCCCTGCTGGCCACCCTCCCGCTGGTGCTGCTCTTCCTGCTCTTCCAGCGGCAGTTCGTGGCCGGCCTGCTCGGCGGAGCGCTGAAAGGATGACCGCCCGCATGAACGCACTCACCCGTGTGTCCGGCCTCCTCTACGGCGGGGACTGGAACCCCGAGCAGTGGCCCGAGGAGGTGTGGGCGGAGGACGTGAAGCTGATGGCCGAGGCCGGGGTCAACCTGGTCACCGTCGGCGTCTTCTCCTGGGCCCGCCTCCAACCGGCCGCCGACGTCTGGGACTTCGGCTGGCTGGACCGGCTGCTCGACCTCGTCCACGGCCACGGCATCGCCGTCGATCTGGCCACCGCCACCGCCTCGCCGCCGGCGTGGCTGGTGCGGGCCCACCCGGAGCTGCTGCCCGTCACCGCCGACGGCGTCCGGCTGGAGTTCGGCTCGCGTCAGCACTACTGTCCCTCCTCCGCCGTCTACCGGGCCGCCGCCGCCCGGCTCACCCGGGCCCTGGCCGAGCGCTACCGCGACCACCCGGCGCTGGCCCTGTGGCACATCCACAACGAGTACGGCGACCACGTCCAGGAGTGCTTCTGCCCCGCCTCCGCCACCGACTTCCGGCGCTGGCTGCGCGAGCGCCACGGCACCGTCGAGGAGCTCAACCGGTCCTGGGGGACGGCCTTCTGGTCCCAGCGGTACGGGTCGTTCGACGAGATCGAGCCGCCGCGCACCGCGCCCGGACCGGTCAACCCGACCCAACTGCTGGACTGGCGCCGGTTCTGCTCGGACGCGCTGCTGGCCCTCCACCGCACCGAGAAGGCCGTCCTCGACGAGGTCTCGCCCGGCGTGCCGGTCACCACCAACTTCATGTCGATGCTCAAGTCGCTGGACTACTGGGAGTGGAGCCGCCACGAGGACCTCGTCTCCGACGACGCCTACCCTGACCCGGCGGACCCTCGCGCGCACGTCAACGCGGCCATGAACTACGACCTGATGCGCTCGCTCAAGGGCGGCAAGCCGTGGCTGCTGATGGAGCAGGCCCCCTCGGCCGTCAGCTGGCGGCCCGTCAACCTGCCGAAGCGGCCCGGACTGTACCGGCTCTGGTCACTGCAGGCGCTGGCCCGGGGCGCGGACGGGATACTGCACTTCCAGTGGCGGGCCTCGGTGGCCGGGGCCGAGAAGTTCCACAGCGCGATGCTGCCGCACCGCGGCACGGCCTCGCGCGGCTGGCGCGAGACCGTCCGGTTCGGCGCCGACCTGCGCCGGCTGGGGGAGCTCGCGGGTACCCGGATGCGCGGGCAGGCGGCCGTCCTGCTCGACTGGGACAGCTGGTGGGCACTGGAGCTGGACGACCACCCCTCCGCGCGGATGCGCTGGCCCGACCTGCTCCGGCCCTGGTACGCGGCGCTCCACGACCGCGGCGTGACCGTGGACTTCGTCCCGCCCACCGGAGCGTTCGACGGCTACCGGCTGCTGCTCGCCCCCAACCTGTACCTGCTCGACACCGCCACCGCCGACCGGCTCACCGCCTTCGTCACAGCGGGCGGCCACCTGGTCTGCGGCCCGTTCAGCGGCATCAGCGACCGGCACGACCACATCCACCCCGGCGGCCACCCGGGCCCGTTGCGGCCGCTGTTCGGCGTCGTCGTCGACGAGCACTGGCCGATCCCCGACGGGGCGGCGACCGCCGTCCGGCTCGACCAGGGCGGGGCGGAGCTCCGGGCGGAGCACTGGAGCGAGTGGATCGACACCGAGGGCGCCGAGACCGTCGCCCGCTACGCCTCCGGAGAACTGGCCGGCCTCCCGGCCGTCACCCGGCACCGGCACGGCACGGGCAGCGCCTGGTACCTCGGCTGCCACCTCGGCGCGGACGTCGGCCGGGTGCTCGACCTGCCGCTCGCCGAGGCCGGGGTGGCCGCCGAGGTGGCGGACCTGCCGACGGGCGTGGAGGCCACCCGCCGCCGCGCCGAGGACGGCACCGGCTACCTGTTCCTGCTCAACCACGGCTCCGCCGAGTGCCGGGTGACGCTGGGCGAGCCCGGCACCGACCTGCTCACCGGCACCGACGTCGCCGAGGGCGTCACCCTCGCACCGCTGGGCGCCGCCGTCGTCCGGGTCCGGCCGGTGCCCCGCACCTCTGCCTCCCCGTCCCCCTCCACCCCTGCCGAGGAGCGCGCATGAAGCCGCTGACCCGCCGCCACGTCCTGGCCACCACGGTCGCCGCCGGCACCGCCCTCGCCGCGGGTGGCGTCGCGCCGGCGGCCGTCGCCGACGAGCGCCCCACCTCCCCGGCCGACGACGGCACCGCAGGCCCGGCCGGCAACGGCACCGCAGCCCTGCTCGACCGCTACGCCGACGTCCTCGACCTGCACGGCACACCCGCGCAGGCGTACCCCGGCGACGCCGGGGGCAACAACCCGATCAACGTCTTCGCCGACCTGGGCGCCTGGCACGCCTACGCCCTGCCGCGCCCGCAGGAGCCGCTCGGCGGTTTCACCGGCCCGCTCCACGTGGCCCAGGAGTACCCGTGGTGGCTCAGCGACGGCCTCAGCCGGATCCACCTGAGCGAGCAGGGCCGGGCGCTGGACCTCGCAGGCGGCGCAGCCCCCCGGCTCACCTCGCTGCCCGGCCTGCTGCGGCAGTCCTACGAGCTCGGCGGCGGACTGGAGCTCACCCTGGAACTGCGCTTCGCGGGCAACCGCACCGCCCTGGTCCGGGCGCGGCTGGCCAACGACGGCGCGGGCGAGCGGACCCTGCGGGTCGCCTGGACCGGGACGCTGCTCCGCCCGGCCGACGCCCCGCAGCGTGACGCCCCCCACCTGGTCGCCGCCGAGCGCGGCGTAGCCGTCCGGTTCGCGCGCGTGCGGCGGACGTGGGACTACCTCACCGACGGCACCGAGCGCTTCGAGGTCCGCCACGCCGCGCCGGTCCGCACCATCGTCAGCGGCGACAGCCACCGCACCGAACTGGCCGACGCCGTACGGCTGGCACCGGGCGCGGCCCGCACCCTGGCCTGGACCGAGAGCTACACGTTCACCGAGGCCGAGTACGCCCGCGCCGCCGCCGAGGCGGACGCCGCGCTGCGCGCCCCGGACCGGGTCGCGGCGGCGGGCGCCGCCCGTTGGGCCGGGTACGTCGCCCGGGCGACCGAGGGCGTCCCGGCCGCGCGCCGCCGGGCGGCCGTCAAGTGCGTACAGACCCTCGTCACCAACTGGCGCAGCCCGGCCGGGCGGATCCGGCACGACGCGATCACGCCCTCGCTCTCGTACAAGTGGTTCAGCGGGGTCTGGGCCTGGGACACCTGGAAGCAGGCCGCCGGCACCGCCGTCTTCGCCCCCGGCCTCGCCGCCGACCAGATCCGGGCGATGTTCGACCACCAGATCCGACCCGACTCCGCCGACCGCCCGCAGGACGCCGGGATGATCCCGGACTGCGTCTTCTACAACGACCCGAGCACCGGCGGCGGCAACTGGAACGAGCGCAACTCCAAGCCCCCGCTGGCCGCCTGGGCGGTCTGGGAGGTCTACCGGCACGGCGGCGACCGCACGTTCCTGCGCGAGATGCTGCCCAAGCTGACCGCCTACCAGGAGTGGTGGTACCGCAACCGGGACCACGAGGGCGAGGGCCTGTGCGAGTACGGCGCCACGGTCGACCCGGGCAACGCCGCCCCGCAGGACTGCGTCCTGGCGGCGGCCTGGGAGTCCGGCATGGACAACGCGCCGCGCTTCGACGCCGCGCTCGGCACCACGGTCGTCGCCAACCACGGCGCGCAGGGGGCCCTGCTGGGCTGGTCCCTGACCCAGCGGTCCGTCGACCTGAACGCCTACCTGGCCGCCGACCACCGCTCGCTGGCCGCCATCGCCGCCGAACTGGGCGACCGTGCCACCGCCCAGCGGCTGCGCGGCCGGGCCGACGCGATCGACCGGGCCGTGCGCGACACCATGTTCGACCCGGCCACGGGCTGGTTCCACGACACGGACCTGGCCACCGGGGCCCGGCTCACCGGCCGCGGACGCGGCATCGAGGGTGCGATCCCGCTCTGGTCCGGCACCGCGACCCCCGCCCAGGCCCGGGCGGTGCGCAGGCTGCTGCTCGACCCGGCGGAGTTCGGCACCGCGCTGCCGTTCCCGACGGTGGCCCGCAGTTCCGCGTACTTCGATCCGGCCGGGTACTGGCGCGGGCTGGCCTGGCTCGACCAGACCTACTTCGCCATCGAGGGCCTGCGCCGGTACGGCTGGAACCAGGACGCCCGGCAGGCGACGGACCGGCTGCTGGCGACGGCCGCCGGCCTCGGCGGTGACGGGCCGCTGCGGGAGAACTACGACCCGCTGACGGGGGAGGGGCGGAACTCCACCAACTTCAGCTGGTCCGCCGCCCTGCTCCTGCTGCTCCTGCGCAGCTGACCGGCGCTTCGAGGTACCCGCCCGGCCCTGGCATGATCGGTGCATGAACGAACGACTCATCGCAGCCTGTGACGGAGCGGCCAAGGGCAACCCCGGGCCGGCGGCCTGGGCCTACGTGGTCGCGGACGCCGCCGGAGTGCCGCAGCGCTGGCAGGCCGGTCCGCTCGGGCACAGCACCAACAACGTGGGCGAGCTGACGGCGTTGGAGCAGCTGCTGGTCGCGACGGACCCCGCCGTACCGCTGGAGGTCCGTCTCGACAGCACGTACACCCGCGACGCGGTGACGAAGTGGCTGGTCGGCTGGAAGCGCAACGGCTGGAAGACCGCCGCCGGCAAGCCGGTGGCCAACCAGGCGCTGATCCAGCACATCGACGCGCTCCTGGAGGGGCGGGACGTCACCTTCGTGTACGTGCCCGCCCACCAGGTGAACGGCGACCCGCTGAACGCCATCGCCGACAAGGCCGCCAGCGACGCCGCCCGCCGCCAGGAGGCCGCGGGCGGGACGGGCGCCGACCTCCCCGAGCCGGAACCGGCCCGGACCTCCCCCTCGCGCGGCGCCCGCACCGCCTCCTCGGCCGGGTCGAAGCCGAAGCGGGCCTCCTCGGGAGGCTCGCGGACCCTGTCCGCCCGATTCGCCGGCACCTGCCCGTGCACCCGTCCCTACGCCAAGGGCGACACGATCACCAAGGTGGGCGGCAGCTGGGGACACCCGGAGTGCGTGGGCGCCCACGCCTGAGCCTCGGGTCCGGGTGCGTTCGGGCTGCCGGCCTCGACGGCCGTCGCTGTGGCGGTGGCCGTCGCGGCCCGGCCCCGTCCGCCGGCCTGGGACACGCCGCTGCCGGAGCCGGGCGACGCCTGAATCCGGAGGCCGGCTGCCCGGCGGCGCCTGGACTCGGAGGCGGAGTGCCCGGCGGCGTCTGGACTCGGAGGCGGAGTGCCCGGCGGCGTCTGGACCCGGAGGCCGAGTGCCCGGCGGCCGGGCGCCCGACGGCTCGCTACCTCTCGGCCGGCTCGACGGCGCTCAGCGGGGTGGCCAGCGACTCCAGGCTGCGCCCCTCCGCCCGGATGCCGATCGCGGCCTCCACCAGCCCCGCGGCCGTCATCAGCGCCGCCCCGATGCAGAACGCCAGCGTGGTCTGCGAGACCTTCCCGCTGCTCACCAGGCCGTTGAAGAGCAGCGGCCCGCTGATGCCGCCGACCGCCGTGCCGACGGCGTAGAAGAAGGCGATGGACATCGCCCTGGTCTCCAGCGGGAAGATCTCGCTGACCGTCAGGTAGGCCGCGCTGGCCCCGGCGGAGGCCAGGAAGAGCACGGCCGTCCAACAGGCCGTCATGCCGGTGGCGGAGAGGGCGCCGCGCTGGAAGAGCGCGGCGGTGCCGAACAGGAGCAGCCCGGAGCCGATGTACGTGCCGGCGATCATCGGCACCCGCCCGACCGAGTCGAAGAGGTGGCCGAGCAGCAGTGGGCCGAGGAAGTTGCCGACCGCGATCACCGCGAAGTAGTAGCCGGTGTCGCCCTCCGGCACGTCGAAGTACGTGGTCAGGATGACGGCGTAGCCGAAGGTCACCGAGTTGTAGAGGAACGCCTGGCCGATGAACAGCGCGAGACCGAGCACCGTGCGGCGTGGGTAGCGGCGGATGACGGTGCGGGCGAGGGTGACGAAGCCGAGCGGGCCGCGCTCCCGGATCCTGATCGGCTTCCCGGTGACCGGCGGCAGCGGTCGGCCGGTCTCCCGCTCCACGATCTCCTCGGCCCCGGCCACCACCGTCTCGGCCTCTTCGGCCCGCCCGTGGGTGAACAGCCAGCGCGGACTCTCCGGAACGTGCCGGCGGACCAGCAGGATCGCCAGCCCCAGCACCACGCCCATCCCGAAGGCGAGCCGCCAGCCCACGTCCGTCGCGAAGAGCGAGGTGTCGAGCAGCGCGACGGACGCGAAGGCGCCGATCGCGGCGCCGACCCAGAAACTGCCGTTGATGATCAGGTCGATTCGGCCGCGCACCCGGGCCGGGATCAGCTCGTCGATCGCCGAGTTGATCGCCGCGTACTCGCCGCCGATGCCGAAGCCGGTGAAGAAGCGGCAGAGGAAAAAGAACCAGGCCGTCCAGGAGAGCGAGGTGATGGCGGTCGCCGCCAGGTACACGGCGAGCGTCAGCATGAACAGTTTCTTGCGCCCGAGCCGGTCGGTCAGCCAGCCGAAGAACAGCGCCCCGCTGCAGGCGCCCGCCACGTAGGTCGCGGCGGCGACGGTGGTCACCTGGGCCGTCGTGATGCTGATGCCGCTGCCGGGCTGCGCGAGCCGGGCCGCCATGTTGCCGACGATGGTGACCTCCAGGCCGTCCAGGATCCAGACGGTGCCCAGGCCGATGACGATCCGCCAGTGCCAGCGGGACCACGGCAACCGGTCCAGCCTCGCCGGCACGTCGGTCTCGACGACCAGGGATCCACCGGCGGGATCGGCCGGTGTCCGTGGTGCGGACGGCTTCGCGTGATCGGCCACGACGGGCCTCCTTCGCTCCTCGAAACGGAAGGCCCCGCGTCTGCCCGCTTCGCCCGCGACCACACCGGGGCACGATCGTCACGCTCGGTGAGCGGTGACGCCCTCTCCGTCATTCTGCCCGGGGGTCGGAGGGGACGCGGGGACGATGCGGTCCTCTCGTGTCGCCGGGGTGCCGGGAGGCCGGTGCCCGTCGTGGGGCGGGTGGCGCGCTCCCGGGCACAGCCGTGGCGGCTGCGCCCGGCGGGCCGGGGCCAGGGAGCGGGCCTACTGCTCGACGTACTTGCGCAACACCTGCTGGTAGTCCGCGAACTCGGGCTCGGTGTGCAGCTTGGAGACGTCCTTCTTCAGGTAGGCCATGCCCGGGCAGCTGGGCTTCGCACTGCCGAGCAGCTGCTCGGTGCCGACCTTCCTGCCGGTCCTGGCCTCGTACACGCTCACCTCGTACGTGCCCCGGTGGAGCTTGAGGGAGTCCGAGGTGAACGTGCAGTCGGTCAGGAACTCGGCCTCGCCGGGCGAGTCCAGACAGGCGATCAGCTGGACGCGGTACGGGTCCAGGTGCGACCCGCTCCAGTGGTCCGGAGAGCCGCCGGCCGGGGCGGCGGGGTGCCGGACCGGATTCCGCCGGGATTTCCAGGCCGCCTCCCCCTACTCCCTTTCCGGCCCCTTTCACGGTGATTTCCCGGGGAGGTCGAGGAGGGGTCGAGAGGCGGTGGAAAGGTCTTTCCGGCGGGGGTGGGCTGTGTTGTGGTGGGTGGTGGTGGAACCCTGGCCGCGGCCTCGTGGGCGGCCTTGCACGGGCGGACAGCCGCTGGTGGGCGGTGTAGACGCTCGCGCATGGACGTGAGTGCGGTGGCTATGGTTCGCCGACTCGGGGTGGATTTGAATGGTGCCATGACGACGAACCGAACGGGCTCGCAGATCGGACGGAGCCCCCGGATCGCGTCGGACCGGCCGGACGCCCTCGGCGTCTTCGGCGGGTCGGTCCCGTCGGTTTTCTCCGTTTCTTCGAATGAGGTGGTTGTGATGACGCGTAAGGGTGTTGTGGATCTTCCGGTCGATGATGGTGTGGTGCTCGTGGTGGGTGGCACGGGTAAGACGGGTCGGCGGGTGGCGGAGCGGTTGTCGGT
>NZ_JBIUUS010000026.1:0-103396 GCF_044742585.1 Kitasatospora sp. NPDC087861
AGGCTGTCCTCAGCTTCGTGGCCTTGCTGCGACAAGGCCACGGCGGCGGTCTTTCACCTCCGCACGGTCAAGTGGCGCCTCGTGGCGCACGAACAGGTCATCGAACCGGCGATCACGATCGCCGCTCGCCCAACAGTGCAGTTTGGTCTGCATCTCCAGTACCCGGCGCTCTGCCTTGAACAAGGCGATCTCCAGCGCGTCGGTATTCACCAACGACCTCCCGGCATTGCAGTCTCCTCCCCGCCGACTTGCTGGCCCCCTTCGCCATGTACGGAGCTTTCCTCCGCTCGGACTACTACGAGGCCTCCGCCCCACCTGCGGCCCTCAGCCGGCAACGGGCCTGTCCCCAGCAGTCCGGACTGGCTGTCCGGCCCCAAGGACGACCGCAGGCGGTTCCCACGTTCACCATGTGCCGATCGGCCAGGTCGGCGTCCCGCTACTACCCCGGCAGCATCGCCACGCCTACGCCGCAGACCTTCAACGTGGCCTCCCCACCGGCAGTTGGAGACCGGCTTCGGAGTTGACCACCCCAGCAGAGCAAGTGGCCACGCACTGCACCCCGGCCCACATCCTCCAGGTTGGAGCCGGTGACAAGACTTACGGGGCTTTACACGGGTTCCTCTTCGTACGCCTTCTGGCCTCGCTTGCCGGACCCGGCACGTCTGGAAGTGCCGCACCGTCCCGGCGTTGTCAGGGCTGCTTTCCATCCTCCCCGGCGTTCCCCGGATCAGACTGCCCTCAGCTTCTACCCAGCCGCTGCGACGGCCCGGCGGTGAAGGTCTCGCACCTCCACTCGGTCACATGGCGCCTCGTGGCGCACCCACCCGTTCTTGCGGCCGACCGGGCCGAGCGAGCCGCGGACGTAGTCGCGCATCCGCCGGCGTGGCTCCACACGGCTGAAGCGGTGGCCGATGCGGAGGAAGAGGTCTTCGAGTTCGTTGTCCCAGGTCTCGGCTGCAGGCTCGTTGATCACGATGAGAGGCCGCCCCGCCGCTGTCACTACCAACGTCGGCTGCAACCGATCGAGGGGCGGTCTCATGAAGACCGCCCCTGATGGGACATCAGGCCGCTACTCACCGCGCGCAGCCTCTGAGCAGGCAAAACGTCGAAGTCGTGCTGGAGTACTAACGGCTCGCCGGTCAGGGCACCGGGACGCGGTACGGCTCCGGGGCCGGCTCGGCCCGGTGGTGGTGGCGGGCCGGGCGGAGCGGCCACCAGAGGGCGCGGCCGAGCAGGGCGGCGACGGCGGGCACCAGGACCAGGGACAGGACGACGGCGGAGAGCAGGATGCCGAGCGTCAGCGCGAAGGCGACCTGTTCGCTGCCCGGGGTGGCGGCGAGGGTCGCGAAGGAACCGGCCAGGACCAGGCCGGCCGTGGCGATGGCGGGCGTGGTGTGCCGTACGGCGCGGGCGACGGCGGCGCGGGGCGGGCCGGGGCGCTGCATCTCCTCGCGGATCCGGTCGGTGATGAGGATGTTGTAGTCGGTGCCCAGCGCCACGACGAACAGGAACAGCACCAGCGGGAGGGTGAAGCTGACGCCCGGTTCGCCCAGCCCGTGCTGGAACAGCAGGGTCGCGGCGCCGAGGGTGGCGGCGAAGCCGAGCCCGACCGAGAGCATCAGGACCAGCGGGGCGAGCAGGCTGCGCAGGAGCAGCAGCAGGATCAGGGCGATCAGGGCGGCCGCGACCGGGAAGACAATCGCCAGGTCGTGGTCGACGGCGGTGGAGATGTCGGCGAAGATCGCCGCCGTGCCGCCCACGTGGGCGCTGGTCCCGGCGGGTGTGTGGGCGGCGACCGCGGCGCGGACCGGGCCGGAGGCCAGGTCTCGGGCGCGCCGGCTCTGCGGGTCTGCGGTCAGGTAGAGGTCGATCCGGGCGGCGCGCCGGTCCCCGTTGAGGACGGTGCCGCCCGTCTTGCCGACGCCCTCGACCTGGGTGAGGGCGTGGGAGAGGCCGTCGAGCCGGCCGGGGGTGAGGGTGGTGCCGTCCGTGGTGACGACGTAGACGCTCGTCGGGTCGGAGACGCCGGCCGGCAGGGTGCGGGAGATCTCGGCGGCGGTGGCGGCGGCCGGGGTCCGGTCGCCGGCGCCGCCGAGGCCGTAGTCCATCCGGATCCCGGTCATCCCGGCGGCCAGCGCGCCGAGCAGGGCGAGGGCGGCGAGCAGCATCGGCAGCGGCCGCCGGGCGACGAGCGTGCCGAAGCGGGCGGCGAAGCCCTCGCCCGGCTGGCGGCGCAGGCTGCGGGAGGGCCAGAACATGCCGCGGCCGCAGGCGGCGAGCAGGGCGGGCATCATGGTGAGGCTGCCCAGCAGCATGACCAGGACGGCGACGGCGATGGCCGGGCCGAGCGAGCGGAACTGGCCGAAGCTGGCCACGCCGAGGGTGGCGAAGGCGGCGACGATGGTCAGCGCGGCCGAGGTGATCGCGGTGCCCACCCGGGCGGTCACCTGGGCGGCGGCTTCGCGGGCGGGCTGCTCGGGCCGGGCCCGCAGGTGCTCGCGGAAGCGGAAGAGCAGGAAGAGCAGGTAGTCGACGCCGATGCCGAGCAGGACCACGGAGACCAGCCCGGGGGTGCCGGCGTCGAGCTTGAGGCCGGTCAGCGTCGCGGCGACGGCCACGGCTCCGCCGGCCACGCTGCCGATCATGGCGACGGCGAGCAGCGGCAGCAGGGCCGCCGCCACGCTGCGGAACACCAGCACGTTGAGCAGGACGATCAACCCCATGACGAGCGCGCTGCCGACCGTCGCGGCGGTGCGGTGGGAGTCGGCGGTGTCCACGGCGTCGGCCAGTCGCCCGGTGAACCCGGTGCGCATCCCGGCGTCGGCGAACTGGGCCCGGGTGGCGTCCCGGAACGCCCGGTAGACGCCCTGGACGCCCTCGTCCGCGGCGTTGCCGGTCAGTTCGACGGAGAGCAGTTCGAAGCCGCGGTCGGGCGCCACCATGGCCGGGGCGACCCGGGGGGTCTGGGACCGGTCGGGGACGAGGAAGGCCGGCTCGTCGTCCTTCCTGGGCATGACGACCCGGCGCTGGGCGAGCTTCGCCGCCTCGGCCTCGACCCGCTGCTGGTCGGCGGCGGTGAGCGCCTGGCCGTCGGTCCTGGCGACCAGCACCGTGACCGTGGTGGCGTCGGGCTTCATCCCGAAGTTCTCCTCGGCGATCCGCAGCGCGGCGGCCGAGTCGTAGCTCTTGGGCAGGAAGTCCCCGGTCTGGGACTGGGTGACGCGGGCGAGCAGCATCGGGCTCAGCAGGGCCAGGGAGATTCCCAGCACCACCCAGAGGGTGATCACCTTCCACGGGTTCCTGGTGGAGTATCCGGTCAGTGCGCGGATCACGGTTTCCTCCGGCGGTGGACGCGAGCGTCCGCAAGGTCGGTCTCGGCTCCGGGGGTTCCCGGCCGGGTTCCAGACCATCACCCGGGGTGGGCCGCGGACGTCCCTGCGACGGACGATCCGCACCGGGGCCCCTGCTCCTCGGCCGGGCCCGGACCCGGGACCGTGGTCCTGGTCCGGGCCCCCGTGATCGGCCGTGGGGACCATGCCGGGGCGGGGTGGGCCGATGCCAGAATGGGGTCATCGGGCCTGTTCAGAGCCTGTTCAGGGTCTGAAACAGGGTCTGATCGGGGCCAGATCGGGCTCATCGGGGGCTCGTCAGGGCTCGTCAGGGCTCATCGGTGAGGCGCGGCGCGGGCCGGGCACGGAGGGGGAACGGACATGGGCGGTCATCAGCGCTCCGCGATGGACACGGCACTCGGGGCGGACCCGGCGCACCCGGCACACCGGGCGAGCGGGAGCCCGGGGCCCGGCGGGGTGGCGGACGCGCCGCCGGAGACCGACGGCGCGCCGTGGACCCACACCGACGCGCTGGTGGCCGCCGGCGCCTGCACGCTCGACCTGCTCAACTACCTGCTCTTCAGCGAGATGGACGGGGTACGCCGGGTGACCCCGCCGGGCCTGCTCCTCGTCGCGCTGTCGGCCCTGCCGCTGCTCGTCCGGCGCCGCCACCCGGTGCCGGCGCTCGCCGTGGTCCTGGCCGTCGAGGCCGCGATCGACCTTTCCACACCGGCGAGCACCCACTTCGGCGCCGTCCTGATGGTCAGCCTGTACTCGGTCGCCCGGGCCCGCCCCGCCCCGGTGACGGCGGCCGCCGCGGCGGCGACGACGGTGCTGACCACGCTGAGCCAGAGCCACCTGCGCGTCCCCTCCTGGCAGGCGCTCGCCGGCACCTCCTGCTCCACCCTGCTCGTGGCCGGCGCCGGCCTCGCCGTGGCGCGCTGGCAGCGGGAGGTCGCGGCCAACCGCAAACTGCTGGCCGACCGCGCGGTGGCCGACGAACGCCGCCGCATCGCACGGGAGTTGCACGACATCGTGGCGCACCACATCACCACCATGCAGCTGATGGCCGGCGGCGCCCGGGCCAACCTCGCCCACCCGGAGGTGGTCCGGGACGCCCTGGTCACCCTGGAGTCCTCCGGGCGACTGGCCCTGCGGGAGATGCGCCAGCTCCTGGACGTCCTGCGGGCCGGCGACGAACCGGACACCGCCCCGCCCTCGCCCCAGCCCGGGGCCGAGGACCTCGGCCGGCTGGTGGACGAGTCCCGGGTGGCCGGCCTGCCGACCGACTTCGGCGTCCACGGGCCCCGCCGCCCGCTGCCGCCCACCGTCGGCCTGACCGTGTTCCGGATCGTCCAGGAGGGCCTCACCAACGCCCGCAAGCACGCCGGGCCCGCCCGCGCGACCGTCACCCTGACGTACGGTCCGGACCGGGTCACCGTCGAGGTGCGCGACGACGGGGGCACGGCGGGCACGGGCGGCGCCGCACCGCAGGCGGCGGTGCCGGCCGGCGGCCGGAGCGGGTACGGCCTGATCGGCATGCGCGAGCGCGTCGCCCTGCACGGCGGCACCCTGCGGACCGGACCACGTCCGGAGGGCGGCTTCGCCGTCCTGGCCGACCTGCCACTGGCCCCGGAGGAGACGGCCGACGCGGCCGTCCAGCACGGAACGGCGACGGCCCGGTGAGCGGGGACGGGGACGGCCCGGTGAGGTCGAACGACGGCGGCCCGGTGGGCGCGGTGGCACCGGGCATCCGGGTCCTCATCGCGGACGACCAGCCGCTGGTGCGGCGCGGCCTGTCCCTGATCCTCTCCCCCGACCCGTCCTTCGAGGTGGTGGGCGAGGCCGAGAACGGGGAGCAGGCCGTCACCGCCGCCCGCCTGCTGCGCCCCGACGTCGTGGTGATGGACATCCGGATGCCCGTGCTCGACGGGGTCGGCGCGACCCGGGAGCTGGCCCGCACCCTCCCCTCCTGCCGAGTCCTCGCCCTCAGCACCTTCGACATGGACGAGTACGTGGTGGCCGCGCTGCGCGCCGGCGCCCACGGGTTCCTGCCCAAGGACGTCTCGCCGGAGGAACTGGGCGCGGCGATCCGCACCGTCCACGCCGGCGAGGCGGTGGTCGCCCCGCGCCTGCTCACCCGGCTGATCTCCACCTACGTCCGGGCCCCGGTCGGCGCCCCGCCGCCGGTCACCGACACGGGCGGGCTGACGCCCCGGGAGGTCGAGGTGTGGCGGCTGATGGCCACCGGCCTCGACAACACCGAGATCGCCCGGGCCCTGGACATCAGCCTGTCGACGGTGAAGAACTACATCACCAGCATCTTCGGCAAGCTCGACGTCCGGGACCGTGCCCAGGCGGTCATCGCGGCCTACGAGTCCGGCCTGGTCACCGCGCGCACGGGAGGCGGGTAGCGGGGGCTTTCTGTCTGCGGGCCCTTGTCGACCGCGAGCTCTACCTGCCCAGGTCCTGGACCGAGGATCGGGACCGCTGCCGCGCGGCGAAGATCCCCCAGGCTGCGAAGAACGAATGCGGCCTGGATCAGTACGAGGTCCGTCGCTACACCGGCTGGATGCGGCACATCACCCTGGCCATGCTCGCCCACGCCTTCCTGGCCGCGATGGCGGCGGCATCAAAGGGGGCTGCAGAAACGGTTCCCGCGCCTTGGTGGACCTCACCGTGGCAGAGATCCGGCGGCTCCTGGCGGCTGGCCGCCCCCACGGGCCGCGTCCGCCACGGTGCTCGCCCCGCGCTCACTCCTTGAACTGGTCCACCTGGCGCCGACAACGCCAGGCCATCGCCCGCCGCTGTCACTACCAACGTCGGCTGCACACGATCGAGGGGCGATCTCATGAAGACCGTCCCTGATGGGACATCAGGCCGCTACACTCACTGCGCGCAGCCTCTGAGCAGGCAAAACATCGAAGTCCTGCTGGAGTACTAATACTCCAGCCGTAGATCGTGATCTTGAGGCCGTCGGCATCGCGTCTGCGGCTTTCAGCGGATGTTGTCGTCCGGTGCGGTGGGAGTGTCCGTGCCCTGTCTGACAAGAAGGACGAGTCGCTCTGCCTGAGTGGCGCCTGTGGCGGTCAGGGCGATCCCATTGGCTAGAGCGAGCAGTTCCGACGGGTCAAGGTCGGAGCGAACAGTACCGGCGCACTGAGCCCGGGTCAGCAGCGCGGACGCGGCGGTGTGCATCGAGGTGTGCCAGCGGTCGAAGAGCGCTGAGCGCTGCCCGGCGCGGTCGTCGGTGATGGACAAAGCGAGTTCCCGCTTGTCGGCCACGTGCGCGATGAAGTCCTGCAGCCAAATGAAGAGGGCGTCGCCGGGAGGGTTCTCGGCAAGCAGGGACTGGCTGCGGGCGCTGAGTTCGGCTACCTCCTCGGAGTAGACGGCGATGATCAGCTCGCGGCGCGTGGGGAAGTGCCGATACATCGTGGCGTTGCCGACGCCGGCCTGGCGGGCGATGTCGTCGAGTGGGGCGTCGATGCCGTGGTTGTGGAAGACGTCCCTGGCTGCGGCTACGAGCAGGTCGTAGTTGCGCTGTGCGTCTGCGCGACGACGACGCTGGGGTTCCGGCCGTGGCGCAGGTCCGGCGTTTTGCGATGACATGACCCTCCTTGTTAATTGGGGACATCCCCGGTTACGGTATCCGGACACGACAAACGGGGAGATCCCCACTTGCCGCCTCAAGCGTGTCCCGCAGAGGAGATTCCGTATGCCACAGGGAACAGAAGACACCGCGCACGCAGGACCGGGCGAGGTCCACCGACGCATCGTCGAGAGCTACGCGCAGATTCTGGAAGGCCGACTCGAAGACGCCCTTACGCTGGTCGACCCGGAGGTCGTCGACCACAGGGGAGGCATGGAAGGCGACCACCGCGGACGCGACGCCTGGCGACAGAAGTGGGAACGAATGAGCGCGGGCAGCGCCTTCCACGACGTCTCGGTGACGATCGAACAGAACATCGTCTGCGGCGACACCTCCGTCAACCGGTATACCAGCCGGGGCACCCACACGGCCTCCGGACGACACTACGAGGTCCTCAGCATGGACATGGTCCGCGTCCACAACGGCCGAATTGTCGAGCACTGGGCCCTGCGCGACGCGGACGCGATGCGCAACCAACTGGACCTGTGAAAGAACCTCCTTCGCCCATCCCGGCAAGCCCACCATCGATGCGAGGCCGACACTGGCACCGGTGCGGCCATCGGCACCCACCCAGCTCTACCAAGACGAGAAGGACCAGACGGTGACCGCCGGGCACAACGTGGACCCCGCCCGCTGGCAGGCTGCGTTCGAGAACCTCATGGGCCAGGTCGCGGGTCGCTTCACCCGGGTCGAACCCTGACGCCGCATGAGGAAGTTGGCGCTCGGGCTGCTGTCCGACCTGCCGCGCAAGAACTGCTGGACCATCGCCGAGTGGGCCGGTGAGACGACGCCGGGCGGAATGCAGCACCTGCTGGGCCGGGCCAAGTGGGATGCCGATCAGGTCCGCGACGACGTACGCGGCTACGTGGTGGAGCACTTGGGCGGCGGTCAGCAGCACCTCGTCCACCTGGCGCTCGACCAGCGGGAGGGAGGCCCCGCCACCACCGGCCAGGTAGGCGAGCGGGAGGCAGCCGATCAACAGGGTCCACTGGTTGACCTTGCTGGAGAGCAGCGCGCCGAGTCCGTCGTCGCCGCGCAGCCGCCAGGCGAAGACGACGGCGACGATCAGCTCGGGCGCCTCGGAGGCGAGCGGGGCCAGCCACTGCACCAGCAGGAAGCGGTCGATGCCGAGCGAGGCGCCGGCGTCGACCAGGGAGGTGGCGAAGGGCTCGGCGCAGGCGAAGACCACGCCGGCCGCGACCGCGAAGACCAACACGGTGGTGGCCCGGCGGCGGCGTCGCGGCAGGGCGGCCAACCGGGCCGGGACGCCGACGAGTTCCTCCTCGTCGTCCTCGCTGCAGCGGCCGATCCGGAAGAGGTAGTAGCCGTACCAGGCGATCAGGACGGCCGCGAGCAGCCAGGAGATCTGCCGGGTCAGCGGCATCACGAAGGCCAGCAGGGCGGCCGCGCCGAGGGGATCTCGGCGGCGCCCGTGGGGACGGCGGTCAGGGGTGACTTCTGAGCCATCAGCCGTCCTTGTGCTCGGGGAACGCGAGCAGGCTAGGGGCGGCGCGGGGCGGGGTCGGCCGAACGGGGGGCCGGCGCGGCGGAGTTCCCCCGGACGGCGGCCGGGGCCCGGGAGAGGGGCGTGCCCTAGGCTGGGCCGGACACCGCCGACGGAGGGACAGGACAGATGCTCGACCCCGGGATCGCCGCCCTCTACGCGCGGGACGAGACCTGCCGGACGCTGGGCATCGCGCTGGACGAGGTGTCCGCCGGCCACGCGGTGACGCGGATGACGGTGGCCGCGACGATGACGAACGGGCACGGGACGGCGCACGGCGGCTACCTGTTCCTGCTGGCCGACGCCGCGTTCGCGTTCGCCTGCAACAGTCACGGCCCGGTCACCGTCGCGCAGGCGGCGCAGGTCGCCTTCCTTGCCCCGGCGGCGGTCGGGGACGAGCTGGTGGCGGAGGCGGTGGAGCGGTCGCGGGCCGGGCGCAGCGGGATCTACGACGTGACGGTCCGGCGGACGGACGGGAAGGTCATCGCCGAGTTCCGCGGGCAGAGCGTGGCGATCGGGGGCAGGCCGCAGGCCGGCTGACCCGCCGCCCAAGGCTGTTCGGTCGTTCGGGTAGGGGCGGTGCGCAGCGCGGCCACGGCGGCCCGGGCCAGGGCCCGCGGCGGTGCGGGTCAACGGCGGGCCGTGCCGCCGACGGGGCGTGGCGGCGGACGGCCCGGGCCAAGGCTCGTGACGTGGCGTCAGGAGCCCAGTGGGGCCTCCCAGGCGATCCTGGTGCCGCCGCCCTCGGCGGGCGCGACCGTGAAGGCGCCGCCCACTCGCTCCGCGCGCTCGGCGAGGTTGCGCAGCCCGCTGCGTCGCCCGCCCTCGGGCACGCCCACCCCGTCGTCGGTCACGGTGAGCGCCACCCGTCCGGCGAGCGCCCGCAGGGTCACCTCCACCCGGGTGGCCCGGGCGTGCCGGGCGGCATTGCTGAGCGCCTCGCCGAGGACGGCCACCAGGTGCTCGGCCAACTCCTGCGGCACGTCGGTGTCCAGCAGGCCCTCCATGCTCAGCCGGGGCGCGAAGCCGAGCGTCCCCTGCGCCTCGGCGACAGCACGCGTGGCCCGGGCCCGCAGACCCCGGTCCGGCTCGCTGTGGGCGCGCAACCCGAAGATCGTCGAACGGATGATCTTGATGGTCTCGTCCAGGTCCCCCACCGCGCGGGCGACCCGGTCGGCGGCGGCCGGGCTGTCGATCAGCCGGCCCGCGCTCTGCAGCGTCATCCCGGTCGCGAACAGCCGCTGGATCGCCAGGTCGTGCAGGTCCCGGGCGATCCGGTCGCGATCCTCCAGCAGGGTCAGCTGCTCGGCGTCGCGCCGCCGCTCGGCCAGCTCCAGGGCCAGCGCCGCCTGATCCGCGAAGCCCAGCAGCGGCCCCGTCTCGTCCGGCCCGAAGGCGGACTGCCCGGCCGCCCGGGCCAGCAGCAGCACGCCCCGCCCGTACCCCGCCCCGGTACCCAGCGGCACCGCGACCGCCGGGCCCAGCCCGTCGAAGCGCCCCGCCGGGCCCGCCGGGTAGCGGGCGTCGCAGGCCAGGTCGTCGCTGGTCACCGGCGAACCGGAGGCGTACGCGGCGCCCGACAGCGTGCCGTCCACCGGCACCGTCACCCCCAGCCGCGCGGCCGGGGCCCCGCCCAGCGCGACCTCCACCGTCAGCTCGTCCGCGCGCTCCTCCGGACCGGCCAGCGCCACCGAGACGTCCGCCAGCTCGGCGCCGGCGATCTCCCCCGCCCGGCGGGCGATCAGCTCGACCACCTCCAGCCGGGGCGCCCCCGACAGCAGGCTGCGGGTGATCTCCGCGCTGGCCCGCAGCCAGCGCTGGCGCAGCTGCGCCTCCTCGTACAGCCGGGCGTTGTCGATCGCCACCCCGGCCGCGACCGCCAGGGTGGAGATCACCGCCTCGTCGTCGGCGTCGAAGTCCACCCCGCCGCGCTTGTCGGTGAGGTACAGATTGCCGAACACCTCGCCGTGCACCCGCACCGGCACCCCCAGGAAGGTGTGCATCGGCGGATGGTTCGGCGGGAAGCCCACCGAGGCCGGGTGCTCGGACAGCACCGGGCAGCGCAGCGGCTGCGGGTCGCGGATCAACTCGCCGAGGATGCCCTGACCGGACGGCGGCGGGCCGATCGCCGCCAGCTCCTCCTCGGACAGTCCGACCGTCAGGAACTGCGACAGCGAGTGCCCGTCCGGGCCGATCACCCCGAGCGCGGCGTAGCGGGCGTCCACCAGGTCGGCGGCGGCCTCGACGATCCGGTGCAGGGCCTGGGCGAGGTCCAGCTCCCGGCCGACCGCGAGCACCGCCTCCAGCAGGCTGTGCACCCGGTCCCGGGTGCCGCGCGCCGCGTCGATCCGCCACTGGAGTTCCCCCAGCAGCTCGTCCAGGCGCAGCCGGGGCATCCGCGCGCCGCCGACCGCCGCGCTGCCGTCCGCTCCGCCCACCGGTGTCCTCCTCGTGTGTCGCCCTGAACGCCTCCCACCGTCCGCCGGACCGCCTCGGGTGCCGTCCGACCAGCGGGATTGCCGTGTTCACAAGATAGACCGGAGGATGACGAGGCCTTCGGGCCGGGTGGGACTGCGGCTGCTCCCGGTCCGGGGACGCGGGCACGCTGGCCCGTGGAGACCGACCCCGGGCCCCGCGAGGTCTGACACGACGCCGACCGGAGCCCGCGCCGCCGACTCGTGGCGGCGGGAGGGGTTCCAGCGTTCCGGGACGCGGCCGCCCGAAGGGCCTGCCCGCGGCACGGATCGGAAGTCCGCCGGGCGAAGCGGACTTCCCGGCTCGGGCGGGAGAGCGGCCGAGGCGGCGCCCGGGTGTCGGTGCCCGGTACGGCGGGGTCGGCCGTAGGCTCCGTCGGGCGGGCCTTTCGTCCCGTCCCCGCGGGCCCTGCGGCCTCTGGTGCGGGGCGGGCGGGGGCCGTCAGGGTGGGGGAGTGGAACGGACGGGGCGTCAGCGCGTACCGGTCCCAGCACCGACCTGCCGAGTGCCGACACAGTGGAGGAACCGTCATGAGCGTGCGAAGCGAGCTCATCATCGAGAGGCGCGCGTGGGCGAACGCCCGCGCGGAGCGAAGCGAGGCGGGCGCATGACGCCGACCGTTCTCGTCGGGGTCGACGGCTCGCCGCAGAGCACCGCCGCCGCCCACTGGGCCGCCGAGGAGGCACTGCTCCGGGGCGTGCCGCTGCGCCTGGTGCACGCCTGGCCCTGGCTGACCGACGGCGTGGCCTCCTTCGCCGAACCCGACGATCTGCCCGCCGCCGCGCAGCGGGTCCTGGGCGCGGCCGCCGACGAGATCCGCGAACGCCACCCCGGCCTGGTGGTGCACACCGACGCCGTCCTGGACGCACCGGTGGACGGTCTGCTCTCGGCCGCCGCGGACGCCGCACTGCTGGTGCTCGGCTCGCGCGGCCTCGGCGGGTTCACCGGTCTGCTGCTCGGCTCGGTCGGCATGGCCGCGGCCGCCCGCAGCGACGTGCCGGTCGTCGTGGTGCGCGAGCCGGGCGCCGGCGACGGGGCCGGCGACGGCGGGCCCGAGGTGCTGGTCGGCGTCGACGCGTACGCCCCGGAGGAGGAGGTGCTCGCCTTCGCCTTCCAGGAGGCCGCCCTGCGTGGCGCCCGGCTGCGGGCCGTCCACGGCTGGGACCTCCCACCGGTGTTCGGCTACGCGGGCGGCGCCGTGCCGGCCGGCGAGATCGCCCAGCTGGAGGCGCTGGAAACCAAGTTGCTCTCGCTCGCCCTGGCCGGGCAGCGCGAGCGGCACCCGGACACCGTGGTGGTCGAGGACGTCCGGCTCGGCGCCGCCCGGGGCCTGGTCGAGGCCTCCGCCGGGGCCGCTCTGGTGGTCGTCGGCCGCCGCCACCGGTCGGTCGAGTTCGGGCCCCGCCTCGGCCGGGTCGCGCACGCCGTCCTGCACCACGCGCAGGCCCCGGTGGCGGTCGTCCCGCACGGGTGAGGTGACCTACGGCCCGGCGGGCGAGGCCTCTGGCCCGCGCCCGCCGGGCTCTGGCTCCGCGCCGGCCGGGGAGCCGTCGATCCGGCCGCTCACGGACGTCCGTCCGACCGGCCGACCGACGTCGGTGCGTCAGCCGGCCCGGTGGTAGGCGGTGATCGAGACCCTGACCGGCCCGTCGTCCGAGGCGGTGGTGAGCGCGCGGACGACGGCGACGTCCCGGCCGCCCTGGGAGCTGACGCAGAAGCTGCGGCTGGGGCGCAGGGTGGCGAAGGGCAGCGTGGCGGCGGGTTGGGTCTTGATGCCCTTGAGGCACTCGGGGAGGGTGAGCCCGTCGGCCGGTGCGATGTGCGCTTCGTTGTCGTCGGCGATGTAGAACTCACCGGAGTGGCGGCCCAGGTACCAGGTGGCGGTGTCCTGGGCGGCCACCTTCCCGGTGGTGAGGTCGAACTCGTATTGGTGGTCGGGGGAGGTGAGTTCGAGGTTCGCGTACGCGGTGGTGTAGCCGGGGACGGTGGTTGGCTGCGCGGGCGTGGTGGGGATGGGGGAGGGGGAGTCGGCAGTCGCGGCGGCGGACGGCGACGGGCCGCCGGTGGCGGCGGCGTTCTGGTCGTCGAGGTCGTCGAGGTACCCGGGATCAAGAAGGACGAAGGCCGCCGCGGCGCCGACGAGGAGGGCGACGGTGGTCAGCAACACGGTGCGGGCGCCTCGGCGTGGAGTGGCCGCGGCTCTTCGTCCGGTGGGGGCGGCGGGGGCGGGGGCCGGCAGGAGTCTGGTGGCCGCCGGGGCGGGGAGGACGTGCGCGGTCGGGGCATCGGCCGCGGCGCTGGCCGGGGCGTGGCCGCCGACACGCGGGGGAGGCGTGGTCGGCAGGTCGCTGTGGCGGTGGATGTCGTTGCTCACCGGCTGGGGCAGCCAGCCGTCGGCGAAGCGCAGTTCGCCGCCGGTGGCGGGGTGGTCGCGGGCGGCCTCGATCAGCAGGGCGGTGTCCGGCCGGTCCCCCGGGTTCTTGGCCAGGCAGAGCCGGACCAGCTCGTGCAGTCCGGGCGGGAGCCGGGAGAGGTCGGGTTCCTCGTGCACGGCCCGGTAGAGGGCGGCGGGCTCGGGCCCGTCGCCGAACGGCGAGGTGCCGGAGCCGATGGAGGCGATCAGGGCGCCCAGGGCGAACACGTCGGTGGCCGGGGTGGCGGCCAGGCCGAGGGCCTGCTCGGGGGCCATGTAGCCGGGCGAGCCGATGCGCAGGCCGGTGCCGGTGAGCGGGCTGGCGTCGGCGGCGCGGGCGATGCCGAAGTCGATGACCCGGGGGCCGTCGGCGGCGATGAGGACGTTGCCGGGCTTGAGGTCGCGGTGGACGACGCCTGCGGTGTGGATCGCCTGCAGGGCCTCGGCGATGCCGGCGAGGAGCAGCAGGACGGTCCGCTCGGGCAGCGGCCCGTGCCGCTGGACGACCTGCTGGAGGGAGGGGCCGGGTACGAAGGCGGTGGCGAGCCAGGGCATGGCGGCGTCGGTGCCCGCGTCGACCACCTGGGCGGTGTAGAGGCCGTGGATGCGGCGGGCGCTGGCGACCTCCTGGGCGAAGCGGTGCCGGAAGTCGGGGTCCTCGGCGAGTTCGGGCCGGATCACCTTGAGCGCGACCGGGCGCCCGCCGGGGGTGTAGGCGAGGTAGACGCGGCCCATGCCGCCCGCGCCGAGCCGTGCGCAGACCCGGTAGCCGCCGATTTCGCGGGGGTCGTCCGGGGTCAGCGCCTGGAAGGCCGAGGGCGACGGGGCGCCGAAGGGCTCTGTGGTCATGCTGGCTCCCAGCGGGTCGGGCGGGTGGGACGGGAGGGTGTGGCGACCGGGCAGGGCCCGTGGGTGCGCCGACGTCCGAACCGCACGGATCATACCCCGACTGTAGTTTCAGTCAGGACCGGCCCGATTCGGCCGGGCGGCCGGTCCGCCGGGTAGGGTGACCTCTTGTGGCTGACCGTCGAACCTTGATCATGGAAGCGGCTGCGCGGGTCATCGCCCGGCGCGGTGTGCGCGGGCTGCGCGTGGAGGAGCTGGCGGCGGAGGCGGGTGTCTCCACCGCGCTGATCTACTACCACTTCAAGGACCGCGCGGGGATCCTCCGCTCGACCCTGGAGTTCATCAACGACCGCGCCGAGCGGTACACGACGGAGCGTGCGGCGGACGCGCCGCCCCTGGACGCCAGGGGTGAGCTGGAGCAGACGCTGCTGTTGGAGTTCCAGGACACCCCCGAGGTGCGGGAGAACAGCACGGCCTGGGGCGAGCTGCGGGCGAGTGCGGTGTTCGACCCCGAGCTGCGCGAGGACCTGGCCCGGGCGACGCTGGTCTGGGTGCAGGAGGTCGCCGACCTGCTCGGCAAGGTGCGGCCGATGAGCGGGGCCGCCGCCCTGGCCGCCTCTGCCGAGCGGCTGACCGCGCTGCTGGAGGGGCTGAGCGTCCGCTGGCTCAGCGGCAGCCTGCCGGTGAAGCACGCACGTGAGTTGATGGCGGGCGCGATCGACAGCGAGCTGGAGCGGCTGAACGGCTGAGCAGCTGAGCGACCGAGCTGAGCGACCGAGCCGGGCGGCCGGCGCCGGCCGGATTCGGCCCCGGGCTCAGGCGGTCCGGGGCCTTCTCGTGCCCGCCGTGGCCCCGCTCGGTGCCCCCCGAGGGTGACGGTAACCCTGCGGGGCCGATCCCTGTCGCATTTCTTGACTGAAAATTCAGTCAATGTAAGAGTGGAGGCGTGGCGCCGGGCGATCACCGCCCGGCCCCCGCGGCAAGGCCACCGGTCGGCCGGTGGGCAATACTTGATTCTGGAGATCAGCATGAGCGACACCCACGGTGATGGCCGCTCTCTGTTCGGCCGCCTCTTCGGAGCCCAGCCCCCGCACGGGGCGGTTCCGGACAGCGGCTGGGCGCCCGCCTACGCCCACGGGGCGGGGGACGGCGAGGCGGGGCTCCCGCAGTGGTGGGTGGACCGCGACGACGTCCCGCACGCCCGTACCTGGATGTCGTGGCCGTCCCGCAGGTCCGTCTGGGGCCGGCAGCTGGCGGGCGTCCAGCAGGACATCGCGCTGATCGCGGCGACGATCGCCCGCTTCGAGCCGGTCGTGATGTGCGCCCCGGACGACTACAGCGTCCGGGAGGCGCAGTCCCTGTGCGGCCCGAACGTCACGGTGACCGACTCCATCCCCACCGACGACCTGTGGATGCGGGACATCGCCCCGGTGTTCCGGCGTGACGGCTACGGACGGCTCGACGCGGTCGGCCTCAACTTCAACGGCTGGGGCGACAAGCAGACCCACCGCGACGACGCCGAGGCCGCGCGCGGCATCGCCGGGCTGCTCCGACTCCCCTTCTCCTGCGCGGAGTTCGTCGGCGAGGGCGGCTCGATCGAGACCGACGGCGACGGCACGGTGATGGCCACCGAGAGCAGCCTGGTCAACAAGAACCGCAACCGGGGCATGAGCCGGGACGAGATCGAGGAGGCCGTCCTCGACGCGTACGGCGCGGACACGATGATCTGGGTCCCCGGGGTCAAGGGCAAGGACATCACCGACAACCACATCGACGTCACCTCCCGGTTCGTCCGGCCCGGCGTCGTCCTGGTGCAGCTGCCCCCGGCGGACCGCCGCGACGTCTGGGCCCGGGACGCCCGCGAGCAGTTCGACATCCTCTCCCGGGCCACCGACGCCAGGGGCCGACGGCTCCAGGTGATCCGCGTGGACGGCCCCGACACGGTCCGCTCGCGGGATGCGAAGTTCGTCGACTCGTACCTCAACTTCCACGTGGTCAACGGCGGCGTGATCGCCGCTCAGTTCGGCGACGTGGACAAGGACGAGGCCGCCCGGCGCACCCTCGCGGAGGCCTTCCCCGGGCGCGAGGTCGTCCAGCTCGACGTCGACCGCCTGATGGCCGGTGGCGGCGGCATCCACTGCTCCACGATGCAGGAACCGCTTCCCTAGGGCCCGTCCTCGGACGGACCCCCCGTGAGGCCTCCCGTGACCACGCCGGGGGCCGTCCACCCCATCCGCGCAGTCCTGCACCCTCATCCAGCCGGAGTGTTCCGTGTTCAACTCCTCCCCGCCGTCCGCCCCCCGCTCCACCCCGTCCCGCCGCACGATGCTGCGCGCCGCGGCCGGCGTCGGCCTGCTGACGCTCGGCGCCGCGGCCTGTTCCTCCTCGGAGGGGAGCGGCGAGGCGTTGCCCTCGGACTCCGCCACGCCGCCCGCAGCGGGCGGGCCCCAGCCGCCGGCGCCGGGCACCTCCGCCCCCGCCGCGCCCGGTCCGACGGGGGCGACGCCTGGGCGCAGGTTCGGCGCGGAGTGGGAGAGCCACGCCCGGACCTTCATGGCCTGGCCCGCGTCCACCGGCATCTGGGGCGATCAACTCCCGGACGTCCGCGCCGACATCGCGCGGCTGGCCCGCGCCGTCGGGGGCTACGAACCGGTGCTGATGTTCGCCCGGCCCGCGCAGGTGGACGCCGCGCAGAGCGCCTGCGGCAAGGACGTCGAGGTCGTCCCGCTGCCCGTCGACGACCTGTGGGCCCGGGACACCGTGCCGGTGTTCGTCGAGGACGGCGGCGCGTTGAAGGGCGTCGACTTCAACTTCAGCGGCTGGGGCAACAAGCAGAAGGAGCACGGCAACGACACGGCGCTGGCCGCCGCCGTCCTCGGCAAGTACGGGATCGAGCGGGTCCGCACGCCGGTGGTCGCCGAGGGCGGCTCCTTCGAGACCGACGGCCAGGGGACGCTGATGGTCACCGAGAGCTCGGTGGTCAACCAGCGCCGCAACCCGGGCAAGAGCCGGGACGAGATCGAGGCCGAGCTCAAGAAGGCCCTCGGCGTGACCAAGGTGATCTGGTTCGCCGGCGTGCGCGACCAGGACATCACCGATGCGCACGTGGACTGCCTGGTGCGCTTCGCGGCGCCCGGGGTCGTCCTGCTGGACCAGCCGTTCCCGGGTGCGCCCGCCGACGTCTGGTCGCGGTCCTCGGCCCAGGCCCGCGAGGTCCTGAAGAACGCCACCGACGCGCACGGCAAGCCGCTGCAGGCGATCGACCTGCCGCAGCCCGACCCGGACCGGATCACCGGGCGCGGCGACGCCTTCGTCTCCTCGTACATCAACTTCTACGTCGCCAACAAGTCGCTGTTCCTGCCGCGCTTCGGCGACGCCAAGGCCGACGACCGGGCCCAGCAGATCCTGCGCGACCACTTCCCCGGCCGCGACATCGTCCCGGTGAAGATCGACAACATCGCCTCCGGCGGCGGCGGGATCCACTGCTCGACCCACGACCAGCCCGGCAAGCCGGAGTCCTGACCCGCTCCCTGTCGGCCCGGAGTCCTGACCCCCTGTCAGGTGCGGCTCCCCTCCCGGACGAGGCACCACGCGACCGACACCGACCGAGCGGGACCGGCTGCCGATCCGACGGCGAGCCGCTGCACTCCGCACCCGCGGACGGCGTCTCGCTCAGCCACCTCTACGTCGTGGAGCCGACCGGGTACCGGCGAACAGCCCCAGCCCCAGCCCCCGAGCCACAGGCTCGGGGGCTGGGCGTCGTGGTGGGCGCGGCCCTCGGCTACTGAAATATCAGTCACTCCTGCCGTGCCCTGCCCGGGCGTACGCCAGCTCCGCGTCGATCGCCTCGCCGAGCAGCCTGCGGGCCTGGTCGAGCGACAGCGAGCCGCTCAGCCACCGGACGCTGAGGCCCTCCAGGAGGGCGGTGAGGCGCTCCGCGGACGCGGCGTGGGCGGGCGCGGTGCCGGCCGGGTGAGTGCGGCCGAGCAACCCGGCGATCTCGTGCACCCAGCTGTGGGTGGCCCGGGCGAGGTCGTCGCGCAGGCCGGACTCGAACACCGCGCTCGCCCTCAACTCGCCCCAGGCGGTGCTGTTCTCGCGCACCTCGGCGGCGTCCTGGAGCTCCAGCAGGAGGGCCTGCTCCAGTTCCGTCCTGGGGTCGTTCCCGGGGTTCTCCCGGTCGGGCTCGGCGGTGTAGCGGTCGGCCCGCTCGCCGATGAACTCCAGGGTCTCGCGGAGGATTCCGGCGCGGTCGGTGAAGTGGTAGTAGATCAGCGAGGTCGACACTCCGGCCTCGGCCGCCAGTTCCCCCACCCGCAGCCCGCGGACGCCGCGTCGCGCGATGACGCGGGTGGCGGCTCTGACGATCTCTGTTCGACGCTCTGACACGGGCGTTCACTCTACTCGCACGGACCCGGTCGACGGGCCACATCCTGATCACATCTTCAGGATCTTGCCCTCCCGTCGTTTCGGCTGCTCCGCCCGGGGTTCGGCGGCGCCCGGGATTCGGTACGTCCGCGCACGGCGCGGGCTGTGCGGGCCGCGCCGAATCCACCGACGGGTATCTCGCGCCGAAATATTGACTGAACTTTCAGTTCGGTCCAGGATGTGCTCACCCCCACCTCCCGATCCCTCCAGGGAGCCCCATGAACACCCCCACGTCCTCGCGCCGCAGCGTGCTCAAGTTCGGCGCGGCCGCCCTGCCGTTGGCGGCCCTCGGCGCCGCCCTCCCCACGAGCGCGCACGCCGCCACCCCGCCGGCCGGCGGCGGGCTGCGGATGCCGGTGGAGACCGACCGGCACACCCGCACCTTCATGGCCTGGCCGGCCCTGAGCTCGGTCTGGCAGGACCAACTGCCCGCCGTCCGCCGGAACATCGCCAACCTGGCCTACGAGATCTCACGCTTCGAGCCGGTGGTGCTCCTCGCCCGCCCCGGGCAGGCCGCCGACGCACGCTACGCCTGCGGCTCCGGCGCCTACTACGCCATCGAGGTCCTGGAGATCGCCGTCGACGACCTGTGGATCCGCGACTTCGGGCCGACCTTCGTGGTCGGGCCCGGCGCGATCGCCGGCGTCGACACCAACTTCAACGGCTGGGGCAAGACCGGCACGCCGTACTACCAGCCGTTCGCCGACGACGCCGCAGCCGCCGCGACGCTCCTCGCCGGCTACGGCGTCGACCGGATCCGGGCCCCGTTCGTCGGTGAGGGCGGCGCGCTGGAGACCGACGGCCAGGGCACCCTGCTGGCCACCGTCAGCTCGCTGGTCAACCCCAACCGCAACCCCGGCCAGTCCCAGGCCCAGGTGGAACAGGCACTGAAGTCGTCGCTGGGGATCGACAAGGTCATCTGGGTCCCGGGCCTGGCCGGCCAGGACATCACCGACTGCCACATCGACTGCCTGGCCCGCTTCACCGCCCCCGGCCAGGTCATCCTGGACCAGCCCGGCCCCGGCGTCGACGCCCAGTGGGTCGCCGTCTACAACGCGACCAAGCAGGTGCTGCAGGGTGCCACCGACGCCCAGGGCAGACGCCTGCAGATCACCGAACTCCCCGGGCCGGACCGCAGCGTGATCCGGGGCCGCGGCAAGGACTTCCTGTCCAGCTACGTCAACTACTACACCGTCAACGGCGCCGTCATCGTCCCGCAGTTCGGCGACGGCTACGCGGACGGCGTCGCCTACGCCATCCTCCAGGCCGCGTACCCGGACCGCACCGTCGTCCAGGTCGACATCGACGCCATCGCCTCCGGCGGCGGTGGCATCCACTGCGCCACGCAGTCCCAGCCGGCCGTGCCCGCCGTCCTCTGACCGTCCCGCCCGCCGAGCCCCGCCCCCTGAGCCGCTCAAGCCCGAACCACCCGCCCGAAGGCGCCCCGTGCGCCCGGGCGGGAGCCCTTCCGCACCGACCGAACGTCCGAGCAGAGAAGAGTTCCATCGTGAGTACCGCTGGTTTCCGCATGCCCGCCGAGTGGACCCACCACGAGGGCTGCCTGATGGCCTGGCCCACCCGGGCCGAGCTCTGGGGCGAGACCTACGAGGAGGTCAAGCGGGAGTACGCCGGGGTCGCCCGGGCGATCTCCGCGTTCGAGCCGGTGACGATGGTCGCCTGCCCCGGCCAGGGCGAGGAGGCCCGCACCCTGTGCGGCGAGGGCGTCGAGGTGGTGGAACTGCCCCTCGACGACTCCTGGTTCCGCGACTCCGGCCCGATCTTCGTGCTCGACCCCGACGGCCGGCGGGCGGGTGTGGACTTCCGCTTCAACGCCTGGGGCGGCAAGCACCACCCGTACGACACCGACGACCGGATCGCGGGCCTCCTGCTGGAGCGCCTGGGTGTCGAGCGCATCGACTCCCGGATGATCCTGGAGGGCGGCGCCGTCACCGTCGACGGCGAGGGCACCCTGATCACCACCGAGCAGTGCCTGCTCCACCCCAACCGCAACCCGGGCATGAGCCGGGCGGAGATCGAGGCCGAGCTGAAGGCCAAGCTCGGCGTCACCACGGTGATCTGGCTGCCGTACGGCGGACTGCTGGACACCGAGACCGACGGCCACGTCGACGGCGTGTGCGCCTTCGTGGCCCCCGGCAAGGTCGTCGTCCAGCTCCCGGACGACCCGGCGCACCCCGACCACGAGCGGATGCGCGAGAACCGGGCCGTCCTGGCGGCGGCCGTCGACGCCAAGGGCCGCACGCTGGAGATCATCGACCTGCCGCAGAGCGCCTTCGTCGACGTCGACGGCAAGGAGACCGAGGTCGGCTACCTCAACTTCTACATCGCCAACGGCGGCGTCGTCGTGCCGACGGCCGGCGTGCCCCAGGACGAGGGCGCCCTCGCGGTGCTCGCCGAGGCGCTGCCCGGCCGCAAGGTCGTCGGGGTGCGCTCCCGCGTCATCGCCTACGGCGGCGGCGGCGTCCACTGCATCACCCAGCAGGTGCCCGCCGCCCAGCCCGGCGTCTGACCGGCACCTCCCCCACGGAAGAGAACCCTCATGAGCACCTCTCAGGCCGGGGCCGGAACCCGCATCCTGCGCCGCCGCCGCTTCGTGGCCCCGGCCGCCGCCGTCGCCGTCCTCGCCCTCTCCCTGGCCACCGGCTGTGCCGGGCCGCCGAAGGACGGCGGAGCCGGCGTGTCGTACAAGCTCTCCGCCGACACCCCGCCCGCCAAGGGCGGTCTGGACTCCTTCACCTGGGCCGTCTACGCCGAGCCGCCGACCCTGGACTACATCTCGGCGTTCGACTACCCGCAGAACACCATCCTCTCCAACGTCTGCGAGAGCCTGATGCGGTGGACGCCTCAGCTCACCCTCGCCCCGGGCCTGGCGGAGAAGGCCAGCAGCCCCGACCCGACGACCTGGATCTACGACCTGCGCCCCGACGTCCACTTCCACGACGGCGGCGTGCTGACCGCCGACGACGTGGTCTACAGCCTCGGCCGCCAGACCAACCCGGACAACGCCGCGGCCTGGGCCCAGCAGTTCCAGAACGTCGCCGGCATCACCAAGACCGGCCCGCTCCAGGTCACCGTCAAACTCACCCAGCCCGACTCGCAGTTCAACCAGTACATGGCCACCGCGGCCGGGGTCGTCGCGTCGAAGGCCGGGATCGAGGCGGCGGGGAAGGACTACGGCACCAGCGGCAGCCTGGACTGCACCGGGCCGTTCCGGCTCGGCACCTGGAACAAGGGCCAGTCGGTCGAGCTCCAGCGTTTCGACGACTACTGGGGCCCCAAGGCCAAGTCGGCCAAGGCCGTGTTCCGCTTCCTCACCGACCCCTCGGCCCGGGTCAACGCCATGCTCACCGGCGAGGCCGACGGCGGCTACCTCATCCCGACCGAGAGCTACGACCGGCTGCGCTCGGCCGGCAACGGCTCGCTCTACTTCGGCGAGGGCCTCAGCACAGTCAACGTCAACGTCACCACCATGACGGGCGTGCTCGGCGACGTCCGGGTCCGCAAGGCGCTCTCGCTCGCCCTGGACCGCTCCGGCTTCGTCCGGACCGGTCTCGGCGGGGCCGGCAGCGCCACCGGCTCGCTCACCACCCGCGCCGCCTGGGCGGCCGCTCCCGAGCACGTCCGCACCGAGGCGTTCGAGGGGCTCACCCCCACCGCCCCGGACGTCGACCAGGCCAAGGCACTGATCAAGGAGGCGGGCGCCACCGGGAAGACCGTCACCGTCGCCACCAGCCCGATCGGCCAGGACGTCGCGCTGCTGGCCACCGCCGTGCAGGCGGCGGGCGCGAAGATCGGCCTGGACGTCCAGCTGAAGACCATCGCCCCCAACGCCTTCACCGCCCTGTTCACCGACCCCAAGGCACGCGAGGGCATCGACCTCTTCCCGGAGACGTACTACGACTCCATCACCGACCCGCTGGACCTCCTGGCCAACTTCAGGACCGGCGCCTACCAGAACTTCGCCTCGTACAGCGACCCGGCCTACGACGACCTGGTCAAGCGGGCCACCGCCGCCACCGACAGCACCGAGCGGTTCACCCTGGAGGCCCAGCTCCAGAAGACCGCCTCCGAGCAGCTGCTCTGGATCCCCGTCGCCGAATGGCCCACCACGGTGTTCCTGAACAAGCGGATCACCGGCGCCCCCACCACCATCTCCTACCTCTACTACCCGTGGGCGGCCGACGTGGGGGCGGCCCGGTGAGCTTCCTCAGATTCATCGTCCGTCGACTCCTGGAGATGGCGGCCACCCTGGCCGGCGCCTCGCTGGTGATCTTCGGCGCGATGTACCTCGCCCCGGGCAGTCCGGCGAGCTTCCTGCTCGCCGGCCGCTCGGCCACCCCGGAGGCGTTGCAGGCGGTGAACGCCCAGTACCACCTGAACGACCCGTTCATCGTGCAGTACCTGCGCTGGGCGGGGCAGATCCTGCACGGCGACTTCGGCCGCTCGATCACCTACCGCACGGACGTCTCCCGGCTGCTCGCCGACCGCCTGCCCGCCACGCTGCTGCTGGTCGCGATGGCGCTCGTCCTCGTCGTCGCCCTCGGCCTGCTGCTCGGCTGGATCGGCGCCGTCCGGGGCGGCGCCGCCGACTCCACCATCCTGATCGGCACCACCGTCGCGCTCGGCACCCCGTCCTTCGTCGCGGCCGTCCTGCTGCAGGGGCTGTTCGCGGTGAAGCTGGGCTGGTTCCCGACCGGCGGCACCGGGGACGGCCTCGGGTCGATGCTCTGGCACCTCGTGCTGCCCGCGCTGGCCCTCGCCCTCTACCTGATCGGCATGCTCGCCCGGGTCACCCGCGCCGCGATGGTCGAGGTCCTCGGGCAGGAGCACGTCACCGTCGCCCGCAGCCGCGGCGTCACCGGGCACCAGGTGATCCGCCGTCACGTCTTCCGCAACGCCCTGGGCACCGTACTGACCACCGGCGGACTCATCGTCTCCACCCTGCTGGTGTGCACCGTCCTGGTGGAGACCGCGTTCAGCGTCGGCGGCGTCGGGCAGCTCCTCGAACTGTCCACCACCACCAAGGACTTCCCCACCGTGCAGGCCATCTCCCTGATCCTGGTCGGCCTGTTCATGGCCGTGAACCTGGTCGTCGACCTGCTCCACCCCCTGGTCGACCCCCGGGTCACGCTCGGAGCCGGGAGGGCCGCCGGATGACCGCCACCCTCCTGCGCCGGCCCGGCCTCGCCCGGCTGCGCACCTCCCGCGCCCCGCTGCACCGGATCTGCCTCGGCTTCGTCGCCCTGGTCGTCCTCGCCGCGCTGCTCGCACCCTGGCTCGCGCCCCACGACCCGAACGCCGTCGACCTGGGCAACGCCCTCGCCGGCCCGTCCGGAGACCACCCGCTCGGCGTCGACGCCTCCGGCCGCGACACCCTGGCCCGGCTGGTGGCCGGGGCCCGCACCTCCCTGCTCGGACCACTCGGCGTGGTCGCCTTCTCCACGCTGGCCGGCATCGCCGTCGGCGTCACCGCCGCCTGGCGGGGCGGCTGGCTGGACTCCGTCCTCTCCCGCGGCACCGAACTGGTCTTCGCCTTCCCCGGTCTGCTGCTGGCCATCCTGATCGTCTCCGTGTACGGCGAGGGCCTGATCGCCCCCGTCGTCGCCCTCGCGATCGCCTACCTGCCCTACGTCAGCCGCCTCACCCGCTCCCTCGTCCTCGCCGAACGCTCCCGTCCCTACGTCGAGGCCTACCAGGTGCAGGGCCACTCCGGCCTGCAGATCTGCCTGCGCCACGTCATCCCCGGCATCGCCCCGGTGGTCCTCGCCCAGGCGACGGTCAACTTCGGCTACGCCCTGATCGACCTGGCCGGCCTCTCCTTCCTCGGGCTCGGCGTCCCCGCCCTCACCCCCGACTGGGGCCGCATGGTCTTCGACGGCCAGTCCGCCATCCAGCACGGCTACCCGCTGTCCGCGATCCTGCCCTGCCTGGCGATCATGCTGACCGTCGTCGCCTTCAACGTCGTCGGCGAACGCTGGGCCGACCAGGTCGCCAGGAGGGACCGATGACCATCCTCGACATCCAGGCCTACCGCCTGCGCCTGCCGGACACCGCCCGGCCCGTCCTCGACGGCGTCGACCTCACCGTCCGGGCCGGGGAGACGGTCGCCCTGGTCGGGGAGTCCGGTTCGGGCAAGAGCCTCACCTCCCGCAGCGTCCTCGGGCTGCTTCCCGACGGGGCGACCAGCGGGGGCACCGTACGGGTCAACGGCGAGGACGTCCTCACCATGACGCCCGAGCGGCTGCGCGACCTGCGCACCGGCACCGCCGCGATGGTCTTCCAGGACCCCCGCGCCGCCATCAACCCGCTGCGCCGCCTCGGCGACTTCCTCACCGAGAGCGTGCGCCTCAACGGCCGGCTCGCCGCCCCGGCTGCCGCCGAGCGGGCCGCCGAGATGCTGGACGCGGTCGGGCTGCCCGCCGCCGTCCTGGACCGGTACCCGGGGCAGGTGTCCGGCGGCATGCTGCAACGCGTGATGATCGCGGCCGCCCTGATGGGCGACCCGGCGCTGATCCTCGCCGACGAGCCCACCACCGCCCTGGACGTCACCACCCAGGCCGAGGTGGTCGCGCTGCTGGGCGACCTCCAGGAGCGCTTCGGCACCGGTCTGCTGTTCGTCACCCACGACCTGGGCCTCGCCGCCGCCATCAGCGACCGGGTGTCCGTGATGTACGCGGGCCGGATCGTCGAGACCGGCCCCGCCGAGGACCTGTTCGGCCGGCCGCGCCACCCGTACACGGCGGCACTGCTCGCCTCGACCCCGCGCCTGGACGCCCCGCAGGGCCGGCTGGCCGCCATCGAGGGCCGGCCGCCCGGCCTGCGCGAGGAGCTGACGGGGTGCCCGTTCGCGCCGCGCTGCCCGATCGCCACCGAACTGTGCACCGAACAGGCGCCCGCCCTGCTGCCGATCGAGGCCGAGCCGGGCCGCCGCACCGCCTGCCACCACAGCGACCGGACGGGGGAGGGGAGCGCCGATGCCTGACCTGAACCAGGAGGACGCCGTCGATCCGAAGGGAGCGCCTGCGGTGCGCAGGACCGTGCTGGAGGTCGTCGGCCTGCACCGCGCGTTCGGCGGGGTGCGGGCGGTGGACGACGTCTCCTTCACCCTGGCCGAGGGCGGGTCGCTGGGCATCGTCGGCGAGTCCGGCTCCGGGAAGACCACCACCGCCCGGATCGTGGTCGGGCTGGAACGGGCGGACGCCGGGCAGGTCCTGGTCCACCGCCGGGACCGCACCGAGCACCGGCGCGGCCGGGCCCACCGGCTCGCCAGGGCCCGGGAGGTCCAACTGGTCTTCCAGGACCCGTACCTGTCCCTGGACCCGCGCACCACCGTCGGCGCCGCGCTGCGCGAGACCCTTCGGCTGCACTTCCCCGACGCGGACCACCCGCGGCGGATCGCCGAACTCCTCGACCAGGTCGGTCTCGGCGAGCGCGAGGCCGACGCACTGCCCCGGCAGCTGTCCGGCGGCCAGCGCCAGCGCGTCGCCATCGCCCGCGCGCTGGCGGTCGAACCGGCCGTGCTCGTCCTCGACGAGGCGGTGGCCGCCCTCGACGTCTCCGTGCAGGCGCAGATCCTCAACCTGCTGGCCGACATCCGCGCCCGGACCGGCATCGGCTACCTGTTCATCACCCACGACCTCGGCGTCGTCCGGTGCGTCACCGACGACGTCGTGGTGATGCGGCACGGCCGGATCGTCGAGTCCGGGCCCACCACCGAGGTCCTCGCCCACCCACAGCACGACTACACCCGGCTGCTGCTGGACTCCGTGCCCCGACCGGGCTGGGACCCGCGGTCCATCGCGGCCGCGCGCCGGGCGCTGTAACGCGGCGGCCCCCTGACCCGGGTCCGGGTCGTCGACGCCCCCACGGCGGCGGCCCGGACCCGATTCCCCCGATCGGCGGCGCGCGGGTTCACCGACCTGCCCCCCGCCCGCCCTACTGTCGGATTCGCCCGTTTCCGGGTGAATCCGACCACGAGGGGACGTGCCATGAGAGAACCCGCCCTGTCCCGCCGGGCCCTGCTGCGATCCGGGGCCGTCGCCGCCGCGCTGGCGGTACTGGAGGGCTGCGGCTCGGACGCGACCCCGCCCGGGGAGGAGGAGTCCTCGGTACCTCCCGCCGCCACGACGGCCCCGGGCCCGCTCGCGATGCCGGCCGAGTGGCTCCCGCACACCCGGACGTTCATGGCCTGGCCGGCCCTCGATCAGGTGTGGGGCGACCAGCTGCCCGCCGTCCGCCAGGACATCGCGCACGTGGCGCAGGCCGTCGCCCGGTTCGAGCCGGTGGTCCTGATGGCCCGCCCGGACCAGAGCGCCGAGGCCCGGCAGCAGTGCGGTGCCAGCGTCGAGGTCATCGACCTCATGGTGGACGACCTGTGGGCCCGCGACACCGGCCCCACCTTCGTCACCGGGCCGGGCGCGCTGGCCGGCGTCGACCTCAACTTCAACGGCTGGGGCAACAAGCAGAACCACGACAACGACAGCCAGGTCGCCCGCAAGCTCCTCGACCACTACGGGATCCGGCGTATCCAGGCACCGGTCACCGGCGAGGGCGGCGCGATCGAGGTCGACGGCGAGGGCACCCTGATGGCCACCGAGAGCTCGTGGGTCAACGGGAACCGCAACCCGGGCAAGGACCGGGGCCAGATCGAGGCCGCTCTGATGGACCTGTTCGGCGTCCGGAAGGTCATCTGGTTCCCCGGCGTGTCCGGGCAGGACATCACCGACTGCCACGTCGACGCCCTGGCCCGCTTCGCCGAGCCGGGCGTGGTCGTCATCCACCGCCCCGGCCCGGACACCCCGCCGGACATCTGGTCCCGCGCCTCCGACCAGGCCCTGCAGGTGCTCCACGGCGCCACCGACGCCCAGGGCCGGACGCCGCGCGTCGTGGAACTCGTCGAGCCCGACCTCAGCGGACAGCCGGACCGGGGCAAGGACTTCCTGGCCACCTACCTCAACTACTACGTCGTCAACGGAGCCGTGATCATGCCCCAGTTCGGGGACAAGGCCTCCGACGACCGGGCGGCGGGCATCCTGGGCGACCTCCACCCCGGGCGCGAGATCGTGCCGGTGAGCATCAACGCGATCGCCGCCGGCGGCGGCGGCATCCACTGCTCCACCCAGCAGCAGCCCGTGGCCGCCGGCTCCTCCGGGTCCGCGGCGGGCTCGGCGACCTGACGGGGGCCGGCCGGGGACGGCGGCGTCCCCGGCGGCCGGTCGCGGGCCCGCTCAGCGCGGGCGGGAGCCCGGCGGCAACACCTGGGCCCTGAGCCGCAGCTCCGGGCTGTGCCGGAAGCCGAGGGTGAACTCCACCCACTGGCCGGCCCGCAGCGGCGGCGGGTCGGCGATCATCAGGTCGGCGTCCTCCGGGGACATCGCCAGCTCGCCGCGGCCCGGCACCGGGAGCGCGCTCACCGGCTCCCAGCGTCCTGCGGCGCCCTGGTGCAGGTGCCGCTTCAGGGTGATCCGACCGCCGAACTCCCAGCTGGCACTGGTCAGTTCGTCCGGCACGTCGCCCGGGTTGCGGATCGTGAAGAACGCCGCCGTGGCCGGGGCCGCGCCCGCCGTCGGCAGCAGCAGCCAGCCCGCTCCGGCCTCCACCGGCCGGGGCCGCCCGGCTCCGCCGGCCGCCGTCCACCCGGTCAGCAGCGCCAGCGTCAGCGCCGCCGCGCCCACCGGCGGGCCGACCGTCCGCAGCCGTTCGATCGCGCTCATCGCCGCGCCCCCTTCCGGGCCGCCGAGGTGCCGCGCCCCGGCTGCCAGGTGCGCAGCCGCAGGCTGTTGCCGACCACCAGCAGCGAGCTGAGCGACATCGCCACCGCCGCCAGCATCGGGTTGAGCAGTCCGACCGCCGCCAGCGGGATCAGCACGACGTTGTAGCCGAAGGCCCACAGCAGGTTGGCCCGGATCGTCGCGAGCGTCTGCCGGGCCAGCCGGACGGCGTCCACCACCGCCTCGATCTCGCCGCGCACCAGGGTCAGTCCCGCCGCGCCGATCGCGGCGTCGCTGCCCGAGGCCAGGGCCACCCCGAGGTCCGCCGAGGCCAGCGCCACCGCGTCGTTGACGCCGTCGCCGACCACCGCGATCGTCCGCCCGGCGGCTCGCAGCTCGGCCACCACCTCGGCCTTGCGCTCCGGCGAGGCCGAGGCGTGCACCTGCTCGATGCCCAGCTCGCGCGCCACCGCCCGGGCCGCGCCCGGACCGTCCCCGGTCGCCAGCACGGCCTCCAGGCCCATCCCGCGCAGCCGGTGGAGCGCCCGCCAGCTGCCCGAGCGCAGCGTGTCGCCGACCGCGAGCACGGCCGAGGCCCGCCCGTCCAGCTCCACCACGACGGCGGTGCGGCCCGCGTCCGCAGCCGCGGCGACGGCGTCCGCCAGGGCGGTGGGCAGCGGCTGCGCCGTGCCGTCCGGGCGGATCACCCGGACGGCACGGCCCTCGACCGCCCCGGACACCCCGAGCCCGGTGGCGGCCGCGAAGCCGTCCGCCGTGGGCAGCGGGCCGCAGCGCTCCCGCGCGGCCGCCGCCACGGCCCGCCCGATCGGATGCTCCGAGCGGTGCTCCACCGCGCCGGCCAGCCGCAGCACCTCGCGCTCGTCGAGGCCCGGCGCCACCGTGACCTCGGCCAGCTCCATCCGCCCGGTGGTCAGCGTCCCGGTCTTGTCCAGGACGACGGTGTCGACCCGGCGCAGGCTCTCCAGCACCTCCGGTCCGCGCACCAGCACGCCCAGCTCCGCGCCCCGCCCGGTCGCCGCCAGCAGTGCCGTCGGCGTGGCCAGGCCCAGCGCGCACGGGCAGGCCACCACCAGCACCGCGACCGCGGCCGTCACCGCCGCCTGGGGGGCCGCGCCCGCGCCCAGCCAGAAGCCCAGTACGCACACCGCACCCGCCAGCACGCAGGGCACGAACACCCCGGCCACCGCGTCCGCCAGCCGTTGGGCGCGCGCCTTGCCGGCCTGGGCCTCGGCCACCAGCGCGGTGATCCGGGCCAGCTGGGTGTCCGCGCCGACGGCCGTCGCCCGCACCACCAGCGCGCCGCCGACGTTGACCGTCGCGCCCGCCACCTTGTCCCCGGGACCGACCTCCACCGGGACGCTCTCCCCGGTCAGCAGGCTCAGGTCGAGCGCCGAACCGCCCTCGACCACCACCCCGTCGGTGGCCACCCGCTCGCCCGGGCGCACCACGAACTCCTGCCCGGGCAGCAGCAGTTCGATCGCCACCAGGCGCTCCTCCCCGGTGCCGCCGGCCCGGACGCAGACCTGCTTCGCGCCCAGCTCGGCCAGCGCCCGCAGCGCGGAACCGCTGCGCCGCCGCACCCGGCCCTCCAGCAGCCGCCCGGCCAGCACGAACAGCGGCACCCCGACCGCGGCCTCCAGGTAGACGTGCGCCGCGCCGCCGCCGTCCGCGGTCAGTGAGAACGGCATCCGCATGCCGATCTCCCCGGCGCCGCCGCACACCAGCGCGTACGCCGACCAGCCGAAGGACGCCACCACCCCCAGGCTGACCAGGGTGTCCATGGTGGCGGCCGCGTGCCGCAGCCCCTGCCAGGCCCGGCGGTGGAACCCGGCCGACCCCCAGGTCACCACCGGGACGGCCAGCGCGAAGCAGACCCACTGCCAGGCGGCGAACTGCAGCGACGGCACCATCGACAGCACCACCACCGGGACGGCCAGCAGGACCGTCACCAGCAGCCGCCACCGCTCCGCCGGCTCCTCGTCCGGCACTCCGACGCCCACCCCCTCGGGCGCGGGCTCTGCGGTGTAGCCGGCGCGTTCGACCGCTGCCACCAGCTCCGCGACCGGCACCGCGGCGGGATGCAGCACCCGGGCCCGACCGGTCGCCAGGTTCACCCCGGCGCTCACCCCGTCGATCCGGGCCAGCCGTTTCTCCACCCGGCCCACGCAGGCCGCGCAGGTCATCCCGCCGACCGCCAGATCGGTGCTCACCAGGGCCCCGGCATCGGCCCCCGCGACCGGGCTCACCGCATCCCGCCCATGTCGTGCCCGCCCATCCCGGGCGAGTCGCTGCCCTGGTTCCCGGGCCTCAGCCCGGGGGACACCGGCCCCGCCTGCCGTCCCACGGCATACGCCGCCACGAACACCACCACCAGCAGCAGGGCGAACCCCGCCAGCACACTCAACGGCCGGACACCCGGCGACTTCGCACTCACCCCCCAGCAGTCGGACGGCGGAGGCGGTTGGTTCCCGTACGGTTCGAACCACCAGCGGTTTTATTCGGATGACGGACCCGAACGGAGCGGGTAGCGTCCGGGACGGCGCCTCCCGCTGAGCTGGGCCCGGCTACTTCCCGTCAGAAGAGTTGCCGGTGCCCGTTGGTGATCCCCGGGAGGCGCCCTCCATCGCCCACGCCGTCCGCCTCCCACCACCGGGGGTGCGTCCGGGAGCCGGAGTCCGAGCCGTTCCCGCTGGTCGTCATCCCCTCCACTCGAACGGGTGTGCAGCTCTCGCTCCCGCCCGGGGCACCCCGAAGCATGGGGTGCATACGGGCCTCCGGCCGCCGGACGCCGAGCGAGAAGAGAGAACCCCGGTGCGCGAACTCCACAGCCTTCCCAGTCCCTCGGCCACCAGCCGTCGGCAGGGCCGCCGTCCCCGGCTCCGTCCCCGCCGCCGGGCGGCCGCCCTGCTGGCGGCCCTCGCGGCCGCCGGGGTGCTGGCAGCGTGCAGCAGCTCGTCGACCAACCCCTCGGTCGCCGCCTCGGCGCCGGCGCCGTCCGAGTCGGCCACCGCCTCCGAGGGCACCGCCTCCCCGTCACCGGCCGGGTCGCCGTCCGCGGCCCCCACGGCCGACGCGTCGGTGGCGGCCTCGTTCGCCGCCTCGGTCTCCGCCCAGGAGGCCCAGACCCAGGCCAAGGCCGCCTCGGTGCTCGCCGATCTGCCCGGCGGCGGCAACGCCCTCGACTCGGTCACCCTCACCCCGGTGCCGCTGAGCGATTCCGGTGGGCTGCCCGCCGTCGTGGCCACCATCGAGAACCAGGGCATCAACGCGGCCTCCTACGCGGTGCAGGTGGACTTCACCGACACCGCCGGAAGGGCCGTGGACAGCACGGTGGTCGGCGCCGAGCACGTCCCGGTGGGGGAGCAGGCCGCCCCGATCGCGTTCAGCCGAACCCCGGCACAGCAGCGGCTGCTGCCCGTGGTGGTCAAGGCCGTCCGTTACTGAGTCCGGCTGCCGGTGAATGCGCCCGGCGCCGAATCGGCTGGATCCCGGAATGGATCGGCGACGGCGGTGCCGTGTCAGCCTCCGTGAACCCCTCGATGCCCTTCACCGTGACGGTCGGCTGCCAGGGCGGCGGCTCGGTGCAGGTCCACGTCGCCGGCCTGGCCCCGGCCGACTTCGCGGTCCAGTGCCCGGCGGACGCCATCGGCATCGGCTCGGTGGAGATCCCCGCCAGGCCCGGCCGGGACCTGCAGTTCACCGTCACCGCCTCCGACCAGGCGATCCACTGGGGCATGTACGCCACCCAGGCGGACTGACCCCACCCTCACGGGGCAGAACACCTAGCGCCGCACGCTGCGCGGCCCGGTGACCGCTGCGCCCAGCGCGCCGACCCGGGCCCGCAGTTCGCGGTCGGCGGTGACGACCAGGCAGTCCCGGTCAGGCTGATCGGCCCTGGCCGCCCGGACCAGCTCGACGATCAGGTCGTCACCGCTGCCGGTCGCGGCGACCACCCGCACCTCGGGCACCTCGCGCACACCCCGGGCCGCGCTCTCCACGACCAGCACCACCTCCAGCGGCCCCGGCCGCTCCGGCAGGCCCTGTCCGGCGACGGCGACCAGCGCGTCCCGCAGCCGCTCGGCGGCGCCGCGCCGGTCCCGCCACCACCCGTCGGGCACCGACCCGACCACGTTGGCACCGTCCACCACCAGCAGCGACAGCCCGCCCCGGGCCCCGGCCGCGTCCTTGACTCCCATGGCCGCCAAGCCTGCCACGGCCCGGGCTGCTCCCGCTCCGCCCACCGGGAAGGCCGGGCGGTGGCGGGGCGTCAGGTCAGCGTGATCCGGATGCCGACGGTGCCGCGCTCGCCGCGGCGCAGCCGGCTGCCGAGCAGGGTGAGCACGCCGAGCAGGCCGTACTTCTGCCGCAGCAGGGTGCGGTAGGCGGCGGTGCGCTCGGGGCTGAGGAGTTCGGCGGTGGCCGGGTACTGCTCGCCGGTCGGCCGGCCCTTGACGTCGCACGGGCCGACCAGGACGTCCGCGCGGTTGCGGATCCGCTTGACCTTCCAGGAGTCCGCGACGGTCCAGACGCCGAGCGCCTCGCCGTCGCGGACCACCCACACCGGGGTCGGTACGGCGGTGCCGTCCTTCTTGTAGGTGCTGACGAGGAGGTAGCTCCCGGCGGCGAGGCTGATGATCCGGGCGAGCCGGTCCGGCGAGGCGGGGTCGGGCGTGGTCATGGCCGGAAGTCTAGGGCCCCGCCCCGATCACCGCTGGCCGGCCGGCCGGTCGCGGCCGGGGCCGGGGGCTCAGCGGTGCAGACGGGTGCGGGCGGTGACGGCCAGGGCGCGGGCCCGGCGGGTCAGCCGGCCGAACCCGCCGACACCGGTGGAGCCGACGGCGCCGGCGCCCGGGCGGGGGAGCTCGGCCGGCGGCGCGGCGGCGGCCGAGGCGGCGGGTGCGCCGCGGCGGCGGGCGGCGGTGCGCCAGGCGGCCCAGAGCGCGAGTGCGGCGCCGAGGGACGCGGCCGTCCAGGCGGCCGGGCCGAGGCCGGGTCCGCTGTCCTGGACGGCCTGCGGGTCCACCTTCGCGGTGGGGCCGGAGGCGGACCCGCCGCGCACGGGGGCCGGGCCCGCGGAGGCGGCGGAGGTGTCCTCCACCAGCTGCCCGACCGGCTGGACCTTGCCGGTCGCCGCGAAGCCCCAGTCGAGCAGGTCGGCCGCCTCGTCGTAGACCTCGGCCTGCACCTCGGGGTGCATCACCGTCACCAGCAGGGTGCGGCCGCCGCGCTGGGCGGCGCCGGTGAAGGTGGCGCCCGCGTTGGTGGTGTAGCCGTTCTTGACGCCGATCAGGCCCGGGTACTTGCCGAGCAGCCGGTCGGTGTTGGCGATGTCGAAGCTGATGCGCTGCCCGGTGAGCTTGTCCAGCCCGCCGGGGAAGCGCGCGGTGCGGGTCGAGCAGTAGGCGCGGAAGTCGGCGTTGCGCAGCCCCGCGCGGGCGAACAGGGTGAGGTCGTAGGCGGAGGAGACCTGGCCGTCCATGTCGTAGCCGTCGGGGGAGACCACCTTGGTGTCGCCGGCCTGTAGCGCCTTGGCGCGGGCCTGCATCTGCGCGACGGTCTGCTGGAGGCCGCCGTTCATGTGCGCGAGGACGTGGACGGCGTCGTTGCCGGAGCTGAGGAAGACGCCGCGCCAGAGGTCCTCGACGCGGTACGGCAAGTTCTCCTTGACGCCGACCAGGCTGCTGCCGACACCGACGTCGGCCAGTTCCGCCGCGGTCACCTGGTGCTCCGTCGCGCGGTCGAACTTGGGCAGCACGGTGTCCGCGAAGAGCATCTTCAGGGTGCTGGCCGGGGCCAGCGGCAGGTGGGCGTTGCGGGCCGCGAGCACCTCGCCGCTGCCGGCGTCGGCGATCAGCCAGGACCGCCCGGTCAACGCGCGCGGGAGCGCGGGCGCACCAGCCAGCGGCGCGACCTGGACGGTCGATCGGCCGAGCCGCTCCCCGCCGACCGCGCCGGCGGCGTCCTTCCCGAAGGCGGTCGGGGTATCGAAGGCGGTCGGCGCACCGAAGGCCGTCGGATCGCCGGTGGCGGTCGGGACGCCGGCGCCGAGCGCCAGGGCGGACACCGCGGCGGCCGCCGCTATCCTGCTGACCTGCTGTGACTTCTGCTGCACACGGCGAACGTACCCGGGCCGCCGCCGGGCCGCCGCGCCTGCTGCTCCGTCCGGCTGGCCGCACTCCACCTGCGGATCGGTGATCATCCGCCCGGGACACGCGCCGCCCGCCAGGACTGCCTTCGGTCAACGGGGTCATCGGCTGCGAGCCGGCGACCCCGCCCTCCCGGAGACCTCGTCCGGCCTGGTCAGAGGGCATGCCGACAGCGTGTGGCCTCGTGCAGGGCGGGTGGTCGCGGTCCGGGCCGACTACCATGAATAGGGACATTCTTCGGTGCCCGGGCCGCAGTGGTAGGGAGGCCGACATGGCGTTCGGGAATGCTTGTCTCGGAGGCGTGGACGGCGCCCGCTACCTGCCGATCTCCGAGCACGGCCTGATCGGTGACCTCCGTACCGCCGCACTCGTGGGCACCAACGGCACCATCGACTGGTACTGCTGCCCGCGCTTCGACGCACCCAGCGTGTTCGCGTCCATCCTCGACGCCGACCGGGGCGGATCGTTCGAACTGGCCGCCGATGTACCGACCCGCACGCGACAGTTCTACTTCCCCGACACCAACGTGCTGATCACGCGGTTCTTCGCCTCCGACGGTGTGGCGGAGATCCAGGACTTCATGCCGGTCGTCGACGAGTCGCGCGAGGCGGCCCGGCACCGGCTGATCCGACGGGTGATCTGTGTGCGGGGGACGCTCCCGTTCCGGGCGCGGATCGCTCCCCGCTTCGGCTACGGGGCCGAACCGCACACCGTGGAGCTGCGGGCCCACGAGGCGCTCTTCCGGTCCCGGTCGATGTCGCTGGCGCTGACGGCCACCGCGGCGCTCGAGTGCGACGACCTGGACGTGTGGTCGCACTTCAAGCTCCTCGAAGGCGAGTCCGCGGTGTTCGCCCTCGACCAGATCGGCGACGACGTCGTTCCCCGCGCCTGCCCCCGGGCCGAGGCGGAGGAGCAGTTCGAGGCGACGGTCAGGTTCTGGCGGCGCTGGCTGGCCGGTTCGCGCTACCACGGTCGGTGGCGGGAGACGGTGCACCGCTCCGCGCTGGTGCTGAAGCTGCTCACCTATGCGCCGACCGGCGCGATCGTGGCCGCGCCCACGACCAGCCTGCCCGAGCAGATCGGCGGCGAGCGCAACTGGGACTACCGGTACGTGTGGGTCCGCGACGCCGCCTTCTGCATCTACGCCATGCTCCGGCTGGGCTTCACCTCGGAGGCGGAGGCGTTCATGGCCTTCCTCGACGAGCGGGGCATGCAGGGCTCCGGCCAGGACAGCGCCGCCACGGGCCCGCTGCAGATCATGTACGGCATCGACGGACGCGACGAACTGCCCGAGCACGAGCTGTCCCACCTGGAGGGATACCTGGGATCCGCTCCGGTGCGGGTGGGGAACGCCGCCACCGGCCAGCTCCAGCTGGACATCTACGGAGCGCTGATCGACTCCGTCTACCTGTACGACAAGTGGGGACAGCCGATCAGCAGCGACCGGTGGGACGAGGTCGGTGTCGTGGTGGACTGGCTCTGCGGTCACTGGGACCAGCCCGACGAAGGCGTCTGGGAGACCCGAGGGGGTCGACGGAACTTCCTGTACTCGCGGCTGATGTGCTGGGTGGCGATCGAACGGGCCATCCGGATGGCGAACCGGCGCGGCCTGCCCGCCGACCTCCCCCGCTGGCGGCAGAGCCGTGACGCGATCTACCGGCAGATCATGCAGCGCGGCTGGTCGGCCGAGCGGGGAGCGTTCGTCCAGGGCCTGGACAGCGACGTACTCGACGCCTCCCTGCTGATGATGCCGATGGCCAAGTTCATCTCGCCCACCGACCCCAAATGGCTCTCGACCCTGGACGCGCTCACCACGGACCTGGTGTCGGACTCGTTGGTCTACCGTTACGACCCGCAGGCCAGCCCGGACGGCCTGCGGGGAACCGAGGGCACCTTCTCGATCTGCTCCTTCTGGTACGTCGAGGCGCTCGCCCGCGCCGGGCGCCTGGAGGAGGCCCAGCTGGCCTTCGAGAAGATGCTCACCTATGCCAACCACCTCGGCCTCTACGCCGAGGAGATCGGCCCGACCGGTGAACAACTGGGCAACTTCCCCCAGGCGTTCACCCACCTCTCGCTGATCAGCGCGGCGTTCAACCTCGACCGGGCGCTCGGCTGACCCGGCGCAGATCGCCGAGGCCATCGCCTATCCGGCCGGCGACTCGGTGACTTCCGCTCCAGGGTGCGCCGGACCGCGCAGCCGCTGGGGCGGGCACGATCCGGTCGCTGACGGTCCGTGGGCGGGTGAAGCCGGAGCTCGGACGTCCCGGGACGGGATCAGGGACGGTCCAGGGACGGTTCGGGGACGGTTCGGGGACGGCGAAGCGTGGTGGTCCGGACCGTGCCGCTCCTAGCGTGGCGGTCATCGAGTCCGTCGAGTGCGGACCATGCCCTAGCCCGAGGAGAACCGTGGCGATTCACTCCCTGGTCAAGCGTGCCGCCGTGGTGACGGCGTCCGCCGCCATCGCGGCGACCACGCTGGCCGGCACGGCCAGTGCCAACACCCAGGCCGGATACGTCGGTGACAACCAGGCCAACGACTGGACCGCCGTGCAGTGCGTCCAACACGACTTCAACCAGTTCGCCCTCGCCCGGGGCGGTAACTACCCGTCGCTCAAGGAGGACGGCTACTGGGGCCCGAACACCCGCAGCGCGGTGATCTGGATGCAGAACATGCTGATCAGCTACGCGAAGCACGCCGACGGCATCGTGGGCCCCCTCACCGGTGACCTGCTGCTCGACTACGGCGACCAGGGGTGGGACGGCAAGTGCCGGGCCGCGCTGCCCACCAGCTCCTGACCAGGTAGCAGCGCGTCTGCTCCGGAGCCACCCGGCTCTGCCGCGCCGCGTCGTCGACGCGACCGGAGCCGACCCGGCCGGCCGCGCGACACCCCGCCCGCCGGGCCCGGACTCCACCGCTGCCCTCGCGCCGTCAAGAGGCCCGAGGGCAGCGGTGTTTTCACCACCACCCGACCAGCTGAGGACCAGGTAGCCCCGTATGAACCCCGACCCGACCCCGTCCCACCCCGGCCGCCGCTCGGTGCTGGCCGGCGCCTTCGCGATCGGTACCGGTGCACTGCTCTCGTCCGTGCTGCCCGCCGGGGTGGCACGGGCCGCCGGTGGACCGGCGATCGCCGACACGAACGCGTGGGGGGCCCGGCCCTCCAGCAGCCCCATCAACGTCCTGGCCGGCGTGCCGGACAAGGTGATCGTGCACCACACCGCGACCGCCAACGTGACGGACTACTCGCAGGCGGCCGCGTTCTCACTGGCCCGGTCGATGCAGACCTACCAGATGGACAGCGAGAGCTGGATAGACACCGGCCAGCACTTCACCATCAGCCGCGGCGCGTACATCATGGAGGGCCGCCACAACAGCCTGTCCACGCTGCTCGGCGGCACCCAGCACGTGGAGTCCGCCCACTGCACGGCGCAGAACACGGTGGCGATCGGCATCGAGAACGAGGGCACCTACAGCACCGTCGACCCGCGTAGCGAGCAGTACGCGGCGCTGGTCGACCTGATCACCTCCATCTGCCGCCAGTACGGGCTGCGGGCCTACCAGATCTACGGGCACCGGGACTTCAACAACACCGAGTGCCCCGGCGACCGCCTGTACGCGCTGCTCCCGCAGCTGCGCCGCGATGTGGCCGCGCGGATCGGCGGGGACCCGACCGGGCCGGTGTGGCCGATGCTCAGCAGCGGGGCCTCGGGCGAGCGGGTGAAGACGCTGCAGTACCTGCTGGTGCAGCACGGTGCGACCCTGACCGTGGACGGGTCGTACGGGCCGGCCACGCAGAGCGCCGTGACGGCCTTCCAGAACACCACGCACGCCTCGGCGGACGGGGTCGCGGGCAACCAGACGTGGAGCCAGGCCGTCGCGCCGCTCGCCCGCGGCGCCTCGGGCAGCGCGGTGACGGCGGTGCAGAGCCAGCTGGTCGCGCACGGGATCCCGGTGACGGTCGACGGCGCGTTCGGCCCCGGCACGCAGTCCGGGGTGACGTCCTTCCAGAACTCGGCGTCGCTGCCCGCCGACGGCGTGGTCGACGCCCGGACCTGGAGCCGACTGGTCGCCTGACGCCGCATCCGCCGGTGCCCCTCGCGGACCTGCCGCCCGCGAGGGGCACCGGCGTCGGCGGCCGCACACGCCGGGACCACCGGGCACCCCGAGGGCTGCCGGGACGTCCCTGGGACGCCAGGATCCCTGGTGGGACGGCCAGTTGAGCCCGACAGTGGGCGACACCGCCTGATCACCCGACAGGCCCTGGAGGGATGACCCGTGAAACGTACCTCGGCCCTGCGCGGACTCGCCGCAGCCGCGCTCGCATTCGTCGCACTCGCCCTGCTGCCCGCACCGGCACAGGCACTCGACTCCACCACCTGGCTCCAGCGCAACCTGGTGGGGATCGGCTACCTGGCCGGCGGCGGCGTCGACGGCACCTACGGCCCGAACACCACCGCCGCCGTCCGCAGCTTCCAGCACGACAACGGGCTCGACGAGGACGGCGTGTACGGCGGCCGCACCGAACTCGCGCTGCACAACAAGGTCGCCGAGGTGCAGCGCGCGGTCGGCTCGGGCGCGGACGGCGCCTACGGCTCGGGGACGACCGACGCCGTCACCACCTGGCAGCGTGCGCACAGCCTGAGCTACGACGGCATCGCCGGGCCGGCGACCATGAACGCGCTGGGGATCGCGCGGACCGTGCAGATCACCGCCCAGTGGAAGTTCGGCAGCCACGGCTGGAGCGTGAGCGGCCAGTTCGGCTGCCTGGACCAGATCTACATCCACGAGAGCGGCTGGAAGGTCTACGCGACCAACCCGTCGTCCGGTGCGTACGGCATACCGCAGGCGCTCCCCGGCGACAAGCTGGCCGCCGCCGGATCCGACTGGCAGACCAACCCGAACACCCAGCTCAGCTGGGGCCTGGACTACATCAAGGGCCGCTACGGCGACCCGTGTTCGGCGTGGGGTTTCTGGCAGTCCCACAACTGGTACTGATCGGACGACCAGGACACCCCCGATGCCCCCGCGGAGCCGCTGCGCTCCGCGGGGGCATCGTCGTTTCCGGAACCGTCCCGGGGTGAACGCGGCGTCGTGGCCGGTGGATCAGCTGCTGCGCCGGAAGGTCCGCCGACCGGCGGTGGTCAGCACCAGACCCGCCGTCAGGATCAGCACGAGCGAGGCCAGTGACCACAGGACGGCCACCTGCTGGCGGTACCGGTCCCGGTCCCGGTCCCGGTCCTCGGACCGCACGGCGCCGGCCGGCCCGACCGGCGCCGTGCGGTCCGGCGCACCGCCCGCCGCGCGACAGGCGTCCGCCAGGTTCCACAGGTCCAGCAGGTGCGCGGCGTCGCCCTCGCAGAGGCCGGCGATCCGCTCGACGGCGTCGCGGGGCGGGAACTGCTTGCCGTTCACCCACCGCTCCCACGAGGACTTCGCGTAGTGGGTGCGTTCGCTGATCCGGACGTACGTCAGACCGGAACCGGACTTCAGCGCCTGGAGCTCGCTGGCGAGCTGATCGGCAGGGGCCGGAGGCGTGTTGCCGGATGCAAGGTGGCGGACCATGGTGCTACTCCCCGTACTCACTCTGGTGTGGCTCACTCTGGTGTGGTCAAAAGCCATGCAAACTCTGCGGCATCCTCCGGTGAGATGCGAGAGCTCCGAACTTTGTGGGACGACCCAACCCGCACCACGGCCCTGAGCTGTGCTTTGAGACGCCGGGCCGGAGCAAGTTGAGACGATCTCCCGGAACGCCGGTCCCGATCGGCGGCTCCGGGCGGGGCCCGGGCAGGGGCGGGGCCGGTCCGTGGAGGCGTGGAAAGGACAGGCAACGACCGCATAAACTCACAGGCTGCAATCAGTCCCACGCTTCCCATCGATCCACCTGACGAGGTAGCCGAGATGAGCCAGTCCTGGAAGCCACTCCCCGCTGATCTTTCGGAGCCGGCTCGGCGCCTGGCCGAGGAACTGCGCGCGGTCAAGGACGCGCACCGGATCTCGTTGGCCGACCTGGGGAAGCGGACCCACCTCAGCAAGGCGTCCTGGGAGCGGTGGCTGAACGGGAAGCGCCTGATCACCTCGCAGGCGCTGTCCGGCCTGATCGCGGCGGTGGAGTGCGACGCCGCGCTGCTGACCTCCCTCCTGCGACAGGCCGAGGCCGCCCGCGACACGGAGGCCGCACCCGCCGCCGTACCCATATCGACGCCCGCACCCGTACCCACACCCGCGCCGCCGGTCGAAGCGGTCGAGCCCGCAGCGTCGCCGGATCCGTCCCCCTCCACGGCGGACGCCGACACCGCCGGGCCGGCGCTCGCCGGGTGGCGGCGGCCGGCGACCCTCCTGGGCGTGGCCGTCGTCGCCGCGTTCGCACTGTTCGCGGCCCTGTACCCACGCGGCACGCACGACGACCGGACCGGATCGCAGCCGGTGGCGGCAGCGACGACGCCGACGGCGCCGACGCCCTGTCAGGGCGTGGGCTGCGCGGGCAAGGACCCTCAGACCCAGGGGTGCGACCTCGACGAGCGCACCCTGCTGACCGGCAACGTGGGCGAGGCGATTCTCTATGTCCACTACAGCCCGCGCTGCCGGGCCGCCTGGGCCGGGATCACCAACGGTTCCCCGGGTGACAGCGCCACGATCACCACCAACACCGGCGAGCAGGAGACCGCCCTGATCCACTGGGGCTACGACAACTACTCGGTGATGGTCGACGCGGGCCCGGGCGACACCACTCTCCAGGTGTGCGGCCACCGGTCCGGCGGCGCGGCCTGCACCAGCGTCGTCAACGACCCTGCCGCCCGCGCGAGCGCCATGCCGGTGCCCAAGCCCCCGGCACCGGCCACCACCCCCGCGCCCTGACCACACTGCCGCTTCCCGGACCCCGGATGAACGTGGACGGCCGTCCCGGCCGCGTCCCGGGACGGCATGACCTGGTGGGACGCGTGAGGCGCTGCTTGGCTGGTGGCCGCCCGGACTCCCTCCCCGGGCCCACAGGAAGGGGCACACCATGATGCGGACAAAGCTCGGTCTCAAGACGGCTCTCGCCCTGGCCACGGCGGGCGCCACGCTCGCGCTGGCCGCTCCGGCGCAGGCGTCGACCACCGCGGACTACATCGGCGACGGGTACCCGAACAGCTACCAGAGCGTGCTGTGCGTACAGCAGTTGCTGAACACCTGGGCCTCCAACGGTGGCATCCAGGGTGTCTCGGTGAAGGAGGACGGCCTCTGGGGTCCCCGGACCAAGGGGCTGGTGACGTACTTCCAGCAGGTCCAGAGCCAGAGCAACCCGAGCATCGTGCCGGACGGCATCGTCGGGAAGAACACGGGCAACTCGATGGTCTACAGCCACACCCAGCCGTGCTACCAGTTCATCCCGACGTACTTCTGATCACGACCGCCCCGCTCCGCTTCCGGCGGCGGCCCTTCCCTGCCGCCACCCCCTCTCCACTTTCCTTCCCACTCAGTGAGGAACCGTCATGAAGCGCGTCTCGGCCGTAGTCGCCGCGATGTTCGCCGCGATCCTTGCGGCACTGCTGTCCGCCCCCGTCGCCCAGGCCGCGAGCTGGCCCATCGTCCAGAACGGTGACCGGGGCGACAATGTGACCACCGTCCAGTACCTGCTGAGCGCCCGCGGCTTCGGGACCACCGCCGACGGCGCCTTCGGCCCCGGCACCCAGGACAAGGTCAAGAGCTTCCAGAGCGCGAACGGCCTGAACCCGGTGGACGGCGTCGTCGGCACCGACACCTGGTCCAAGCTGATCGTGACCGTCCGTCAGGGCGACAACGGCGACGCCGTCAAGGCGCTCCAGGTCCAGCTGAACGCCCACGGTGCCGGGCTCGCCGTGGACGGTGCCTTCGGCGCCGGCACCGACTCCAAGGTGCGGAACTTCCAGCAGTCCGCGGGCCTGAACCCGGTCGACGGCATCGTCGGCCCCGCCACCTGGGCCGCCCTGGTCTCCGGCGGCGGCAGCACCGGCGGCGGCGGTGGCGACACCCTGAGCCAGTCGCAGGCCGCCTCGATGCTCTCGTCCGCCGGGATCACCTGGTCCTCCTCGGGCGGCTGCTCCGACCGCAACAACAGCAGCTGCACCTCCTTCGACGGCCTGCGCCGCGCCTCGGCGGACGGCGCCGTCGCGCTCAAGCACGCGGTCGGCAGCTGCCCGCTGAACATCACCGGCGGCACCGAGACCGGCCACGCCAGCGGCACCTACAGCCACGGGAACGGCTACAAGCTGGACTTCGGCATGATGAGCTGCCTCACCAACTACATCACCGGCAACTTCGCGCACAGCGGCACCCGCGCCGACGGCGCCGACCTGTGGACCGCTCCCTCGGGCAACATCTACGCCAACGAGGGCAGCCACTGGGACGTCACCTTCATGAACTGACCGCCGCCGAGGCGGGACCGGCCCGCCGAAGCGGACGCGCACCGTGAGGAGAGGGGCACCGGACACACCCGGTGCCCCTCTCCCGTTCCCACCACCCGGCCCGGCCGGGCCTTCACCCCCGGCGGGTCGGGGGACCGGCGGAGCCCGAAGCACAGGGCGGTCCGTTCAGCCCCGGGCATCGCGGTGGTCGCTACCTTCGATGGGTCGGGTCGCGCCGAAAGTCGGATTTCCGGGCGCGGGGCGCTGTCTAGGCTCGGGGTATGAAGACCCTGCTCGGCTATCTCGGTTTCGTCCTGATCCTCGGCGGCGGGTCCGGCCTGCTGGCGGACCGGCTGGAGGGCTTCCGCCTGTTCGGCTTCGTCCGCTTCCTGGTGCCGGAGGGTCATGAGACCGCGGGGTACGCCATCCTGCTGGTGCTCGGCATCCTGCTGGCGATCCCCGCGGCCCGCCGGGGCTAATCAGCGGCAGCGGCGGAGGCCGCCACGCCGTCGAGCAGGACGGCGAGGCCGGTGCGGAAGGCCTCCTGGTCGCGGTCCTGCGGGGTACCGTCGGCGGCGCCCTGCAGTGCGGTCAGCAGGGGGAAGCGCTCGGGGAAGTCCGGTGCCAGTTCGGCGAGTCGGGCGGATCGGGTGGTCCACCAGTCCTCGTCGGCGACGCCGGTCGCGGCGGCCGCGCCGCGCGATTCGGCGGCCACCGCCGCCATGCCGCGGACGAGCTGCCAGAGCGCCGCGACCACGCCGGGCAGCCGCCCCGGGGCGAGGGCGGCCGGCCGCAGGGCGCGCAACAGGCGTTCCATGGCGGCCAGTTCGGCCGGGCCGAGCACCGGGCGGGCCTGGGACACCTGGAGCATCCAGGGGTGGCGCAGGTAGCAGGCGTACAGTTCTTCGGCCCAGGCGGTGACGGCCGATCGCCAGCCGTCCGCGACCGGGGGGTCGGCCGGGAGTTCGGCGAGTGCCCGGTCGTGCATCAGGTCGAGGAGTTCGGCCTTGCCCGGCACGTAGGTGTAGAGGGCCATCGCGGTGCGGCCGAGCCGCTCGCCGACGGCGCGCATCGAGAGCGCGGCCATGCCGTCCGTGTCGGCCACCGCGATGCCGGCGGACACGATCGCGTCCACGCTGAGGCCCGGCTTGGGGCCGCTGCGCCCGGTACGCCCGGTGCCCGGTTCCGGTGTCGCGCCCCAGAGCAGGGACAGGGACCGGTGGGCGTCGCCCTGTCCCGCGTAGACGACCATGCAGCAACTCCTTATGGCGTAAAGTAACCTCGGCAACGGCAACTCTTTATGCCGTAAGGTTATCAATCGAAGGGGTTTCGCGATGACACTGCCCGTCACCTTCGTCGAGGTCGTCGAGGTCCGCCGGATCACGCCGCGCACCGCCCGGGTCACCTTCGAGGCCGGGGCCCTGGCGGACTCTGTGGGCGTGGCGCCCGACCAGCAGGTCAAGCTGTGCTTCCCCCGCCCCGGGCAGGCGGAGCCCGAACTGCCGGCGCAGAGCGACGATCCGATGAGCTGGTACCAGGCGTACCTGGCGATCCCCGAGGCCGCGCGCCCGCTGCTGCGCAGCTTCACCCTCCGCCGTCGTCGGCCCGGCACCCGGCTGGTCGAGATCGACTTCGTCCTGCACGGCGACAGCGGTCCGGCCGCGGCCTGGGCGGATCGCGCCGCGCCCGGGCAGCGGCTCGGCATGGTCGGTCCCTCGGCCTTGTACGCCCCGACGGTCCCGTTCGCCGAGGCGGCCGCCGCTGCCGACTGGGTGCTGCTGGCCGGGGACGAGACGGCCCTGCCGGCGATCGCGACGCTGGTCGCGGCGCTGCCCGCCGGAGTGCGGGCGGTGGCGTTCGTCGAGGTCGCGGACGAGGCCGAGCGGCAGCCGCTGGAGAGCGGTGCCGAACTGGCCGTGCACTGGCTGACCCGGTGCGGGCGGGCTCCGGGGGAGGCGCTGGTCGGGGCCGTCCGGGCCGCCGGGCTGCCGGGCGGCACGCCGTTCGCCTGGCTGGCCGGCGAGGCGGGCGCGGTGCGGGCGCTGCGCCGGCAGCTGGTGGAGGAGCGCGGGGTGCCGAAGTCTTCGATCGACTTCACCGGGTACTGGCGCCACCGGTTGACCCAGGACGACGCGCCCACCGCCGAGGATCTGGCGGACGCCCAGGAGCGGTTCGCGGCCTCCTGATCCCGTCCTTGCGGTCGCGGCGGCCGGGCTTTCCGGCCGCCCTCCCGCGGCCGCCGGCTCTGTCATGTCCGGTTTCAGTGCGGGCGTGCGGGGAAGGGTCTGTGGCGGTGTTGACGATGTGTCGCAGGTGGCGGTGGTTCGCCAGTGTCCAGAGTTCGCCACCGACATTTTTCGACCGGGATCGAACGGATCCGGCCGGGCCCGGTCAGGGGAAAAGGGGCGGACATGGCCCGATTTCTGCTGTGAATTTTACTTTCTGATGGTCTTTTTTACTTTTTAATGGGCATTTCCCCCCTTGTCGTGGTCGTGTCGGATGCGCTGGAATGCGACCGCTGTCGGGACGCGCGGTCCGGAGCAACCACGCGTCCGACAGGATCCGCGTACGCTGGGCTGCGCAACCTGACGTCTCATCAGACGAAAGGATGTCCATTGATCGGCTGGCGGAAATCCCAGCTAGCAGCTGCCGTCACGGTCACCGCCGCGTCCATGGTCCTGACCTTCGGGTCCAGCGCCAACGCGACTCCGGTCCCCGACTCGCAGAACGCCCCCGTGGCGTCCGCGGACGGGGCCCCGGTGCCGGTGATCGTGATTCTCAAGGACCAGATAGCGGACGCCCCGGCCGACAACGGCCACCTCGGCGCCCGTAAGCAGAAGGCCGCGAACGCCCAGGCGCCGCTGCTGGACAAGGTCAAGGCCAACGGCGGCACCAACATCAAGAGCTTCGTGGTCGGGAACGCGTTCTCGGCCACCGTCAGCCCGGCGCTGCGCGCCGCGCTGCTCGCCGACCCGGCCGTCGCCTCGGTGGTGGCGGACGAGCAGGTCGCCGTCGCGCCGCCGGCCGCCGGCGCGGCCAAGAAGGACGCCGCGGACACCACGGCCGGCGCCAAGGCGCCCAAGGCCGCCGCCGCCCCGCAGGCCGTTTCGGGCAGCAACGGCAGCCAGGGCGCGGAGCAGAACGCGACCAACACGGTCTGCCCGTCCGACCCGTCCCAGCCGCTGCTGGAGCCGGAGGGCCTCTACTCCACGCACGCCGTCGGCGCCGGCGGCAAGCCCGGCGCGGCCGACCTGGCCACCGGCAAGGGCGTCAAGGTCGCCTACATCGCGGACGGCCTCGACCCGAACAACCCGGACTTCATCCGGGCCGACGGCTCGCACGCGGTCGTCGACTACCAGGACTTCGCGGGCGACGGCGTGGACGCGCCGACCGGTGGCGCGGAGGCCTTCGGCGACGCCTCGGCGGTCATCGCACAGGGCCGCCAGGTGTACGACGTCGCGAAGTTCGTCAACTCCTCGCGCGCCCTGCCGGCCGGCTGCAACATCCGCATCCGCGGCCTCGCCCCGGACGCCTCGCTGGTCGCCCTGCGGGCCGGCGGCGAGATCATGTCCAACTCGTCGATCCTGCAGTCCATCGACTACGCGGTCTCGGTCGCGAAGGTCGACGTGCTGAACGAGTCCTTCGGCGGCAACGTCACCCCGGACAGCGGCGCGCACGACACCATCTCGCTCTTCAACGACCAGGCCGTCAAGGCCGGTGTCACCGTCTCCGTCTCCTCCGGCGACGCGGGCATCAGCGGCACCATCGGCACCCCGGCCACCGACCCGAACGTGATCGCGGTCGGTGCCTCCACGGACAACCAGAACTACCAGCAGACCGGTTACGCGGCTTCCCAGTTCTCCAACAAGACCTGGAGCGACAACCGCATCTCCGCGCTCTCCTCGGGCGGCTTCACCCAGGCCGGCCGCACGGTCGACCTGGTCGCGCCGGGCGAGTCGGACTGGGCGCTCTGCTCGCCCGACACCAGCAAGTACACCGACTGCACGGGCTTCAGCGGCCAGGGTTCGCCGATCCAGTCGTTCGGCGGCACCAGCCAGGCCGCGCCGTTCGTCACCGGCGCCGCGGCCCTGGTCATCCAGGCCTACCGCGACACCCACCACGGCCAGTCGCCCGCTCCGGCGCTGGTGAAGAAGTTCATCACCGGCACCGCTCAGGACCTCGGCGTGCCGGCCGAGGAGCAGGGCGCCGGTCTGCTGAACGTCCGTGCGGCCGTCGAGGCCGCCCGTGGCTACCAGGGTGGCTCCGGCTCGTCCGACAGCAAGACCGTCGTCGTCACCTCCGGTCAGGTCGACGTCGCCGGCACCCCCGGCTCGACCCACACCGCCGACGTGACCGTCACCAACACCAGTGGCGCCACCCAGACGGTCAGCGGTGCGACCCGCACCTTCGTCCCGCAGGCGAGCAACCAGCAGACCGTCCAGCTGGACACGGCCTCGACCGATACCTTCAAGTACGCCACCAACGGCGCCACCTGGGTGCAGAAGCAGGTCAAGTTCACCGTCCCGGCCGGCGCCGACCGCCTCGCGGCGTCGATCGCCTGGCAGGGTGCGGCCAGCCCGGTCGTCAACGGCCCGGTGGTCCGCATGACGCTGCTCGACCCGTCGGGCCGCTTCGAGACCAACACCCGTCCGCAGGGCGGTGCCACCTCGGCGAACTTCGGCCTGGTGGACGTCCCGCACCCGGTGGCCGGCGAGTGGACCGCCATCCTGTACACCCCGGCGGGCAAGGCCGGCTACAACGGCCCGGTCCAGCTGGGCACCGCCACCCAGCGCGCGGTGCCGGCCGGCGCCGTCAGCCCGACCGTCGCGGACCTGAAGCCGGGTGAGACCAAGACCCTGAAGGTCCAGCTCACCACCCCGGCGACCAGCGGCGACTCCAGCGAGTCGATCACCGTGGCCGGCTCCAACGGCACCACCACCAGCGTCCCGGTCGTGCTGCGCAGCCTCGTCCCGGTCAACCAGGGCACCGGCACCTTCACCGGCACCATCACCGGTGGCAACGGCCGCGGCTCCTCGCCGACGCAGAGCTTCGCGTACGCCTTCGACGTCCCGAAGGGCCAGAAGGACCTGCGCGTCGGCCTCACCGTCGCCAAGGACTCGAAGCTGCTCATGCAGGGCGCGCTGATCAGCCCGAACGGCACCCCGATCGACATCGAGGGCAACGGCCTGCTCGACGCGCAGGGCAACCTGACCGGCACCACCGGGGGCGTCTCGGCCACCACCGTCAACCCGGCCGCCGGCCGCTGGCGGTTCGTCCTGAACGTGCTCGGCCCGGTCAGCGGCCAGGAGCTCGCCCAGGACTTCACCGGCACCGTCGCGTTCAACCAGAACCGCGCCACCGCCGCCGGCCTGCCGAACGACGCGCGCACCAAGCTGGCGGCCGGCAAGCCGGTCACCGTCCAGGTGAACTACACCAACAACACCGTCGCCCCGCAGAACATCTCGGCCGACGGTCGCCTGGACCGCCGGGCGGACCTCCCGCTGGTGCCGCAGGGCGCCTCCGCGACGGTCAGCCTGCCGCTGAGCCTCACCTCCGCGGTGCCGTCCTTCCTCGTCCCGCCGGGCACCGACCAGCTGAAGGCGGTGGCGGCCTCCTCGACGCCGGCCCACCTGGAGCTGTCCGGCACCACCGGCTCGCCGGACCTCTTCGGTGACCTGAAGAAGGCCCAGGACGGTTCGACCATCTCGGTCGTGACCGACACCGGCAGCCAGGCCCAGCCGATCCTCCCCGGCGTGTGGGGCACCTTCCTGCAGCAGATCGGTCCGTTCGGCACCGCCGGCGCCCCGACCGGCACCGCCACCATCACGGCGACCGCGCACACCCAGGCGTTCGACCCGGCGCTGGCCTCCAGCACCGGTGACCCGTACGCCCGCGCGGTCGACGCCACGGCCCCGGCCGCCAACCCGGTGACCGTCCAGCCGGGTGCCGGCGGCTCGCTGCAGGTGACCGTCACCCCGACCGGCCCGAAGGGCAGCACCGTCCACGGTGTGCTGTACCTGGTGTCCGGCCCCACCTCGCTGGCGACCGCCAACAACGTCCTGAGCACCACCGGTTCGGTGCTCGCGGCGATCCCGTACAGCTACACGGTGAACTGACGCACCACCATGAGGCCGAGGCCGTCCCGGAGTTCCGGGGCGGCCTCGGCCGCGTCGCGTGCGGGGCGGGGGGAATGCCCGGGGCTCCGGGGGTGTTGGGGCGGGCAGAACCGGGGCGGCCGACGCCCCGGACCTTCGGAGCGGACCGGGAGCGGGAGTTGAACGACGCGATCAAGCACAGCCACGTCGAGGTGAACGGCGTGCGGCTGCACCTGGCGGAACAGGGCGAGGGCCCCCTGGTCCTGCTGCTGCACGGCTTCCCGGAGAGCTGGTACTCCTGGCGGCACCAGTTCGGCCCCCTCGCGGAGGCCGGTTACCGGGTCGTCGCCCCCGACCAGCGCGGGTACGCCCGCAGCGAGCAGCCCGAGTCCGTGGACGCGTACAGCCTGCTGCACCTGGTCGGCGACGTGACGGCGCTGATCGGCGCGCTCGGCGAGGAGCGGGCCGTCGTGGTCGGGCACGACTGGGGCGCCCCGGTCGCCTGGGCCGCCGCCACGCTGCGGCCGGATCTGGTGCGCGGCGTCGCCGGGTTGAGCGTCCCGCCGGTGGGCGTGAGCGGGCTGCGGCCGACGAGCGAGTCCCGGGAGAGGTTCGGCGAGGGCTTCTACCAGATCTACTTCCAGCAGCCCGGCCGGGCCGACGCCGAGCTGGCGGCCGACATCAAGTCGAGCTTCCGCCGCATCCTCGGGGGCACCCACCCCGACGGCAAGCCACGGGCGTGGGTCGTGCCCGAGGGCAAGACCCTGCTGGACACCGTCCCGGAGCCGGAGCGGCTGCCGGACTGGCTCACCGAGGCGGACATCGACGCCTTCGCGGCCGACTACGCCCGGCACGGCGAGCACGCCTTCACCGGCGGGCTCAACTGGTACCGCAACATCGACCGCAACGCCGAACTGCTGACCGCCTTCGACGGCCTGACGGTGCAGGTCCCGGCGCTGTACGTGGCCGGCGAACTGGACCTGGTGAACGCGCTCGTCCCGCCGGACGTGCTGGCGCACCTGCTGGGCCGGGTGCCCCGGCTGCACCGCCACGTCCGGCTGCCGGAGACCGGGCACTGGACGCAGCAGGAGCGCCCGGCCGAGGTGAACGAGGCGCTGCTGGACTTCCTGAAGCACCTGGACGACCAAGCGGCCTGAGCAGCCGGCCGGCGGGCCTGTCCGGATCCGACGGGGGCCGGACAGGCCCGTCGAGGTCCGTGGTCAGCGGTGGTGGTGGCTACCCATGGGGTGGTCGCACGCGCGGCACTTCCGGATGAACAGCAGGCTCACCCCGACGGTGACGAGCGCTCCCACCGTCACCCCGGTACCCCGCGCCGCCTTGCGGGCCGCGTTGCCGCCGATCGAGCCGGTGCATCGCGAGCAGTTCTGACATCCGGTCCGGACCGGGATCTTCTTCCCCACGGCGATTCCTCCCAAGCGCGATCCCGGCCAAGGCCGGGAAGGGGCGGGTCCAGGATGCTGGATGCCGGCGGCGCGTGGTGAGGACCGCGCGGTTTCGGCTGGTTTCGGCCGGTGTCCAGCAGACCGGGCGCCCCCTGATGTCCTCCCAGCGTACGAAGGCGCCCGGGCGGAGCCGAAACGGGGCGGGGTCAGGACTCCGTCCGTCGGCACGTCGTGTTCCATCGGCCGGCCCGTGCTCGCCGGCAGTGCCGCGCCGGAGGCGTTTCACCCCGGGCGGCCCGACGCCCGTACGATCTGTCGGCTATGTGCGGATACCGTCGCCGAGCTGTGAATTCCTGCTGGCGGAAGAGGTCGCGGACCCCCTAAGGTCGGCGAGCCTGCCCCGGTCGGGGCTTCGGCGTGGCCAGCGCGGATGTCCGGGCGCGCGGCAAATCCAGGAGTTGACGGTCTGATGGTGTGTGTGGTGTGCGGGGCGCGTCCCGTGGGGACCGAGAGCGGGCGCTGCTTCGGCTGCACCGAGGCGACTCCGGGCTGGCTGGCGGCATACCGCTCGGCGAACGGCCTCGCGGTGGCGGTCTTCGTCCTGCTGGGGCTGAGCGCCGCAGTGTCGGCATGGGTGGTCGTGATCGACCTCTGGAGCGACACGATCCTCGGTCGGCTGCTGGACGGGTCGGGCGACGTCGGCGCCGACGAGGTCGCCTCGCTGGGCACTCTGGCGACCGGGGTGAACACATTCTCGATCGTGGTGATGCTGGCCACCGCCGTGGTGTTCATCCGCTGGTTCCACCGTGTCCGCCAGAACGCCGATCTGCTGGTGCCGAACGGGCACCGCCTCGGGCGCGGCTGGACCATCGGCTCCTGGTTCACCCCGATCGTCCTGCTGTGGTTCCCCTGGCAGTTGATGGTGGACTGCTGGCAGGCGAGCGCCCCACTCGACGCCGACGGACGACGGCCTACGCTGTCGCAGCGGGTTCTGGTCCTGTGGTGGTCCACCTGGATCGGCTCGCTTCTGGTCGGCTGGTACGCCTACTCCGTCCTGAAGTCCGTGCACATAGCGGTGGACGGCAGCCTGGAGGAACTGCGCAGCGCGGTTCGGGTGGAGACGGCCGGGGCGGCGCTGAGGCTGGTGGCGGCCGTGGCCGCGATCGTGGTGGTGCACCGGCTGACGGCCATGCAGCAGGCGCGCCGGGCCCACGTCAATCCGATCGCCGCCAGGGCCGCCCAGCTGGCGGCCGAGCGGAGCCGGGCCCGCACCGACGCATGAGCGGCGACCGGACGCGGCGGGACCGGTGGCGGCGACGGTGAGCCGACCACCGCCGACGTGCCGGACCAGCCCACGCGACGCCAGGGCCGTCGTGGCATGCTGGTGGCCTCCATCGCGACGGTGGCCGTGCTGGGGGCCGGGGCCCTCACCGTCAAGGCCATGGACCAGCGGACACCCGGAGGTACCGCCGCAGCCACCGGCCCCGCGAGCACCCCGGAGCCGTCGGCGACGCCCTCCCCGGCCCCGCCCCTGGACGGCAAGGCCGGCACGCCCTCCGCTTCCGCCTCCGGCGCGGTTGACGGCAGTGGGTGCGCCGCCTCAGCTGCGCTGCACGGTGAACAGGTCGACGGCTGTGCCGTTCTCGGTGAGTGAGCGCACCGTCAGCCGGGCCGGCTTGCCCGGGGTGGCGGGCGCCGCGTCGACCGCCACCAGGCAGTAGCCGGTGTAACGCACCCTGGACCAGGTGACCTTGACGGTGTGGTCGTGGCCGCTCGGATCGGAGATCACCATGGGGACGGGCGAGTCGTTCGGGGTCTCGTGCCCGAGGTAGGTGTCGGCGGCAGGGAAGGTGTAGAGCGCGTCACCGCCGCCTCCCGCGACGACGTAGGTGGTGCCGTCCTTCGCGGGGTCGACGGTGCCGCCGGAGCCGACCTTACGGGTGGCCTTGCCGGCGCGGATGGGGTCGGTGCGCTCGTAGATGTGGTTGTGGCCGCTGAGCACCAGATCCACCTGGTACTTGTCGAACAGCGGGGCCCAGTCCTGCTGCGCACCGAGTTCGGCCCCGTTGTCGTGGCAGGTGGAGTACGTGCACTGGTGGAGGTAGACGACGACGAAGTCGATGGTCCTGTCGGCGCGGAACGCGGCGAGCCGGCTCTCCAGCCACGTCTTCTGCTTGCCCTTGGTGTGGTTCAGGTTGGTCGGGGTGTTGTAGCAGATGTCGTTGCCGTCGAGGCTGATCAGGCCGACGTTCTGGTACCGCCAGGAGTAGATGCCGGTGGACTGGCCCCAGGCGTTGTCGGGCATCGTGAACCGCGCGCGGACGCCCCCGTAGCCGTCGGACGCGTACCACGGCTCCATCTCGTGGTTGCCGACCGCCATCATCCAGGGGGTGTGGGCGGCGACGGGATCGTTCTGCACGAAGAAGGCGTCCCACAGGCGGGCGTCGTATGTGTCGCCGGTCTGGCCGCTGCCGCCGCTGTTGGCGTACGACAGGTCGCCCATGTGGAGGTGGAAGGCGGGGCCGAGGCCGGCGACCAGCCGGCCGGTGGCGGCCGCGTCGGACCCGATGCCCTGGTCGCCGAAGGCCGTGAAGGTGAACCCGGTGCCGCGTCCCGGGGCGGGCGCGGTGCGGAAGCTCGCCACGTCGCCGGGCTGCGCGCGCTGCCCTGCGGGGTCGTAGCCCTGATGGCCCACGACGTAGTAGTACGTGGTGTCCGGGATCAGGCGGTCCAGCTGTGCGTGCAGGTAGTACTGGGTGACGGTCGTCGGCTTGACCAGGGATTGGTCCTCGACCGGGTGCTGCCAGGAGAGCTTGCTGACCAGCGTGCGGACTTCGGCGGCGACGGGGGAGCCGAAGTCGCCGGGCTGGAGGCCGATCCGGACGAAGGGCGCGGTCACCGCACCCGGTACCTGCCAGGAGACGACCACCTGTTGGGACGGATCGGCCCCGAAGGCCAGGTGCCGGCCGAAGGGGCGCAGCGCGGACCCGGCGGCCCTCTCGATCCTGGGCGCGGGCAGGGGCGGCGTGCCGAGGACGGTGGGGCGTGCGGAAGCGTGCGCGGTGCCGGGCAGCAGGATGCCGGCGGCGGCGAGGGCGGCTCCGCCCGCCGCGCCCACCCGGAGGAGGTCGCGCCGGGAGTGGCGGGCGGCGGGGCTCCCGTGCTGCTCGGCCGGGCGGGGCCGGGTGGTGTGGCCGGCCCGGTCGGTTGCGGCGGATTCGAGGGACGGCGCGTTGTCGGTGGACCGGCTGTGCCGTGAGGTCTCGGACATGAGGCAAAGTTAGGAAACGTCACTAACCTTGGCAAGGGGGCGAACGGAGCCGAATTCGGTTGCACCGCAGGCCGGTTGGCGAGCGATCACCCGGTACCGCGGGTCACGCCGTGCGGCCCGCGCGGGGGTCGAGGAGCTCGGCGACGAGGCGGCGCGCGTAGGCGGGGGCGAGGCCTGCCGGGCGGAAGAGGATGCGGTACATCAAGGGGGCGACGACGCCGTCCATGACCGTCTCGACGGCGGGGGTGTTCTCCTGGCGGTCGATCGCGCGGGTGAGGATGGCGTCGATCTGTTCGGCCGCGTAGGCCGAGCACTGGCCGGCGTTGCCGCCGTCCGGGTCGCCGAGCAGGGCGTCGCGGATGTAGGCGCGGCCCGAGGGGGACGCCATCTCGTCGAGGAACTGTTCGGCCCAGGCCGTCAGGTCGGACCTCAGGTCGCCGTGGTCCTCCGGCGCCGTGTCGGGTCGCAGGCGCTCCACCGCGACGTCCGACAGCAGCTCCTGCAGGTCGCCCCAGCGGCGGTAGACGGTCGAGGGGGTGACTCCTGCGCGGTGGGCGACGAGCGGCACCGTCAGTGCGTCGCGGCCCACCTCTGCCAGGAGTTCGCGGACGGCGGTGTGCACCGCCGCCTGGACCCGGGCGCTGCGGCCGCCGGGGCGCACCATCGGTTTGCGGCTCATGAAAGCATCTTAAAACATATTTCTTGCGTTTAGTGGGCGGCGGCCGGTGCGAGTGCCCGGGCGGGCTGGGTCTGCTCGTAGGCGTGGCCGACCCGTAGCAGTGTGCGCTCCCCGAGCGGGCGGCCGAGCAGTTGCATGCCGATCGGCAGGCCCGCCGTGTCGTGGCCGACCGGGACGGACAGGGCGGGCACCCCGGTGATGTTGGCCGGGGCGGAAAGGCGTACGAGGGCGTCGGAGACGCTCTCGGCCGTGCCGTCGGGCCAGCTGACCGTCTCCTCGCCGGCCCGCACCGCGGTGATCGGGACGGTCGGGGCGGCGATCACGTCGACCTCCGCGAGCATGCGGCCCCACTCGCTCCGCATCAGCGTCCGGGAGCGCTGGGCGCGCAGGTAGTCGCCGGCGGTCATCAGCTCGCCGGCCTCCAGGAGGACGCGCACATCCGCCTGGTACAGGTCGGGGACCGTCCGCAGGCCGGCCTCGTGGTAGGCGCTGGCCTCCGGCGCCACCAGGCCCCACAGGGTGGCCTGGATGTAGCGGGTCATCGGGATGTCGACCTCGACGAGCCGTGCGCCGAGCGCCTCCAACTGCCCGATGGCGCGCCGGACGGCGGCCTCCACCTGGGCGTCGACGTGGTCGAAGTAGTAGGTGCGCGGCACGCCGACGCGCAGCCCCGTCAGATCCGTGTCCGCGCCCGGCCGGTGGTCGACGGCGGGGGTGGCCAGCGAGGCGGGGTCGCGCGGGTCGTGCCCGGCGAGGGCGTTCAGGACGATGGCCGCGTCCTCGACGGTACGGGTGATCGGGCCGACGTGGTCCAGCGACCAGGACAGGGACGTGACGCCGTGGCGGGGGACCAGGCCGTAGGTCGGCTTGAGGCCGACGACCCCGTTGAGCGCGGCGGGTACGCGGATCGACCCTCCGGTGTCGGTGCCCAGGGCGAAGGTCGCCGTGCCCGAGGCGACGGCGACGGCGGATCCGCCGCTGGAGCCGCCGGCGACCCGGCCGCGGTCCCAGGCGTTGCCGGTCTGCGGGGTGGTCAGGCCGTAGGCGAACTCGTGGGTGTGCGTCTTGCCGACCAGGACCGCGCCGGCCGCCGTTAGGCGCGCGGCGACCGTGCTGTCGGCCCGAGCGCGGTGGTCGGCGCGGACCCGGGAGCTGGCCGTGGTGGGGAGCCCGGCGACGTCGATCAGGTCCTTGAGTCCGGCCGGGACGCCGTGCAGCGGCCCCCGGTCCCGGCCCTGCGCTGCTTCGCGCTCGGCCTCGCGCGCAGCCCGTCGGGCCTGCTCCGCGGTGACCGTGACGTAGGCGCCGAGCTGCGGTTCGACCTGCTCGATGCGGTCGAGGACCGAGTCCACCAGCTCGACGGGGGAGAGCCGCCGGGCCCGGATCGCCTCCGCGGCGGCGGCGAGGGAGAGCTCATACGGTCGCATCGTGCTGCTCCTCTCCGGCGCGGTAGGCGCCGGCGGGTGGGGTGTCCCCGAAGTCGAGCTCCCGCAGGAGGGCGACGACGGAGTGGAGGTGGTTGGCGGTGGCCGCGACCGCGGTGTGGCGGTCGGCGGGCAGTGGAAGTCCGGCGCGGGCGGCCCAGCGGGCGGCCTCGGGCGGTGTGAGGTCAGCGGAGGGCATGGGCGATCTCTCCTGGTCGGGGCCTGGTAGGGGCCTGGTCGGGGCTGGAGCGAGATGGCCCTCGCTCCAAAAGCTAATGGTTTGCTTTAGGTGGACTGTAGGTTCTATCGTGGCTTAAAGCAAATCCCTTGCGTTTGTGGAGCGGGGCTCGCGCGTCCAGCGGGATGTGTCGACCCGCCCGCGCCCCGCAGACAACCGCCTCGCCGCTGAGAGCGGCCGCCGAGAGCAAAGGAACGACGGATCATGCAGACTTCCCCCGCCGCCCCCATCCCCTTCTGGGCCGTGGGCGACGTCGCCGTCCACCGGGTCGACGAGGTCCTCCTGCCGCCCGCGACCGGACAGTGGCTGCTGCCCGACGCCACCCCCGAGGTGGTGGCCGGCCAGGACTGGCTGCGCCCCCACTTCACCGACCACGAGGGCGCCCTGCGCCTCGCCAGCCACAGCTTCGCGTTCGTCGTGGACGGCCTGCGGGTCCTGGTCGACACCGGCATCGGCAACGGCAAGGAGCGGGCCAACCCGGCCTGGCGCGACCTGAGGACCGACTACCTGGAGCGCCTCGCCGCCGGCGGCTTCCCGCCGGACTCCGTCGACCTGGTGATCCTCACCCACCTGCACGCCGACCACGTCGGCTGGAACACGCGGGAGGTGAACGGCGAGTGGATCCCCACCTTCCGCAACGCCCGCTACCTCACCACCCGTGCCGAGCGGGAGTTCTGGGCCGGGTACGCCATGGACGAGGCGCGTGCGCAGATGTTCCGTGACTCCGTGATCCCGGTCGAGCGGGCGGGACTGCTGGACGCCGTCGACGTCCCGGCCGGGGGCGTCGCGATAGCCCCTGGTCTGCGCCTGATCCCCACGCCCGGCCACACCCCCGGCCACGTCGCCGTCGAACTGACCAGCCGGGGTGCGGCGGCGCTGATCACCGGAGACTGCATCCACCACCCGGTCCAGCTCGCCCACCCTGCGATCGGCGCCTGCGTCGACATCGACCCGAGGCGGTCCGAGGCCTCCCGTCGCGCGCTGCTCGCCTCCGTCGCCGACACGGACGCCCTCGTCCTCGGCACCCACTTCGCGCCTCCCACCGCCGGCCGCGTGATCACGCACGGGGGTGCCTACCGGCTCCTGCCCGTGCCCGCGGTCTGACCGCCGCGCGGCCGAGCCCTTCGAGGAGCCCGGGAGGGCGGCGTCCGCCGCGACTGCGCCGAAACCGGCCGCCAGCCCCCGAATGCCGCCAGGCGCCCGTGAATCCTGGCGCACTCGCCCAAAAGCCACCGTCGAACCACGTGACCGGCGTCACAAAATATCGCTCCGCCCTCGAACCGCTTGCGGCAGTCGTGGTCTAGACCTATAAGTGGTCATGACAGGTGCGCCCCAAAAGCGCGCCGGCGCACGCCTGTTGTGCGACCGGCGCAGCCGCGGCGTCGACGTCTGCGCAGCGGATCCGGTCCGAGGTGGGGGGTGGAGTGATAGGCGCCGAGCAGTTGCGCCGGCAGCGGAGGCTCTTCCTCGCCGTCGGGATCGACACGGTCGGCGCCGGTGTCTTCATGCCCCTGTCGCTGCTGTTCTTCGTCACCGTCCAGCACTTCTCGGCGGCGGCCGCAGGTACCGCCGTGACGGCGGGATCGATCGCCTCCTTCGCCGTCGTGCCGGTCTGCGGCAGGATCGTCCAGGCCGGCGGGCCGAAATCCTGCCTCCTCATCAGCAACGTGTTCACCGCGTGCGGATACGCCCTGTACTTCGCGGCCGGAGACCTGTTCGTCGTGGCGGCCGCCGCCTTCGTCGTCATGGCCGCCGACCGCCTCTACGGAGCCGCCTGGCCGACGCTGCTCGCGCGGCTCGCGGAACCGGGGGAGCTCACCCGGTGGTTCTCCTCGATCAGCGCCCTCAGGACGACCTGCCTCGGCGCCGGCACCCTGGGGGCGACCGCGCTGATGGCCCTGGCCGGCGGGCGCGGCCTGGAGATCGCGCTGGCGCTGAACAGTGCGAGCTCCCTGCTCTCCGCCGTCCTCCTCCTCGGGGTCACGGCACCGGCACCCGGACCGCAGGACGCGAAGGCGGCGAGGTCCAGCATCCGAGGCGCGATCGGCGACCGGCTCTTCCTGTCGCTGGTCGTGTCGCAGACGCTCCTGTCGGCGGCCTGGCTGATTCCGACGGCGGCCTTCCCCGTCTACCTCGTCCAGTCCCTCGACCAGCCCGCCTACTGGCCGACCGCCGTGGTCGCCGTCCGCTACGCCACCATCGCCTGCCTGCAGATGCCGATCAGCCGCCGTCTGCGCGGCTGGACCCGGTCGCGGGTCCTGCGCCTCTCGATCGGCGTGGTGGCCGGGGCCATCGCCCTGACCGCGACGATCTCCGAGGCCCCGCACGTCCTGCAAGGGCCACTCGCCGTCCTGGTGGCGGCGGTCCTGGCCCTGGCGGAACTCGCGTCGAAACCGACCGCCGCCGCGGAGGCGGTGACGATGGCCCCCACCGGCGACGAAGGACCGTACATGTCCCTGTTCCAGGTGACCTGGACCGTGTCCTACGCCGTCGGGCCCGCCGTCATCGGCCTGGGCCTGCACAACCCCCCGCAGCTGTGGGCCGGTCTGGGCCTCTGCGTGGCCGCCAGCGCCCTGGCCCACCGCCTCAGGGCTCCGCTCCGGGGCCCCCGCAGCGCGCCCCTCATGTGAGTGCCGCCGGCCGGCCGGCGGTCGGTCCGTGTCGGGCGGAAGCCAGCGCAGCGCGAACCAGAGCTCCATCCGGACGTCCGCGTCGCGGAGGTCGAGCTCCGGCAACTCGCCGACCCGGGCGATGCGTTGGCGCACGGTGTTGCGGTGGAGCGGGAGCGCCGCGGCGGTACGAGGGCCGCACCGGACCCCGACGTGCTGGTCCTGCCCGCCGTGCTGCGGATGTTCGCCCCCACCCACCTGGACGCCTGACCTGCGGCGCCCACGGTGTTCACCCTTTCAGGTGAACGCCGCTGGCCTTTGCCGGTGGGGGCCGATCGTCGGCTGGATAGTGAGGGGGTCTCGGGAGGCGGCCCGGACGGCGACGGGCTCGCCTTGAACGGCCGACCCCCACGGCGTGGACCAACCCCATCGGCCACGACCGCAGGGACCTGGACGCCCTCGACGGTTCGGCGCTTCGACGCCGCGCCGCCTCGGCGCCCGACCGCCGGTCGAGGTGACGACCGGGCACCAATCCGCATCGCTGTTCGTGGTCTCGACTCGCCCCAAGGGAGGACACATGGTCGGCACAGCACATCCGAGCACCGGTGTGGAAGGCGTGGAGGGAGGAGTCGGCCTGACGGCCCTCCTGGTCGCCGCGGCCCGGGCGATCGAGACCCACCGCCACGACAGCCTGGCGCAGGACGTCTACGCGGAGCACTTCGTGCTCGCCGCTCCGGCGTCCGCGGCCTGGCCGGTCCGCATCCAGGAGGTGGCGGACGGGGACGCGGACCCGCTGTGGGGGCGGTTCGCGCGCTACTTCGGTCTGCGGACGAGGGTCCTCGACGACTTCCTCCTCCGGTCGGCGCACGCCGGAGCCCGCCAAGTGGTCCTGCTCGGTGCGGGGTTGGACACCCGGGCGTTCCGACTCGACTGGCCGCCCGGCTGCGTGGTGTTCGAGATCGACCGGGCGGGCGTGCTGGCGTTCAAGCACGGGGTGCTCGGCGGGCTGTCGGCCGCCCCGACGGCGGCGCGGGTACCGGTCCCGACCGATCTGCGCGCCGACTGGATCGAAGCGCTGACCGCCGCCGGCTTCGACACCGCCGCACCGAGCGTCTGGCTGGCCGAGGGCCTGATGTTCTACCTGCCCAACGCCGTCGAGACGTCCCTCATCGACGCGGTGGACCGGCTGAGCCCGGCGGGAAGCGCCCTGGCCTTCGAGGTCAAGCTCGACAAGGACCTGCTGGAGTACCGCGACAGCCCGCTCTACACCTCGACGAAGCACCAGATCGGCATCGACCTGCTCAACCTGTTCGACCGGGAGCCGCGCCCCGACTCCGCGGGCGACCTCGCGGACAGGGGCTGGTCCACCTCGGTGCACACCCCCTTCGAGTTCACCCACCGGCACGGACGGGGCCCGCTGCCCGAGCCGAACGACGCGCTGGCGGGCAACCGGTGGGTGTTCGCGAACAAGCCCCTCGACAAGCCCCTCGACAAGCCCCTCGACAAGCCCGTGGACAAGCTTCTCGACGGGCCTCTCGACAAGCCGATCCCGTAACGCCGTTGTCGGACGGCCCGGCGGCGGGGGCGGATCCTCCGTTCACCGCCCCGGCCCCTCCGGAACCAGGACGGGCTTGACCACCCGGCCCGCCTCGCAGTCCCGTTCCGCCTCGTTGATGTCGGCGAGCGGGTACGTGCGGATCAGCTGGTCGAAGGGGAACCGCCCGGCCCGCCACAGCCCGGTGAGCCGCGGAATCAGCAGCCCCGGCACCGCGTCCCCCTCACAGATGTGGGAGATCCGCCGGCCCCGGTCCAGCGTCCCCGGTTCGAGCGCCAGCGCGGTGTGGAGCCGCGCGACCAGTCCGAGGTGGCCGGTCGGGCGCAGCGCCCGGAGTGCGTCGTTGATCAGCCGGGCGGAGCCCGTGGTGTCCAGCGCGTACTGCGCGCCGCCGCCGGTCGGCCGCCGGATGCGGCTTGGCAGGTCCGCCGAAGCGGCGTGCAGCGGGATCGCGCCGAACCGCTCGGCGAGGGCCAGGCGTTCGGGCTGCCGGTCGACGGCCACGGTCACCGCCCCGGCGGCGGTGGCCGCCAGCACCGCGGCCAGGCCCACCGCCCCCGCGCCGAAGACCGCGACGGTGTCGCCGGGGCCGACGCCGAAGGAGTTCAGGACGGCCCCGGCGCCGGTGAGGAAGCCGCAGCCGAGCGGTCCGAGCAGCTCGACGGGCAGGTCGGGGTCGACCCGGACGGCGTTGCGGGCGGCGACCACCGCGTACTCGGCGAACGAGGACTGTCCGAACCACCGGGGGGCCAGCGCGCCCCCGGCCGCGTCGGTGAACCTCGCGGCGTTCTCCTCGCGGCCTCCGAAGAGGTTGAGCGGGGCGAAGGAGTCGCAGTAGGCGGGGGCCGCGCCCAGACAGTTCCGGCAGCGCCCACAGGAGTCGAAGCTCAGCACGACGTGGTCGCCGATGCTCAGGCCGGTGTCCGGGCCGCCCGCCTCCACCACGACCCCGGCCCCCTCGTGACCGAGCACCGCCGGCAGCGGCGAGCGGCCCGCCGAGCGCCGGACCGCGAGATCCGTCCGGCACATCCCGCAGCCCGCGATCCTGACCAGGACCTCGCCGTCGGCCGGTCCCGCGTCCAGGCACACCTCCTCGACGGCGAACCGGCTCTCGTACGAACGCAGCACCGCCGCGGCGAATTTCACGGTCACGCCTCCTCCGGGCGGTGCACGACGAACGGACTGAGGTTCCCGTAGAGCCCCCACGGCCCGCCCGCGACGCCGACACCGCTCTCCTTGGTGCCCGCGAAGGGCTGGGCGAGGGACAGTTCGGCGTGGTGGTTGATCCACGCCGTCCCGCACTCCAGCCGGTCGGCCACCGCCTCGGCCCGGTCGAGGTCGCTGCCCCAGACCGAGCCGCCCAGCCCGAAGCCGGTGTCGTTGGCCGCCTCGACGGCGTCGTCCAGGTCCTCGTAGGGCAGCACCGGCAGGACCGGTCCGAACTGTTCCTCCGTCACCACCGGGCTGTCGGGCGGGACGTCGGCCAGGACCGTCGGGGCGAAGAAGTAGCCCGGCCGGTCCAGCCGGTGGCCGCCGGCCGCGGCCCGGGCGCCGTCCGCCAGGGCCCGGGCCGTGTACCGCTCGACCCGGGCCAGTTGGGGGCCGTTGTTGACCGGCCCCAGCTGGGTGCCGGGATCGAGCCCGGCTCCGACGACGGCGGACCTCGCGCGCTGGGCGAGGGCCTCCACCACCTGGGAGTAGAGCCGGGCCGGGGCGTAGACGCGCTTGACCGCCATGCAGACCTGCCCGCAGTTGCGGAACGCCGCCCAGAACAGCCGGTCCGCGATCCGGTCCACCTCCACGTCCTCCAGCAGGATGGCGGCGTCGTTGCCGCCCAGCTCCAGGGTGACCCGGGCGAGCGAGGCCGCCGCGCCCTGCGCGACGGCCCGTCCGGTGGGGATCGAACCGGTGAAGGTCACATGCCGGATCCCCGGATGGGACACGAGGCGGGCACCGAGGGGTTCGCGACCGGTGACGATCGTCAGGACGCCCTCGGGGAGGGCGGCGGAGAGGACGGACCCCAGCAGCCGGGTGGCGAGGGGCGTGAACGGGGAGGGCTTGAGCACCATCGTGTTGCCCGCGGCGAGCGCCGGTGCGAACTTCGCCGCCGCGAGCTGGAGGGGGAAGTTCCACGGGACGATCGCGGCGACGGGCCCGAGCGGCCGCCAGCGGACCTCGCTGCGCACCGGCCGACCGTCCGTGATCGGCCGGGGCCCGGGGTCCAGTGCGGCGAAGTAGCGCAGGCGGGCCACCGTCCGGGCGACCTCCGCGGACGACTCGGCCAGGGGTTTGCCCTGTTCCCGGGTGAGCAGCGGAGCGAGGTCGGCCCCGGCCGCGTCCACGGCGTCGGCCGCCGCGAGCAGGGCGGTGGTGCGGGCGACGGGGTCGGCCCGCCAGCCGCGCCAGGCCTCGCGGGCCCGGTCGACGACGGCGTCCAACTCGTCCGGCGACTGGTCGGGAGCCTCGTCGAAGGCCTCACCCGTGGCCGGATCGAGGACGGCGAGGCGACCCGCGCCGGCCAGCGGTGCGCGGCGGGGCTGACGTGTCGGCATGCCGGCGGTCAGCTCGCGGCGGTGACGGCGGCCGAGTGCTCCCGGGCGTGCCGGTCCATCTCCGCCCGGAAGGCGGCCACCAGGTGCGGTCGGATCCGTCCGGTGGTGCGGTCGCCGCCCTCGCAGACCGCCCCGCGCACTCCCACGATGTCGGTGCCGATGCGGGTCAGCTCGCCGAGGTCCGCCGCCTTGACGCTGCCCGCGAGGGCGGCGAGCAGGTCGGCCTCGTGGGCCAGCCGGACGAACTCCGCGCAGACGTCCGGCCGGACGTGGTCGAACAGCCGCGTCCCGTCCTTGATCGCGGTGTCGAGCATGGCCGCGTCGGCGCCGGAGCGGAGGGCGACGTCGGGCAGCGCGAGCGGGTTGATGCAGCCGATCCGGTGGGCGTCGGCGTAGCCCGAGGCGACGACGAACGCGTCCGGCCGGTAGTCCTTCACCGCCCGGACGACGCCCCGCATCACGTTGACGGCCTGTTCGGGCGTCGTGCACCCGTAGAGGCCGACCTTGATGTACGTGGCCCCGGAGACGGCCGCGCCGAGCGCCGCCTGGGCCACCGTACCGGGCTTGTACGGCACGTCCCCCACGGTGGCGGACACCGGCTTGTCCGCCGGGACGGCGTCGCGGATCTCCCGGATGACCCACGGGAAGTTCGCGCCGAGCGAGCCCTCGTCGGGCTTCTTGACGTCGACGATGTCGAGGTGTTCCGCCGCCTTGGCGCAGTCGAGGGCCTCCTCGACGCTGTCCGGGGAGATGAGAAGCAACAACGTGGACTCCTTCCACCGCACGTCCGCCCGTGCCGGGCCGGCCTGCGGAGTCGTCTGGATCACGCGTGGTCCGCTCATCATCACCGCGGCCCGTGGCCGCTGGTAGGGCGCGCGCTGCCCGACCGGATCATTGCCACGGCGTGTCCGCCCCCCGACGCGCCGTCCACACCAGTTCGAACCGACCGGACACCCGTGCCCGCCGCCGGCCGCCGCGGCGTCCCGCCCTCCTCCAGCGGCAGGTGACGGCCATTCGGCGCAGCCGGCTCCGCGCGTCGCGGGCCCGGCCCGGGCGGGCGCCTACCGTGGGCGGATGACCGATCGTCGGACCAAGCGGCCCGCCGCAGGCCGGGCGGGCTACCTCGGAGCCGCCGGCGCCTTCGCCGTCGCCATGGCGGGGACCACCCTGCCCACCCCGCTGTACGGGCTGTACCAGGAGGAGATCGGCTTCTCCGAACTGATGGTGACGGTCGTGTTCGCGATCTACGCCGTCGGTGTGATCGGCGTCCTGCTGCTCGTCGGCAACGTCTCCGACTCCGTCGGACGCCGGCCCGTCCTGCTGTGCGGCCTGGTGCTCTCGGCCGGCAGCGCCGTCGCCTTCCTGGCCGAGGGCGGCCTGCCCCTGCTGTCCCTGGGCCGTCTGCTGTCCGGCCTGTCGGCGGGCCTGTTCACCGGCACCGCCACCGCGTACGTGCTGGAGCTCGCCCCGCCCGGGGACCGGGGCCGTGCGGGCTTCGCCGCGACCGCCGCCAACATGGGCGGCCTGGGCTGCGGACCGCTGCTGTCGGGAGTGCTCGCCCGGTACGCGCCCGGCCCCCTGGTCCTGCCCTTCGTCGTGCACCTGGGGCTGCTCGCCGTCTCGTTCGCGGTGACCTGGCTCCTGCCGGAGACGGTCGCCGGCGCCCGCCGGCTGCGCACCGCCCGGCCGTGCCGGCCGTCCCTGCCGCCGGAGGTCCGCGGGGTGTTCGTCCCGGCCGGGATCGCCGCGTTCGCCGGCTTCTCCCTGCTGGGCGTGTTCACCGCGGTCAGCCCCGCCTTCCTCGCCACGGTCCTGCACGTGCACGACACCGCCGTGGTCGGCCTCATCGTCTTCACGGCCTTCCTCGGTTCCACCCTCGGCCAGCTCCTGGTGCCCCGGCTGGGCACCGCACGGGCGATCCCGCTGGGCTGCCTGGTGCTCATCGCCGGGCTGGCCCTGATGGCCGCCTCGCTCGCCTCGACCACCCTGCCACCCCTGGTGCTCAGCGCCCTGATCGGCGGCGCGGGCCAGGGCATGGGCCTGCGCGGCGCGGTGGGCGAGGTCGCCGTCGCCGCTCCCGCCGAGCACCGCGGCGGCGTCCTCTCGGCGCTCTTCGTCGTCGCCTACCTCGGCATCTCGATCCCGGTCCTCGGGGTCGGCCTGCTCGCCGAACTGATCGGCCTGGCCGACGCCGGTCTGGCCGTCGCCGTCTGCACGGCCCTCCTGGCCGCCGCCTCCGGGGCGTACCTGCTGCGCCGGGCCGGCGCCACCAGCTGAACCGCCGGCACCACGTGAACCACCGCCGAACCGTCGTCACCACCTGAGCCGCCGCCCCTCCGGCGGCCGCTGCCGGGCAGGCCCCAGACCGGACCTAGCCGTGGCGCGCCGGGCCAAGTGCCTCGTCGATGCTGCGCGGCTCCGTGCGCGGCTGCCGGTTGAGCTTGTGGCGCTCGATGGAGGAATGCCGGTAGACCTCCTTGCGGGCCCGCATGATGTTGCCCAGGGGTGCGTGCTCGGCGGTGACCCGCCAGGGCGTGAAGGACAGCGCATCCATCGTCTCGAGGTTCTCCGGGCCGGAGATGTCCTGCTGTGGCAGCCGCAGCTTGGCCACGGTGACGGATGGCGAGAGCTGCTCGGGCCACTCCACGGTGGTGTCCTCCACCGGCATGCGCTCCAGGTCGGTACAGAGTTGGACCTGGATGTCGAAGGCGTAGGGGCGTTCCTGCAGCTCGGCTTGCAGGGCCGGTCGAAAGACCTCCGCCGCGGAGGCCGGGTCGATGGCACGCCGAACCACCGCAGCGGCGAAGCGCGGGTCGGGGGCGATGCGCACCTTTGCGATGTAGTCTCCGTGCCTGACCGCTCCCATGGTCCAGTAGCTCGACAGCAGTACGTTGACCGGGGCGATCTTCGACAGACGCACGAAGGCCAGGAACTCGTCCCACGCCCAGTCGTCCTGGTCCAGCGTTCCCTTTCCGGTCACGAAATCGGTGAAGAAACGATGTGCTCCGGGCCGGCCCTGGGAGAAGTAGGACGGCGCGTTCAAGAACAATTCCTGGATGAACAGGTAGTGCTCGACCGTATTGCAGAAGAAGATCGGCGCGTTGATGTTCGCGTAGTCGAATGTGCCGGTGTCCGGTTCGTCGTCCAGCAGGGTCGGGCCGGCGATGTCGAAGATCTTCAGCGCCAGTCCGGTGGCGCTGCCCAGTCGCGCGTCGGCTCCGGCGTGAGGCGAACCGTTGGAAAAGCGGATGAGCGCATCGTGGGTTCCCGGAGTCGCGTAGATGCCTTGGGCGTATTCGGGAGGAAGCCCGTCCAGGATCTCCACCTGCCCTCGGACCAGCCCGTAGCCCTTGGCATGGGCGTCGCGGAGGGCCCGGCCGGTGCCACCGGCGCTGACCGACTCGCTGATGTAGCTCTCGGTCCTTTCGATCACCGTCCGCAGGGCGCGGTCGAAATGCGGATCATCGTCTTCGACATCCGGCGTGTAGGGGACGAACTGTGCTGCCATGGCTTCGACCTCTCCTCGGAGCGTAGTGGGGTCTGAGGGGGCGGAAATCCCCCTCAGCCTTCCAGTTCCGCGAGCCAGCGCAGGGCACGCAGACCCGGCACGAAGCAGTACTCACCGCCCCGGGTGACCACGAAGCTGGGCAGGTTCCGCAGACGACGCCGGACCGGCTTCTCCGGGATGGTGACGCTGCCGGTTCCGCCGTGATGCCCCGCTACCGGGTCCTTCTCGCCGGGGTAGCCGATGAAGTTGCCGTCGTTGACCCACTCGGCCTTGATGAACTCGAACTGCCGTTCCAGATGAGCCCCGATGAAGACTCCGACCAGGCCCCGGTCGGCGCCGTCGTCCTCCAGCGCGCCCTCGGGCAGCGGCGGGCCGTAGGTGGTGCCGCGGCGGATGAGGCGGTGCATCCGGGCATCGCCGATGATGGTGGCATCGCGGGGGTTGGTGCGCCGGATGTGCGCACCGGCGGGGCACCGGAAGCCACGATCGTCGTTCTCCCGGTACAGGAAGTCGTTGACGCGGTGCGGATCGGCCGCCAGCTCCGGATCATCGCGTTCCGGCGTCAGCGTCAGTGGCGCCCCGCTGGGCCAGCGCCCGACCATCTTCGCCGCCAGGAGTGCCTCCTCCTCGGCGCTGGAGCTGTTCGCGCGCAGGTACCGGCGCCAGGCCGCCACGTTGGTGTGGACCTTGCGCACGGCCGCGTAGGTGCCATTGCGCCCCAGCACCTCGGGGCTGGGCATGGGCGGCAGGTTGCCCGTTTCGTCGGGGTAGCCGAGGATGAACTCACCGGCCTTGATGGGGGTTTCCTGCGGGTTGGAGCCGGGCAGTCCGACGCCTTCGATGTTCGGATGGCTGATGCCGTCGCGGAAGCCGAAGGTGGTGCGCCCGGTCGGAAGCTGATGGACCTCCTGCTGCCAGATCACCTGGACACCGGGCGTGTCCTGGAAGGCGACCCGGGCCCGCTCCAGCTCCTGGTCCAGCTGTGCCGCGTCGGAGGAGAGGGCGCTCAACGCGATGTGAACATCGCCCGTTCCAAACGGTGCCTCCCAGTGGGCCGGGCCGCTCTCGCCCACGTCACCGATCAGCTCCGCCCGAGCGGCCATGCCCTCACGAAACGCCCGCGGAAAGCTTTCCAGCGACTCCTGAGGCACCCCCAGGGCCCTCAGTCCCTGGTAGGTGAACGCCACCGCCACCCAGGCGCCCTGGTTCGAGCCCACGCTGGGCAGACCACCCGAGGTCAACGGAAGCAGCCGCTGCAGCAGGGCACGCCCGGCGTGGCGGTCGTCGACGTGCAGGAAGACGAACTTTCCCTGGTACGGAACTGGGCGTGGACGCAGCGCGCCGCTCTGGACGTCGTCGATCTCGACGCCCACCGCGGCTGCGCTGCTGCTGTCCGCCGTATTCATGTGTGCCTTTGCCTCCGTATCGGTCTCGGTCTCGGTCTCTGTCCGGACATCCCAGCCGCAGCCGGCCGACCACCGCCCGCGTGGGGCCGATGGTGTCGGGCCGGCTGTGAGGGTTGGTCGTGTCCGGGTGCTAGGGCCGGACAGGCCCTAGACCGCGGCTTCCTCCAGCAGCTTCTGGAAGGCAGGCGTCGCCAGCAGCTCCGCGTTGGCCGGGTTCTCCAGTGCCGCCCGGAACTCAGGGGTGTCCAGCACCTCCTGGAACGCCTCGTTCACGTGCTGGTCCTTCCAGATCTGCTGAACGGTCAGATCGGGATAGGCGCTGACGAAGACACCCGCGGGTTCCTGGTGAGCGACGAACCAGTCCTTCGCCCCTGGATCGCTGACGCCGGGGAATCCCTCGCTGTGCGAGAAGACCCTCTCGAAGTTCGCTCCGACCGCCGTCTTGCCGAAGTCGTCGATGTAGGTGTCCCAGGAGCCGTCGAAGACGCTGGCGAACATGAACCGGGTGTCGTTGTCGAATATCACATGGCGTGCGTCGTGCAGGGTGCCGATCTGGCGCAACGCCGCGCGGTTTCCCTCGTTGTCCGACGTGTCGGCGATCCTGGCGAGATCCTCACGCAGCGCATCCGCATGGCCCGGCTTGATCCTGGTGAACACCGTGAACTCGCCACAGACCCCATCTTTCCTGCCCGGACGCTCGGGTTGAGCCGACTGGGCTGCTCCTGCCGTTGCGGTCATCGTGAGATCCTCCTGCCACGGATCGGCGCGAGAGACGCCAAGCACCCGACACGAGGCGCCATCGCCCTCACCCTTCATCCTGGCCGCCCACGCGCCGCCTCGCACTTCCGGCCCGAGGCGAGGTGGTCACCGGGAGTGGCTTGTCGAGAGCCCTCCGAGAAGCTCCGGAGGACATATGCGGAATGGCGCAGGACCATGGAACGGGGAGCCGCCGATCCGCTCAACACGCCCCGGACACGTCCACGACGGTCCCGCCGCGCCGCGTGCCGGCGGTCAGGGCTCGCACTCCCCGCCGGCCGTGCTCAACTCGATCGCCACCCGACCCCTCAGCTGGAGGCAAGCATGGGCAAAGTCCTCGGTGACGTGCTGGGGCTTGCGGCCGGTGTCGCGGTCAGCCCGCTCCCGATCATCGCCATCATCCTCACCCTCGCCACGCCTCGGGGACGTCTCAACGGATTGCTCTTCGCCGCCGGCTGGATCCTGGGACTCTCGGCACTGGGCGCGGTGATGCTGGCGATCGCCTCCCCCGCAGGTGCCTTCGCCCGCGATCACCCGGCCACCTGGGTGGGAGTTCTCAAGCTCGCTCTGGGCGTGCTGCTCGTCCTCTTCGGCGCCCGGCAGTGGCACCGGCGCCCGGTGGATCCCTCGCAAGCTCAGCTGCCGAAGTGGATGGGCGCGATCGACCGCCTCACGCCGGTCAAGGTGTTCGGACTCGGAACGGCCCTGGCCGCGCTCAACGCCAAGAACGCCCCGCTGACCATCGCCGCAGGCGCCGCGATCGGCTCAGCCGGACTACCGGTCGGGCAGCAGATCGCGTCGCTGGCGATCTTCGTCCTGATCGCCTCCCTCGGCCTGCTGGCCCCACTGGGGGTCTTCCTGCTCGGAGGAGAGCGAGCGAGAACCACGCTCGGCGGTTGGAAGGACTGGGCGGCCCAGCACAATGTCGCTGTGATGGCGGCCCTGTTCTTCGTTCTTGGGTTGAAACTGCTCGGAGACGGCATCTCCATCCTCACCTCCTGACAGGCGTGGCGGTGGTCCTGACAGGCGTGGCCGTGTGGTCCGCGCAGACGTGCGGACCCTGGGGCCAATGCCACTGACCTCGTGGCCTGCCGGAGCCTTTGGGCCCCGGCATCGCCGCAGGTCAACGACTTTCGGGCGCTGTCAAGTCAGTGGCCTTGGCCCTAGACCGGCAGCAGGCGGGCGATCAGCTCGGTGAGGCGGCGGGCGTTGCGGCAGGAGTGCATCTCCACGACGTCCGTGTAGGCGAGGGCGGCGGAGTCGCCGGTCGGCCAGAGGGCGGGCTGCTCGGGGTTGAGCCAGTAGACCCGCCGGGCGCGGCCGGCGATCCGGCGCAGCGCGTCCAGGTTCGGGTCGCGGTGGTTGTTGCGGGCGTCGCCGAGGATCAGCACGCTGGTGCGCGGGCCGACCGCGTCGAGGTGCCGCTCGGCGAACTCGCCCAGGGCGGAGCCGTAGTCGCTGTTGCCGTGGTGGCCCATCACCTTGGCCTCGGCGAGGATCCGGGCGGCGAGCCGGGCCGGGTCGGCGCCGCCGCGCGACAGCAGGGCCGTCACCTCGGCGGTGCGGTTGACGAAGGCGAACACCCGTACCTTGCTGAACTGCTCGTTCATCGCCTGCACCAGCAGCATGGTGAAGTCGGCGAACCCGGCGACCGAGCCGGAGACGTCGCACAGCAGCACCAGCTCCGGCCGGGCCGGGCGGCGCAGCCGGTACGCCGGGCGCAGCGGCACCCCGCCGGTGGACAGCGAGCGGCGCAGGGTGCGGCGCAGGTCGATCTGCCCGCGTGCGGCGCGGCGGCGCCGGGCGGCCAGCCGGGTGGCCAGCTTGCGGGCCAACGGGTGGACGGTGCGGCGCAGTTCGGCCAGCTGGTCGCGGCCGGCGGCGAGGAAGTCGATCCGGTCGGCGGTGGGGGCGACGGCGCGCTCGGCGATCCGCTCGGCGCCGCGCAGCTCGGCGACCCGGCGGCGGGCCTCGGTGGTGACCAGGGCGCGGAAGTCCTGGATGCGGCGGCGGATCTCGTCGGCGAGCACGCGGTCGGAGAGGTCCGGGGCGCCGGCCTGCTCGCGCAGGGCGGCGAGGATCCGGGCGAGCAGCGTCTCGGGGGCGAGCCGGCCGAGGGCCTGGTGCGCCGACCAGCCGTCCGAGGTCGGCGTGTTGCCGGTGCCGTACCGGCCGAAGGCCTCCACCACCTCGCGGGCCAGCCGGGACTGGGCGGTCCGGTCGTCGGCGGCGAGGGCGGCGGCGAGGCGTTCGCGCAGGTCGTCGCGGAGCGGGTCGGGTCGGCCGAAGCGCGGTGGCGGGGAGTCGTCCGGGTTCCTGGGCGGGTTCCCGTCCGGGTGTTCGGCCAGGTGTCCGGCCGGGTGGGTGCGCAGGGCCTCGGGGGTGCCGACGCCGAGCGGGAAGAACAGGTCGAAGGTGGCGTCGAAGACGGCCCGTTGGCCGTCCGAGCGCAGCAGCGCGGCGGCCAGACCGGCCCGCATCTGCTCGCGGTCGGCGAGCCCGAGGACGTCGAGGACGGCCGCCGCGTCCACGGTCTCGGCCGGGCCGATCCGCAGGCCGTGCCCGCGCAGCGCGCGGACCAGGCCGGTGAGCCGGGTGGCGGTGTCGGCCGGTGGCGGGGCGGTGGTCATGCGACGGTCAGCTTCTGTGCGGCCTTCCGGATGTCGTCCTGGTGCTTGAGGATCACTCCGAGGGTGTCCTGGACGACCGCCTCGTCGAGGGTGTCCGCGCCGAGCGCGAGCAGGGTGCGGGCCCAGTCGATGGTCTCCGCGACGGACGGCGCCTTGCGCAGTTCCATCGCGCGCAGCGCGCCGACCACCCGGACCAGCGAGGCGGCCAGCGTGTCGTCCAGGCCGGGCACCTTGAGCCGGACGATGTGGCGCTCCAACTCGGCGTCCGGGTAGTCGAGGTGGAGGAAGAGGCAGCGGCGGCGCAGCGCCTCGGACAGCTCGCGGGTGGCGTTGGAGGTGAGCAGGACGAAGGGCCGCCGGCTCGCGGTGATGGTGCCGAGCTCGGGCACGGTGACCTGGAAGTCGCTGAGCACCTCCAGCAGCAGCGCCTCCACCTCGACGTCGGCCTTGTCCATCTCGTCGATCAGCAGCACCGTGGGCTCGTCGCCGCGGATGGCGGTGAGCAGGGGGCGGGTGAGCAGGAACTCCTCGGCGAAGATGTCGGTGCGGGCCTGGTCCCAGCCCTCGTCGCGGCCGGCGGTGATCCGCAGCAGCTGTTTGGCGTGGTTCCACTCGTAGAGCGCGCGGGCCTCGTCGATGCCCTCGTAGCACTGCAGCCGGACCAGCCGGGCCTGGCCGACCGCGGCCACCGCCTTGGCGAGTTCGGTCTTGCCGACGCCGGCCGGGCCCTCGACCAGCAGCGGCTTGCCGAGCCGGTCGGCGAGGAAGACGGTGGTGGCCACGGCGGTGGAGGCCAGGTAGCCGGTGGCGGCCAGTTGGTCGGCGGTGTCCGCCACCGATGCGAAGAAGCCTGTGCCGTCGCCGTCGCCGCTGCCCATGCCCCGCCCCGTTCCTGTCGGCCGTGTCCGTGCGGCAGCACCCTACCCGCCGGTCACTTCGCTGTCGCGGGGGTGGCGCGGTCGCCTCCCTGGTGCATGGCTAGGCTGCCTGCGAGTGGACGTGCGTGACCGAACGTCCGTGACCAGGGGGTCTGAGGTGGACGTGCTGGGGCTCGGTGCCGTGTCGTGGTGGTGGATCGCCATCCTGGCGACGGCGGTGTTCCTGGTGCTGATGGTGCCGGAGATGCCCACGCGCGAGTACCGGATCCGCACCGCGCTGGCGCCGTTCGCCATGGCGGTCTTCGCGCTGGGCAGTTACGCGGCGAAGCAGCTGGAGGAGGCCACCGTCCTGGCGATGTACACGTCGGTGGTGCTGATCTTCCCGCTGGGTGCCATCGGCCACCGCAAGGAGCTGGCCCGGCGGTTGATGGAGGCGAAGCGCAAGGGGGAGTCGGAGGACAGGACCTGGCCGCCGACGATGGTGGGCCAGACCTTCCTGGCCGCCGCCGTGATGGTGGCGGTGTACTGCGTCTGGATCGCCCCGTAGACCCTGGACCTGACGAAGCGGCGTACGGCGACCCGGGGTCGCCGTACGCCGCTCGTTCGTTCCGGCCCGCCCGGGGCGTCGGGCGACCGTCAGCCGACCGTCAGTTGACGAAGACGAGCGGGCTGCCCGCCACCGAGGTGTCGGTGACCGGGCCGTAGGTGGCGCTGAAGTAGCCGGTCGAGAAGCACAGGCCGGAGCCGGAGACCAGGCTGAACGGCTGGCTGGAGAAGCCGATGGTGTTGCCGGTGTTCGAGGTGGTGCCGGAGATGCCGGTGGTGGTCTGGTAGACGCAGTTGATGCTGCCGAGGATGGTGTTGAGCACCACCGTGGTCTTCATCGCGCCGGCCGCGCCGGGGGTGAGGGAGACCGGGTTGCCGGGGCCGTCGCCGACGGTGTTGGTGAACGGCAGGTTGTTGACGGTGATGCTCTTGACGCCGGTGACGCCGAGGACGTTGGAGGAGCAGGAGCCGAAGGTCTGGGTGTTGAGCTGCTCCACCGCGTTGCCGGGGGCGGCCGGGTTGGCCGTCACGGTGGCGGAGAAGGCGGAGTTGGCGCAACTGATGCCGCTGGAGCCGGTGGCACTGTTGTAGAAGGTGGCGTTGGTGCCCGAGACCAGGTTGGCGGTGAGGACGTCGCCGACGGCGACGTCCGGGCCGGTCGAGCTGCCGGTGGTCAGGACCGCGGAGCCGTCGGCCTGGGCGGGTGCGACGGCCGCGCAGGTGAGGGCGAGTGCGGCGAGGGCGGCGGTACCGAGGGTGCGGCGAAAGCGCATGAGGGTGACTTCTCTCCGTGCGGAGACGGGTGGGGGATGCCCGCGGTGCGGGTGTGATGGCGTGCACGGCGGGGGAGGTGCGTGGGCATGGCGTGCGTGGCCCGGCGTACCGGGGGCTCCGCGGGCCCGTGGTGCGGCGGGCCCGGCGCCACGGGCCCGCTCGTACGGCACAGCGGTGTGAAGGCACAACGGTGTGAAGGTGCGGACGTGCGCTGCAGTGCAGTGGGGTGCACGTCGGCGGCTGCCACCGCCGCGGGCCTGCGTCCGCTCGTGGTCCCGTGGCCCGGGCGGTTGGCCCGGGGCCGTCGGAGCCCTGGAGGTCATCCGGTGGTGACAGGGTCGCCCACCGGTTGGAAACCTGTCAGTGTTGTAAACCCGGCGTTGCGTCAATGTCAAGACAGGTCACAGGAGTTGGTGATGGAACGGAAACACCTCCGAAGTGCCGACGTGATCCTGCTGCCGGGCGCGCGGACCGGCCGTGACCCGGCCCGGTCGATCAAGCGCGGGCCGAGCCGGCTGCCCCCGGGCGTGGTCGCCGCCACCCAGCGTGAGCGGCTGCTCGACGGGCTGGTCCACACGGTGGCCGAGCGCGGCTACCAGCACGCCACGGTCAGCGACATCTGCCGCGCCGCGGGTGTGACCAGGCCGGTCTTCTACGAGCTGTTCAGCGGCAAGGAGGACGCCTTCCTGGCCGCGCACCGGCATGGCACCGGGGTGGTGATCCGGCGGATGGCGGCGGCCTTCGCGGCGGAGTCCGACTGGTGTGCCGGGATCCGGCAGGCACTCGGCGCGATGCTCCAACTGCTGGCGGGGACACCGGTCTTCGCGACCATGGCGGTGATCGAGATCGAGGCGGTCGGCCCGGCCGGGCGCCGCGAGCGAGACCAACTCCTCACCCGATTCCGGGCGTTCTTCGCAGAGGTTCCCCAACCACCCGCTGGTGTACGGCTGATGGAGATGGTGGATGCCGTGGTGGGTGGTGTCTACAGCGCGGTCTACCGGCGGATCGACTCCGGTCGGACCGTTCAACTGCCGGAACTCCTACCGGTGTTGAGCATGTTCTGCCTCGCCCCCTTCCTCGGGGCGGCGGAAGCGGCCGGTCGGCTCGGGTTGCCGATTGGTGAAGATCCTTCGTGCACCCGTATTGACCCGGCCAATACCGAGCAGTAGCTTCCCAGTTACTCAACCTGCGGTCCGACCGCGCCCGCCCCGCTGCCGAGGGGCGGGCGGCCCGGCCGGGCCGTGGAACGCTGTCCGCGCCAGGGCACCGTGCCAGTGCCTGTACACCCCACCCACCTACAGGGAGCACACATGGCCATGTCCGAGGAGGCCGCCGCCGCGGCCGAGGCACCGGAGACGCCGACCGGCGCCAGGAGAGGTCGGGTACGGCTGAAGCGCAGCGCCCTGATGGCCGTCCCGGCCGTCGCGGCGGGCGCCGTGCTGATGACCCTCACCGCCCAGGGCGTACTCGCCGCCCAGTTCTCGATCAGCGGCATGCCGTTCACGATCACCGCGGACAGGCTCGACGGCAAGGGCTTCGCGCAGTTCGGCGGCCTGGACTCGATGATCCCCGACAGCCCCAACCAGGGCTCCACCGGCGGTCAGGTCCTGGTCGCGGTCTCGGCGATCAAGAACGCCCAGATCACCAACCTGTGCCAGAGCGTCGACCTCGGCGGCGTCAACCTGGTGATCCACGCGGGCGACGGCGGTACTCCCGTCAGCGCCACGGACCTCACCACCGACTCCGACATGCTGTCCGGCGACGCGGAGTTCACCAACATCGAGATCGGCGGCGACGCCAGCACGTACACCAAGGCCGGCGACAAGGGCAAGGGCAACCCCGGTGTCTTCGGGCAGCAGGCCGACACCGTCGTGCTGACGCACCTCAACCAGCACAACTACGCGAGCACGGCGGTCGGGTTCAAGCTGCCCAACCTGCGGCTGAGCTTCAGCTCCAAGGGCTGCTGACCATGGCGGAGTCCGTGCCGGAGCCGGCCGGCCCCGGCGAGGGCGTGGCGGCGGGTGCCGAGGGGACGGCCCCCGCCCCTGCCCCCGCCACCCGCCCGGTCAAACGTGACTGGCGGGGCAAGCGGCCGTTCTGGGGCGGGCTGCTGGTGTTCCTCGGCGGCGCCGAGATCCTGTTCGTCGAGCGCGCCCCGTTGCCCGTCATCCTGCACGTCGGGATCCAGGGCCTGGCCGGGTACCTGGTACCGGCGGTGATGGTGGTGTGCGGTCTGCTGATCCTGTTCAACCCGGCTCAGCGGCTGTTCTACTCCGTCATCGGCGTGCTCGCCTCGCTGGCCAGCTGGCTCACCTCCAACTTCGGCGGCTTCCTGATCGGGATGCTGCTCGGGCTGGTGGGCTCCTGCCTCACCTTCGGCTGGCTGCCCGAGCAGCCGCTGCGCCGGGGGCGGCAGCGGCGGGAGGACCGGCGCCAGGAACGCCGATCCTCCCGGGCCAAGACGGTCGGGGTGTAGGGCGCCCCGGCCCGCGATGACGCCCGCCCCCTGGTGTTGGGAGAGCACCGGGGGGCGGGCGTCGCCGGGTACGGGGCGCCGGGGCGCCGCTGAGGTCGGGGCTCCGGCTGCCGACCTGCGGGATCAGATCGTCGCGGCGTCGATCACGAAGCGGAACCGGACGTCGCCGGCCAGCACCCGCCGGTAGGCCTCGTTGATCTGCTCGGCGCGGATCAGCTCGATCTCGGCGGTGATGCCGTGCTCGCCGCAGAAGTCCAGCATCTCCTGGGTGCCGGGCAGCCCGCCGATCATCGAGCCGGCCAGCGAGCGGCGGCCGGTGAGCAGCGCGTGCGCGTTCACCGTGACCGGCTTCTCCGGTGCGCCGACCTGCACCAGGGTGCCGTCGGTGCGCAGCAGGCCGAGGTAGGCGCTCAGGTCGAGGTCGGCGGAGACCGTGTTGACGATCAGGTCGAAGGTGCCCGCGAGCTCGGTGAAGGTGGCCGGGTCGGAGGTGGCCCGGTAGTGGTCGGCGCCGAGCTTCAGCCCGTCCTCCCGCTTGCGCAGCGACTGGCTGAGCACCGTGACCTCCGCGCCCATGGCGTGGGCGATCTTCACGCCCATGTGGCCGAGCCCGCCGAGGCCCACGATCGCGACCTTCCGGCCCGGGCCCGCGCCCCAGTGCGCGAGCGGCGAGTACAGGGTGATCCCGGCGCACAGCAGCGGCGCGGCGGCGTCCAGCGGCAGGTTGTCGGGGATGCGCAGCGCGTACCCCTCGTCGACGACCAGCTCCGAGGAGTAGCCGCCGTAGGTCGGCAGGCCGTCGTGGCCGACGCCGTTGTAGGTGAAGACGGCGCCGCCCTGGCCGGTGCAGTACTGCTGCAGGCCGGCCCGGCAGTTGTCGCACTCCCGGCAGGAGTCGACGAAGCAGCCGACCCCGACCCGGTCGCCGACCTGCCAGCGGGTGACGCCCGGGCCGACCGCGCGGACCACGCCGGCGATCTCGTGGCCCGGCACCATCGGAAAGATGCCGGAGCCCCAGTCCTCGCCGACCTGGTGGATGTCGGAGTGGCAGATGCCGGAGAACTTGATGTCGATCACGATGTCGTGCTCGCCCACCGCCCGGCGGGTGATGGTGGTCTTCTCCAGCGGGGCGTCCGGCCGCGCCGCGGCGTAGGCGGCGACCGTGCGGGTGGTGCCCTCGGGGGCGACCTCGGTGGTGCTCGTCGTCATGGCGTTCGTCGTCGTGTTCGTCATGCTTCCAGCCTGCGGCGGCGCGGAGCGGCCAACCAGTCCCGAGGTCTTCGTACGAAGTCAGGACGTACGAACCCCGGGCGTAGGGAAACCGGACGTACGACCAGGGAGCGTACGCATGGCAGTGTCACCCTGGCCCGCCCTGTCCGCGCGGATCCCCCGCATACTGCAGACATGGACCAGCGCACCGAACTGAGCGAGTTCCTCCGATCCCGCCGCGCCCGGCTGCGGCCCGAGGACGTCGGCCTGCCGGGCACCACCACCCGGCGGCGGGTGCCCGGGCTGCGCCGGGAGGAACTGGCCCAGCTCGCCGGTGTCAGCACCGCCTACTACACCCGGCTCGAACAGGGCCACGGCGAGAACGTCTCCGTCGCCGTCCTGGACGCCATCGCCCGGGTCCTGCGGCTCAGCCCCGCCGAGCGTGAGCACCTCGGCCGGCTCACCAAGCCCGCCCGCCGCCGCCCCGGCCGGGCCGCCGCCCGCCGGCAGTGTGTCCGGCCCGCGCTCCAGCAGCTCCTGGACGCCATGGAGGGCGTGCCCGCGTACGTCATCGGCCGGCGGCTGGACGTCATCGGCTGGAACCGGCTCGGCACCGCCCTGCTCGGCGACTTCGCCGCGATGCCGCCCGAGCAGCGCAACATGGCCTGGCACGTCTTCCTCGACCCGGCCGCGCACGAGCTGTACCAGGACTGGGAGGGCAAGGCCACCGACGTCGTCGGCATGCTGCGGCTGGACGCCGGACGCGACCCCGACGACCCCCGGCTCGCCTCGCTGATCGGCGAACTCTCCCTCAAGAGCGCCGACTTCCGTCGCCTCTGGGCGGCCCACGGCATCCAGGACAAGGGCCACGGCACCAAGCAGCTGCACCACCCGGTGGTCGGCCGGCTCAGCCTCCAGTACGAGACGCTGCGCCCGGCGGGGGAGCCCGACCAGGTGCTGGTCACCTACCACGCCGAGCCCGGCTCCAGCTCGGCCGAGTCCCTGCGCCTGCTGGCCAGCTGGGCGGCCACTGACGACCACGCCGAGGCGGCCGCGGCGACGGGCGGTTCGACGGGCGGGGTGGCCCGGGCCGGGCAGGCCGTTCAGGGCGGCCAGGGCGGTCAAGCCGGCCAGGGCGCCTGAGCGGGGTCGATGGTCCCGGGAGCGTCCGGGGCCATCGGCCCTTCACCGTTTCGGCGGACGGCGGTTGACTGGGCAGGTCATGGACAACAGCAGCACACACGAGTACGACCGCCTGATCGCCCGCCACCACGCGATGCGACTGCGGCGCCAACTCCTCACCCCCGCCTCGCCGTCGGAGGCCGAGACCGGGAGCGACGGCTACGACGGCGCCGCCGACCAGCGCGTGATCCGACGCGGCCTGGGCCTGGTCTCCCCGCTCGCCGGCCTGATCGACCACCTCTACGCGGTCATGTTCGGCCAACGCCCCTACCTGCGCCCGCTCTTCCCCGCCTCGATGGACTTCCAGCAGGCCCACCTGGAGCGGATCTTCCGACACCTGATCGACCAGCTGCACCGACCGGCCGAACTGGAGTCGATGCTCCGCCAACTCGGCCGTGACCACCGCAAACTGGGCGTACGGCCGGTCCACTACGAGGCCTTCGAGGAGGCCCTGTGCGCGGCGATCCGGCACCGGGCCGGCGAGCGGTGGAGCGGGGAGCTGGAAGCCGCCTGGGTGCGGATGCTGCGCTTCGCCGTCGGCGCGATGACCGCCGGCGCCGACTCCGCCCTCACCGAACCCCCGTACTGGCACGCCGTGGTGACCGGCCACGAGCGCCGCCGCCCCGACCTCGCCGTGCTGCGGGTGCGCACCGGCGAGCCGTACCCGTACCGGGCGGGGCAGTACGGCACCGTCGAACACCCGCGGCTGCCACACACCTGGCGGCAGTACTCGATGGGCTGCGCCCCGCGCACCGACAACGAGTTGGAGTTCCACGTCCGCCGCACCGGCCCGGACGGGGTCAGCGCGGCACTGGTCGAGCGCACCGCCGTCGGCGACCGGCTGCGCCTCGGCCCGCCGCGCGGCGGCCTGCCGCCCGAGGACGACCCCCGCGACCTGCTGCTCGTCGCGGGCGGCACCGGGCTGGCCCCGATGAAGGCCATCATCGAGCAGCAGGCCGCCCACCGGCCGCCCGGGCGCCGGGTGCACCTGTTCGTCGGCGCCCGGGACCGAACCGACCTCTACGACTGGTCGGCCGTCGCCGAACTGGGCCTGCACAAGCCCTGGTTGGCGCTCACCCCGGTCACCGCCGGGCGGCTTGCCGACGCGGTCGCCGGCGCCGGGGACTGGCGCGAACACCTGGCCTGCATCAGCGGCCCGGTCGGCATGGTCGCCGCCGTCCGCTCCGAACTCCTCGCGGCCGGGCTGCCGTTGGCGCGGGTCCGGTACGACCAGGCGCTCTACCGGTAGCAGTACGAGTCCGAGGAGGCGTCGCCGCCCGCCAGGTGGGTCTGGTGGACGCGCAGGCCCCGGAAGTCGGCGCCATGCGGGAAGAAGCGCTCGTCGATGCGCAGCCCGCCCGCCTCGGTGTCGGCGTCCAGCTTGACGATCCACGGCTCGATGCCGTCCGGGTAGAACTGGTCGTCCCAGGCGCCGTAGAGGGAGTTGGTGAGGTAGAGCCGCCGCCCGTCCCGGCTGATCTCCACCATCTGCGGTGCGCCGCTCAACGGGCGCCCCGGCTCGGCCGGGTGCGGGGTGCGCGCGGTGACGCCGCCCAGGCGCACCGAGTCGGCGAGGCGGGGGTGGAACGGGTCCGAGACGTCGTACTGGAACAACTCGCCGGTGCCCCAGGCGGACACGTACAGCCAGCGGTCGTCCACCGACAGGTTGATGTCCGTGACCAGCGGCGGCACCGCGCCGAACGGCTGCAGCGCGGGCGGCAGATCCTCGGCCTTGGCCGGTTCGGCGGGGATCTCGATCACCTTGCGCGCGGTGAACGCCGGTCCCTCCCGGTACCAGAGCCAGACCGAGGAGGACAGGTCCTCGACGTTGGTCACCACCCCGGCGAAGCCCCACTCCGCCTGCGGATCGTGCGCCGGGCGCAGCTCCAGCACCATCTGGTACTGGTCGCCGAGGTCGACGCGCTGGAGGTGGCGCCCCGAGTCCAGCTCCCAGAAGTGCAGCGCGTGCCCGTACTTGCGGCCCAGCAGCAGCTCCGGCACCACCCCGTCCTCGACCATCCGCGGGGTGCCCCACTCGCTGGTCACGCCGACGTTGGTGCCCAGGTGCCACCAGACGTCGTACGCGAAGTGCTGCGGACCGCGCTCGGTCTCCCAGGGGCGCAGCACTTCGAAGGTGGTGTGGTCCAGCAGCGCCACCCCGCCCGGGCCGTCGGTGCCGTCCCCGCTGCCCAGGCAGGACAGGAACACCCCGTCCGGCCCGCAGTGCAGCGTGTGCGGCCGCGAGTACCCGGCCTTGGCCGCCAGCTCCTCCGCCTCGACGGTCTTCACCAGGCGCGGCCGCACCGGGTCGGGCCTGGTGTCCATCACATGCAGCCGCGACGACCGCAACCCCGGCAGCAGCAGATACCGCCGCTCCGGGTTCTCGTGGCAGGCGTGCGCGAGGGCACTGGAGCAGGCGTTCCACCCGAAGTGGTGCAACTCGTCGCCCAAGGTGGGAAGTTCGGCGAAGTTCACCACCTTCCCGTAGCTCGCCGAGGCCGGGTCGGTGTCCACCGTGAGCAGCGCGTCCGGCCGCTCCCCGGCCCGGTCGAACCCGGCGACGTACGCCAGCCGCTCCGGCGGCGCCGCGATCGCCTCAGCGGCCGAACGGTACAGCGACGGATCGGTGTGGCTCTGGCCGGCCTGCGGCATGTGTTCTCCTCAACTCGCCTGCGTGACAACCGGAGTCGGATCTGTCCGGGAAGCGTTCCACACGACCACCGGCGCACAGCAGGCGCACGGGGAGCGGCCGGGGTGCGCGCGGACCGGCCCCCCGCGCAGCCCCGCCCCACCCGGAACCGGCCCGATGTGCCCCGGAGGCGGACGCCGCCGCGCAGTGCGGGGCTACCGGCCGGTATGGTCGTGGCTCGGAACGGTGGTCGCCTGCCAGGTCGGCGGGCAGAGCAGAGAACGGGTGCGGCGCAGATGGAGTTTCGGGAAGACGTCCTGGGTGCCCCCTACGAGGCGGCCGAGCTGACCCTGCGGGCGGACGAGGAGGGGGAGGTCTGCGCGACGCTGGTGCGGCGGGTGGTGCCGGGGGCGGAGCGGGCCGTGCTGTACATCCACGGGTACAACGACTACTTCTTCCAGACCAACCTCGCCGACCACTTCGCCGCGCTCGGGTTCTCCTTCTACGCCCTGGACCTGCGCAAGTACGGCCGCTCGCTGCGCCCGCACCAGTCGCCGAACTTCGTCCGGGACCTCGCCGAGTACGACGAGGAGATCGACGAGGCGGTGCGGATCATCCGGGAGGTGGACGGGCACCGGCAGCTGCTGCTGAACGGGCACTCCACCGGCGGGCTGATCGGGGCGCTGTGGGCCGGGCGGCGATCGGGGCGGGGCCTGGTGGACGGGCTGTTCCTGAACAGCCCGTTCCTGTCCATGCCGGCCGCGCCCGCCGTCCGGACGGTCGGCGGCCCGGCGGTGATCGCGATCGGGCGGCTGGCGCCGACCCGGGTGCTGCCGTCGACGCTCAACCCGCACTACACGCACAGCCTGCACAAGGACCACAAGGGCGAGTGGGACTTCGACCTCACCCTCAAGCCCGCCGAGGGCTTCCCGCTGTTCGCGGGCTGGCTGGCCGCCATCCACCAGGGGCACCGGCGGCTGCGGCAGGGGCTCGGGATCGACGTGCCGGTGCTGCTGATGGCCTCCACCAGGTCGATCGCCACCACCAAGTGGCACAACGCCCTGCACCACGCCGACGCCGTGCTGCGCGCCGACGACATCGCCGACCAGGGCCCCCGGCTGGGCCGGCACGTCACCATCGTCCGGATCGAGGGCGGCATGCACGACCTGGTCCTCTCCGGCGAGGCCGCCCGCACCCAGGTCTTCGCCGAACTCGACCGCTGGCTCGCCGCCTACCTGGACGTCGCGTCGGTGGGGGAGCAGCCGGTGGAGGAGAAGGCGTGACGAACGAGCCGGTGCCGGTCGGTCGGCGGACCGACCTCGGCTTCGCCAAGCTGATGCCGGACCTCGACCGGGACGGCGGCTGGCTGCTCACCCTGGACGGCACCCCGCAGTCCTACGTCGACCTCGCCGACCCGACCCACCTGGAGTTCGAGTACACCCGGCGGCTCGGCCACCTCGCCGACGCCCTCGCCCCCGCCGGGCGGCCGCTGGACGCGCTGCACCTCGGCGGCGGCGCGCTCACCCTGCCCCGCTACCTCGCCGCCACCCGCCCCGGCTCCCGCCAGCGGGTGGTCGAGGTGGACGGGCCGCTCCTCGACCTGGTCGCCGAGCAGTTGCCCTGGCAGGGGCCGGGCGCGGACATCACCGCGACCGTCGGCGACGCCCGCGCGGCCCTGGCCGAGACCCCGGCCGGCTCCCAGGACCTGGTGATAGCGGACGTCTTCCACGGCTCGCGCACCCCGGCGCACCTGACCTCGGTGGAGTTCCTGCGGCTGGCCGCGGCCGCCCTGCGGCCCGGCGGCTGCTACGCCGCCAACCTGGCGGACGGCCCGCCGCTCGCCTTCGCCCGGGCGCAGGCGGCGACGGTCGGCGCGGTGTTCCCGTACACCTGCCTGGTCGCCGAGGCCCCGGTGCTGCGCGGCCGCCGGTACGGCAACATCCTGCTGGCCGGTTCGACGGCGCCGCTGCCGGTGGCCGAGCTGACCCGGCTGCTGGCCGGCGACATCTTCCCGGCCCGGCTCACCGAGGGCGCCGACCTGACGGCGCTGGTCGGCCGGACCGCCCCCGTCACGGACGCCGACGCCACCGACTCCCCACCCCCGCCGGACGGCGCCTTCAGCATCGGCTGAGCCGCACGCCGGTCGACGGGGCCGGGCCGTCCGGGCCGCTCGTCCGGGCCGCCCGGCCGGTCCCGGCGGCGCCGCGGCGGTCGTCCGCAGGTCCGCGCGTCGCCCCGAGCCTCCCCACGTCCGGGGTGTCAGAATCGGCGGGTTCAGGCCGGAGCGCGGAGCACGTCCGAGGGAGTGAGCGATGAGCGGTGGGGAGCGGCCGGAGTTGGCGCAGGTGCCGGAGACGGCCTTGTGGACGCTGTGGCACCGGGCGGTGGAGGCACGTCGGCCGGACACGGTGCTGGAGGATCCGAAGGCGGTCGAGCTGGTCGACCGGATCGACTTCCCGTTCGCGGAGCGCTTCGGGCAGGGCGCGCTGGTCAGCCAGCTGCAGGCGCTGCGCGCGGCCTGCTTCGACCGCGAGGTGGCGGACTTCCTCGCCCGGTGCCCGCGCGGCACCGTGGTCGGCCTCGGGGACGGCCTGGAGACCCAGGCCTGGCGGGTCGACAACGGCCGGGCCGACTGGCTGTCGGTGGACCTGCCGGAGACCGCCGCGCTGCGGGAGCGGCTGCTCCCGCCGGACGAGCGGCACCGGATCCTCGCCTGTTCGGCCACCGACCCGGCCTGGATGGAGGAGGTGGACCCGGGCCGCGGGGTGATCATCTGCGCCGAGGGGCTGCTGATGTACCTGCAGCCGGACGAGGTGCGCGCGCTGATCGCGGCCTGCGCCGAGCGCTTCCCCGGCGCCTCGCTCGTCCTGGACGCGGTGCCGCGCTGGTTCAGCGACCGGTCCGTCCGGGGCAAGCTGCGCGACCGGCACTACCAGGCGCCGCCGATGCCGTTCGGCATGGACGCGGACGAGCGCGGCAAGCTGCTCACCGCCCACCCGGCGGTGAGCGAGGCCCGCGAGGTGTACCCGGAGGGCGGGCGGGGCCTGGTGCGTGCCCTGCTGCCCTTCGTGCGCCGGGCGAAGGGGCGGCCGTCCGTGGTCGCACTGCTCTTTGCCGAATCTTGAGGAAAGCCTGGTCGGGCTGGAACCACGGCGGGGCGCCGCACGTCGTAACCACGGGTGATCGGCCGGGGGACAGGCCACCCGGCACGTTAGGCTGCCCTGATGGGGAAGCGGCCGCGTTGCCGCCATCGGACAACTGCCGGGATCGGCGTGCGGCACCGCTGAGGGCCGCGCCGGTCCCGTCCTGCCACGGAGGTACTGGCCTTGCACATCGACGCCTGGATCGAGAGCGTCCCACCGACCGCGGTGTACGCCCTGGTCGCCCTGATCATCGGGGTGGAGTCGCTGGGCATCCCGCTGCCCGGCGAGATCGCGCTGGTCACGGCCTCCCTGATGGCGGTCAAGGGTGTGGTGAGCCCGATGGGGGTCGCGGTGTGCGCGATCCTCGGAGCGATCATCGGCGACTCGATCGGCTACTCGATCGGGCGCAAGGGCGGCAAGCCGCTGTTCGAGAAGCTCGGGCGGAAGTTCCCCAAGCACTTCGGGCCGTCCCACCTGGCCACCGCCGAGCGCTCCTTCCAGAAGTGGGGGATGTGGGCGGTCTTCTTCGGCCGGTTCATCGCCCTGCTGCGCATCTTCGCCGGGCCGCTCGCGGGCGCGCTGAAGATGCCGTACTGGAAGTTCCTGGTCGCCAACGTGCTGGGCGGCGTGGTCTGGGCCGGCGGGACGACGCTGCTGGTCTACAAGGTCGGCAAGAGCATCGAGCCGTGGCTGTCCCGGTTCTCCTGGGCGGGCCTGGCCGCGGCGGTGCTGGTCGGCGGCCTCTCGGCGTGGGTGATGAAGCGTCGGGCGGCCAAGACGCACGCCAAGATCGAGGCGGAGGAGGCGGCTGCTGCCGCTGCTGCCGCCAAGGCGCCGGTCGCGGAGTGACGGATCGTAGGGCCTGACCGCGGAGGGGGTGTCGGGCCCCCGGAGTAGCATCGGCGGGTACCTGCCGATCTTGCACACTGGAGGGCCCGATGACCCAGTCGACGTGGGACGCCGTGGACGCGTACTTCTCCGAGCAGCTGGTCGGGCACGATCCGGCCCTGGAGGAGGCGGCGGTCGCCGCCGACGCGGCCGGACTGCCGGAGATCGCCGTCGCCCCCAACCAGGGCAAGCTGCTGCACCTGCTGGCGCTGACCCAGGGCGCCCGGCGGATCCTGGAGGTCGGCACGCTCGGCGGCTACAGCGCGATCTGGCTGGCCCGGGCGCTGCCCGCGGACGGCACCCTGATCACCCTGGAGATCGACCCGAAGCACGCCGAGGTCGCCCGCGGGAATCTGGCGCGGGCCGGGCTGGACAAGGTCGCCGAGGTGCGGCTCGGCCGCGCCGCCGACTCGCTGGCCGCGCTGGTGGAGCAGGGCGTGGAGCCCTTCGACCTGGTCTTCATCGACGCCGACAAGCCCAGCAACCCCGAGTACTTCCGGCGGGCGCTCCAGCTGACCCGGCCGGGCTCGCTGATCATCGTCGACAACGTGGTGCGCGGCGGCGCCGTCGCGGACGCGGACAGCACCGACCCGGCGGTCGTCGGCACCCGCGTGCTGCACGAGCTGATCGCCGCCGAGCCGAGGGTCACCGCGACCTCGGTGCAGACGGTCGGCAGCAAGGGCTACGACGGCTTCACGCTGGCCCGCGTCCAGAGCTGAACCACAGAACGACAAGAACGAACGGAGACATCGTGCGGATCGGACTGCTGGGCACCGGCCCCTGGGCGGAGCGGGTGCACGCGCCCGTGCTGACCGCGCACCCCGGGCTGGAGTTCACGGGCGTCTGGGCCCGTCGGCCGGAGGCGGCCGCGGCGCTCGGCGAGGCGCACGGGGTCCCCGGGTACGCGGACCTCGACCGGCTGCTCGACGAGGTGGACGCGGTCTCGATCGCGCTGCCGCCGACCGTGCAGGCGGGCCTCGCGGTGCGGGCCGCGCAGGCGGGGTGCCACCTGCTGCTGGACAAACCGGTGGCGCTGACCGTGCCGGACGCGCGCGCGGTGGCCGAGGCCGTCCGGGCCCACGAGGTCGCCTCGGTGGTCTTCTTCACCGTCCGCTTCGGCGGCGACCAGATCCCGTGGATCGAGCGGCAGGCGGCGCTGGGCGGCTGGTTCACCGGCCGCTCGGACTGGCTCGGCTCGGTGTTCGCCCCCGGCAGCGCCAGCCCGTACGCGGCCTCGCCGTGGCGGCAGGAGAAGGGCGCACTGTGGGACGTCGGCCCGCACGCGCTGTCGGTGCTGCTGCCGGTGCTGGGCGACGTGACGCAGGTGACGGCGGTGGCCGGCCCGCTGGACACCGTGCACCTGGTGGTGCGGCACGCCGCCGGCGCGTCCAGCACCCTCGCGCTCAGCCTGACCGCGCCGGTCGCGGCCGGCGGCACCGGCATGGAGCTGCGCGGCGAGCACGGCGTGGCCCACCTGCCCGAGCGCGGCGAGGGCCCGATCGCCGCCCTGCACCGGGCGCTGGACGCCCTGCAGACCTCGGCCGGCACCGGCGAACCGCACCCCTGCGGGGCCGACTTCGGCCTGCGGGTGGTCGAGATCCTCGCCGGCGCCGAGCGCTCGCTGGCCACCGGCGCGCCGGTGGAGGTCTGAGCCTGCGTCATGCCTCGCTTATCGCCACGGCGATTTCCACGCCCGCCGCCCGCTGCACGCACCAAAGGTGATACTCCCGGGGGAAGGCGGGGCCTCTCCTGGCGGAGACCACGAGGATCTCAAAGGGTGGGGTGGGGCGGGTTCGACGGGCGGCGGTCGGTGGGGCGGGCCGGGGGGATGACGGGGGCGCGGAAGTCGCGCGGGCCGGTCCACAGGGCGGGGACGGCGTCGCTGCGGCGGGCGAGTTCGTACGCCACGGTCTCGTAGTTGACCCGCCAGCCGTGGAAGTGCGGCCAGGCCTCCTCGACCGCGCGCTCGCGGGGGAAGCCGGCGGCGGTGATCATGGCGACGGCGCCGATGTACTCGGTGTAGGTCAGGCGGATCGGGACGTCCGGGTCCGGGTCCGGGTCGAAGTCCACGCGCAGCGAGCGGCCGATGTCGCGCATCGCGGTGAAGCCCGCGCGCAGGAGCAGCCGGGCCTCGGGCGGGGCCGAGCGGGGGCAGAGGGCGAGGTGGAGGGCGGCCGCGTCCATCACCGCGATCAGGCCGACCACCCAGCTGCGGTTGGGCTGCGGGGAGCGGAAGGAGAGCAGCACGGGGTAGTTGGAGTGGCTCTCGCCGATGTCGGCGGCCAGCCGCTCCCAGTCCCGGTAGAGCTGGGGGAGGGCGGTCTCGGTGTCGACCAGGGACTGCCGGGCGAGCAGTTCGGGGCCCCAGGCGGGCTCGCCGGCCCGGGACTGCAGGAGGGTGACCTCGGTCTCGCGGCGCTGGTAGGCGGCGTACAGCGTCGGCAGGTAGGCGATCTGCAGGGCGATCACGAGCGGGCCGGTGGCGGCGGCCAGGAAGTCGATCACGGACAGGTGGAGCCGCTCGCCGCTGGCGAAGCCGAGGGTGAAGAGGCTGGACCCGGCCTCGCGGAAGGACACCGACCAGTTCAGGTCCGAGGTGCCGTGCAGGAGCAGGGTGTAGGCGACGAGCATGCCGCCCAGCCACACCGCGAGCATCCCGACCAGGATGAGCGGGGCCAGCCAGGTCTGGACCCGGTCCTGCGCGCGGTAGGTGTCGAAGGGCAGGGCGGACCAGCGCAGCGCTGTCCGCAGGGCCCGCCAGAGCCGGTGGACCAGCGCCGAGTACAGCCCGCGCGGGACGACCAGGGTGCGCAGGATGCTGCCGACGACGACGATCAGCAGCAGCACGCCGGCCAGGGTGTGGATCATCCTCATGGCGTCATTCTGTCGGGCGCGCGGGGGAGATGAGGCATCGGGCACCCTCGACGGGCGGGCCGGCGCCGACCGGCCCCGGTCGGCGGCGGCTTCCGGGGAGCCGGGCGGCCGTCATTGACGCGGGACGTCGATGCCGGCCGCGCGCAGCTTCGCCTCGACCAGGGCGTTCAACCGGGCGATGGACGGCGACTGCTCTTCCCGGTGGTGGTTCACCAGTCCGTACCGGGAGGCGGTGTCGGACTGGTCCTGAGACCCGTTCGGCATCGTCAGCAGTGCGCGGTTCGCCAGCAGCTTGGCGGCCAGCGCGGACGCCAGCCCGTCGATCCGTGGGTCGTCGGGGTCCCAGGACATCGCGGCCCAGCCCCGCTTGGTCAGCTCGATCCATTCGGGGTCGTCGAGCCAGTGTTCGAGCTGGGTCAGGAAGGGGTCGAAGACCTCCGGGACCAGCGCCTGGGCCAGCACCAGGGCCTCCCGCTGAGTGGCCACGTAGTCGGGGCTGAAGTCGAGGTCGGCGAGCCGGTCCAGGACCGCGCAGGCCCGGTCGGGCAGCAGGGCCCGGTCACCTCGGGTGAGCCGGTGCAGCGTGTCGCGGCGCGCGACCAGGTCCTCGATCCGTTCGGTGAGCCGGCGATGGACGTCGTCCAGGGCGGCGGCGAACCGCTCGGGATCGGCGTCGAGCAGGTCACCGATCTCGGCCAGTGGCACGCCCGCCCCGGCCAGGGTCCGGGCCTGGACCAGCCGCAGCAGGTCGGTCGACCGGTAACGCCGGTAGCCGGAACCGTCGCGTTCCGGCTCCTGGACCAGACCGAGCCGGTGGTAGTGCCGCACCGTCTTGATCGTGACACCGGCGAACGCGGCCGCCTGACCGATCGTGAGCCCGGTCGCCATCGGTTCAGCGCACCTCCGGATCGTGGGCGGCCTTCGCGCTTGCCTGGAGGTGCGGGTTGCGGGCGATCACAGGGGTGAGGGTAGCGCGCATCCGTTCGGAGCTCATCACCCTGGTCGCCGAGGCCGGCAGCCGGGGTTGACCTTGACCTTGGGTCAACGTGCACGCTCATCCCATGGCCGCCGCGAAGGGGTCGGTGGCCGCCAGGGCCACCGTGGCGCTTCCGAGCCGTGCCGAACACCCACCGTCGCGAGATAGGAAACGACCATGGGGGACTTCCTCCACACCATCGAGAACACTGCTGCCGCGCCGGATCGCCCCGAGCTGCGGAAGGCCCTCCAGGAGATCGTCGATTCCGGTTTCGCCGGGGTGCAGGTGCGCGTGCACGACGAGCAGGGGCAGTGGGTCGGCGCCGCCGGGGTGCGCAAGCTGGGCGAGGCCGCGAAGCCGCCGACCGACGGGCACTTCCGGATCGGCAGCATCACCAAGACCTTCATCGCGACCCTGGTGCTGCAACTGGTCGCCGAGGGCAGGATCGGGTTGGACGCCCCGGCGGACGACTACCTGCCCGAGTTCGGCCTCGACCGCCGGATCACGGTGCGGATGCTGCTCCAGCACACCAGCGGGTTGTTCAGCTTCACCGGCGAGGTCTACGAGGACGGAACGGTCGTGCCCGGCGGAGTCCCCGGGGTGGGCAAGGAGTGGGCGGACAATCAGTTCCGCACCTACCGGCCGGAGGAGCTGGTGCGGCTGGCGCTGGCCAAGCCGGCGCGGTTCGAGCCAGGGGCGGACTGGAACTACTCCAACACCAACTACGTGCTGGCCGGGCTGCTGGTGGAGAAGGCCACCGGCCGCTCCTGCGCCGAGGAGATGCAGCGGCTGATCCTGGGTCCGCTCGGGCTGACCGGCACCGTGCTGCCGGGCGCCTCGCCGGAGATCCCCCGGCCGCACGCCCACGGCTACTACGGGTTCGAGGACGCCGGCCGGTGGAAGGTGATCGACACCACCCGCTTCAACCCCTCCTGGATCTCCTCGGCCGGCGACATGATCTCGACCAGCCGGGACCTCCACACGTTCTTCTCCGCGCTGATGAGCGGCAGGCTCCTGCCGGCCCCGCTGCTGGCCGAGATGTGCACGCCGCACCCCAAGATGGGCTACGGGCTGGGGGTGTTCGTGGAGGAGACGGACGGCGGTGGCACCATCCTCCAGCACAACGGCGGCTTCTGGGGCTGGGCGTCGCTGATGTACAGCACGCCCGACGGCCGTAGGACCCTGACCGGCTCGCTGACCTTCGGGGGCGCCGAGCTCGGCTGGGCCGCCCTGGCCGCGGTGTTCGAGAAGGTGAAGCAGCGGCTCGTCACGGAGGTGTTCTGCGGCGGGCAGACCGGGCTGGCCCAGCCGACGGACTGAGCACCCCGGACCTCCGACGGGCAAGCGAGGCGGGCGCGGACCCGGGGCCGCTCCCGCCTCGCCGATGGCTACTGTTCCGTCACCGCACCCTGCTCAGTTGGCCGGGCCGCACACCCAGTTCGGGTTGCCCGACGACCACACGCAGGCGGACAGGCTGTTGCCCGGGCCGTCGTAGATCCAGGGCGACTGGGCGCCGCTGCCGGTCGGTCCGTACACCCAGCTGGAGGTGTTCCAGCTGTAGATGCCGAAGGAACAGCCGCCGCTGTTGGCGATCGGGTCGTTCGCCATGTAGTCGTGGCCGCTCATGAGCTGGACCTTCTCCAGCGCTTGGCAGCCGCCGCCGTTGGTGACGGTCCAGGTGCCCTCGGCCGCGTAGGCCGAGGTTGTGGCACCCAATCCGAGCGCGGCAGCCGCGAAGGTGACGGCCACTGCGCGCTTCGTCGTCCTGGTGAGTCGCATGGAGCTCCCCCAATTACTCGGTCTGGCCCCGGACTCGGCGCCGGGGCGTCGTGACACCGGGTGTCGGCCCGGTGTGGAGGTGCTGGCGCCGCCGAGGAGGCTCGGCCGCAGGGGCACGGCGTCCGTCGCGGTGGCGTCTGCGGCCCATGGTGTTCCTCTCTCCCGCGCACAGGACAGCCATGAAGCTCTCGCCTTAAACAGGACAGCCCTTGGACCCGGTTGAACAGGACAGCCCGTGGACGCGGCCCGGTTCGCCCGCGCGGACCGTGTCCCGGTCACGGTTGTCGGGCGGTGTTCGTGTCCAGACGGGCGCGTACGGCGTCGGCGTCGCGATGCTGCAGGTGTTCGAGGATGGCGAGGCTCTGGGTCCAGGCGTGCCGGGCGGCCTCGGTGTCGCCGAGCGCGAGGTGGGCGTCGCCGATGTGGGTGTGAATCTCGGCCTGGAGGAAGTAGTCCCCGGCGGCTTGGCGCAGGCGCAGTGACTCGTGGTACGCGGGGAGCGCCTGCTCGTACTCGCCGAGGTGGTGGTGGATGTAGCCGATGCTGTCCCAGATGGAGGACTGGGCGGGCAGGCTGCCGCAGCTGCGCGCGAGTTCCAGGGCGCGTAGGCCGTACGGAAGGGCCTCGCGGGCCCGGCCGAGTCGCGTCAGGTACCAGCTGACGAGGTTGAGGGCGAGGGCCTGTCCGGAGGAGTCCCCGGTGGACTCGAACAGTGTCAGTGCCCGGTGGGCCTCGGCCACCGCCTCTGCGTAAGCGTGTTCCTCACCGTGGGTGATGGCGATGTCGAGCTGGGTCTTTCCCTGACACGTCAGCTCCCCGAGGGTGCCGAACAGGTCGCAGGCGAGGCGCAGTTCGAGGTGGGCTTGGGGTTGGCGGCCCTGAGAACGGTGCACCTGGCCGAGCCAGCGGTGCGCGTGTGCCTGCCGGGCGAGGTCCGCAGCGCGCTCAGCGGCTCCCAGTGCGGTCTCGCTGACCTGCTGCCACTGCTGCCACAGCCCCGACTTCTGCAGGTAGGACACCTGCGCGGCGGCGAGCTGCCAGGCGTGATCGTCGTACCCCGCCCGGTGGGCCCACGAGACGAGCTGCTCGACCACGGACTGTTCGTCCTGGTACCAGGCGAGGGCCTGCCCGCGGTCGGTGAGAACCTCGGGCGTCACCCCGACGGCCGGCGCCGGGAGGTCGAGCGGATGCCACGAGGCGTCGTCGGCGTAGGCGAGGGAACCGGCCCGGTGCGCGGTGCAGAGGTAGTGGTCGAGCATCCGCCGTGCCGCCTCGGCCTGCGTGCTCGTGGAGTCGGTGGCGACCAGCTCGGCGGCGTAGGCGCGCAGCAGGTCGTGGAAGGTGTACCAGTCCCGGTCCACCGCGGTGATCAGATGGGCGCGATGGAGTTCGTCCAGCAGGCGGCGGGTCTCGGCGAGCGGCAGGCCCGCGAGGCTCGCGGCCGCCGCTGCGCTGATGCGCGGACCCGGGTGCAGACCGAGCAGGCGGAACAGGCGGGCGGCCTGCGGGGCGAGGGCGTGGTAGGACCAGGAGAGCACCGCCCGGACGTCGGCCTGGCTGTCGTCGGCCGACAGCAGGTCCAAGCGGGCGCGGGTGTCGTGCAGTTCGCGGGTCCAGGTGCTCAGCGGGGTGTCGGCGCGCTCGGCCGCACGTGCGGCGGCGATGTTCAGGGCCAGCGGCAGCCGGGCGCACAGATCGATCAGCTCGTCGGCCACGTCCGGTTGGCCCAGTACGGCCTCGGGACCCATGCGGCGGGCGAGCAGTTCGCGGGCCTCCTCGCGGGAGAGCACGTCGAGGGCGAGCGGGACGGCGCCGTCGAGGGCGACGAGGCCGGGCATCCGGTTTCGGCTGGTGACCAGAACGAGGCAGGTGTCCGAGCCGGGGAGCAGCGGGCGGACCTGTGCTGCCTCGCGGGCGTTGTCGAGGACGATCAGTGTCCGGGTGCCGGCGAGACGGCTGCGGTAGAGCGCGAGTCGTCCGTCCGGGTCGGTGGGGATGCGTGGGGCCGGAACGCCGAGCGCGTCCAGGAAGCCGCGGGCCACGTTCGCGGGCTCGGTCGGGGGTCCGGCGGGGTCGAAGCCGCGCAGGTTGGCGAAGAGCTGGCCGTCGGGGAAGCGGTGGGCGACCCGGTGTGCGAAGTGCACGGCCAAGGAGGTCTTGCCCACTCCGGCGGTGCCGGCGATCGCCGAGATCACGACCGCGCCGCAGCTGGGAATCCGATCGCCCAGCAGCTCGTCGAGCTCCTGGAGCTCGCGGGTTCGCCCGGTGAAATGCCGCGCCGCGGCAGGCAGTTGTCGCGGCACCCCGTTCGGGCCGCGGGTCCGCGCCCCGCGATGGACCCGCAGACAGGCATCCCGCCACTGGGCGGCCTCGGCCCCCTCCAGCCCGAGCGCCCGTACGATCGCCACCACGAGGTCGAGGTCCAGGCGGCGGCGCCCGGGCTTGAAGGCGTCCACGACGGTGAAGGGCGAGACGACGCGCGCTGGCCTCATGAACGGTCCGGCCTGCTTGGCCAGCGACCGGTAGGACGGCATCCCCGCCCACGCGCGCAACTCCCCGAGCATGCCGATGAACTCCGTCAGATCGGCCGCGTTGCCGGGGTCCGGCATACGGCTCCGCTGCTCACTCACGTTGTCCCCCGACCCGTGGTGCCGTGTTCCTGACAGCCTGAGTCTACGAGCGAGCTGCCGGGGTGTGTGGGGTTGTGTGGGAAACAGGACTTCAGCCGACCGCCGCGGGCAGCATGGACCCGCCACTTCACGTGCGATCAGCGCACGCACGGACGGGATGACCGAAGCACCAGCCGATCACCTCTGACCGGGCCACGTGCTCATCTCGCCGTGAGCCTCGGCTCGGCCACACGAGAAAGAGGACCTCCGTTGAAGCTCCGTACCCTCGGCTCCGCAGCCACCGCCGTAGCCCTGGCCGCCGGCCTCGGCATGGCCAACGTCGGGACCGCCGACGCCGGGACCGCCGACCTCGGGACGGCCCACGCCAGCGCCAGCACCAGGGCCTACTACTGGATGTCCGCGCACACCTACACCTTCGTGTCCTGGTCGCCCGACGCCGGTGACTCCTGCCTGGACGACTCCAACAACGGCGACGGCACCGACAACCTGCGCGCCTTCACCTGCAACGGCATGGCCTGGCAGAAGTGGAAGGTCACCGAGTACGCCAACGGCTGGGCGCAGCTCATGAACCTGGCCACCGGTCGGTGCCTGGACTACTCCAACGACGGCAACCACTTCGGCCTGCGGACCTACGAGTGCAACGGCCCCAGCTTCAACTCGGGCTTCCAGCAGTGGGCCATGGTCAACCGCTACACCGCGGCCGGCGCCTACGAGTCGGTCCTGAAGAGCGGCCGCTGGGAGGAGGACAACACGGACATGTGCCTCGACGTCTCCAACGTGGGCACCCGCGGCTATCCCTGTAACGGTCCCTCCCAGGATTCCGGCTACCAGGGCTGGACCGTCCTCGACCAGACCTGACCCACGGCACACGGCACACGGCACCGGCCTCCCCCGTCCCAGGACGGGGGAGGCCGGTGCCGCTCGCAGGGCGCAGGGTGATCAAGCGGACCGAGGGGGCGGCAAGCAGTGCGAGTGGCTGTAGTGGCGTTCGGGGCACGGGACTTGGCCAACGTGCGGTTCGCGATCTCGCCGATCCAGCACCTGGTGATCGGGCTCCAACAGGACAGCGGGGCTCCGCTGCCGGCCCGGCGGTGGTGGCGCTCGGTCCGCTCCCGTGTGCCCGGCCGGGCCCTACCGCTGATCGAGCTGGTCGCGGCCCATCCGCTGTACCTCCCGGACTTCCTGACGCCCCCGATACCACTGGTCCCGGGCGGTGTGTCGATCGCCGACGAACTGGACGTGATCAGCGCGGTCAGCGCGGAGCAGGTGCACGGTGAGCTGTGCCGGTACGCCGAGTTGGGTCCCACCCCGAGACCGGTGGCGCAGCTGTTGGACGGTGGCTCCGCACAGGTGAACCGTCTGATCCAGGCCGTCCACGCCCTCTACCGCGCCTGTCTGGCCGACGACTGGCCCGACATGGTCAAGCGGCTCAACGCCGACATCAGCATGCGCCGGGGCACCCTCGGAGATCAGGGGACGGGAAGGATGCTGGCCGACGTCCACCAGGCGTTCAGCGACCCCACGCGCTTCCAGCTCACCCTCCAGGGCACCGCCCCGACCGTCCCGGAGCACCTGAAGCGCAGCGCCGCGGCCGGATTCGTGTTGTCCCCCAACCTGTTCCTCGGCGGCATGATCTCCCCGTCGATCGCCAGCCCGTGGCAGCAGCCCCTGTTCGCCTACACCGCCTCCGAGGCCGTCCAGCCGCCGCCCCCCGCGGTCGACGGCCTGACCGCGCTCATCGGCAAAGGGAAAGCCGCCGCGCTGCGGGCGATCGGCGCGGGATGCACCACCACCGAGCTAGCCGTCCGCCTCGGAGTGAGCGCCCCCGCCGCTTCCCAGCACACCGCCACCCTGCGCGCGGCCGGAATGATCACGTCGATCCGCGACGGACAGTGTGTCGTCCACGCCCTCACCCCCCTCGGGACCGGCCTGCTCACGGCCAACCCGCTCTGACGGCTCGCCCCGACGCCGAGGACGAGCACCGCGCCGCGCCGACCGGTGACGCCGAGGTGGCCCCCGAGCGGGGCGTGTGGACGTAGGAGCGCCTGGCACCCCTGACAATGGTCCGGAAGTTCTTGAACGTACAGAGAAAGCGAAACCTCACCATGGATCTCGGCGTGCGCTGGAAGCTGCACGGTGACGGGCGCACGCCCGCGCCGGGGGCGGTCGTCCGCCCCGACGAACGGCTCTCCTGGCCCCGTACGGTAGGGCTCGGCGCCCAGCACGTGGTGGCCATGTTCGGCGCGAGTTTCGTGGCGCCCGTGCTGATGGGGCTCGACCCGAACCTCGCGATCATGATGTCCGGCGTCGCGACCGTGATCTTCCTGCTGGCCACCCGCGGCCGGGTGCCCAGCTATCTCGGCTGCTCGCTCTCCTTCGTGGGCGTCGCCGCGGTGATCCGGGCGCAGGGCGGCACCAGCGCGACGGTGACCGGCGCGGTGTTCGTGGTGGGCGTGGCGCTGTTCCTCGTGGGCCTGATGGTCCAGCGGTTCGGGGCGCGCATCATCCACGCGGCGATGCCGCCGATCGTGACCGGCGCGGTCGTCATGCTGATCGGGTTCAACCTCGCCCCCGTGACCGCGTCGACGTACTGGCCGCAGGATCAGTGGACGGCGCTGCTGGTGATGCTCTTCACGGGGCTGGCCGTGGTGTGCCTGCGCGGCTTCTGGTCGCGCGTCGCGATCTTCCTGGGGCTGGTCTTCGGGTACGGGATCTCCTGGGCGTTCGACCGGATCTTCGGGAGGATCCACTCGGTGGACGCGAGCGGCAAGCTCACCGACCACTGGCGCCTGGACCTGTCGGGCGTGGGCAAGGCGGACTGGATCGGTCTGCCCTCCTTCCACGGCCCGACCTTCCAGTGGTCCGCGATCCTGGTCGCGCTGCCCGTGGTGATCGCGCTGGTCGCGGAGAACGCCGGGCACGTCAAGGCCGTCGGCGAGATGACCGGCGACCCGCTGGACGACAAGCTGGGCGCGGCGATCTCCGCGGACGGCGTCGCCTCCATGCTCTCGACCGCGGTCGGCGGCCCGCCGAACACGACGTACTCCGAGAACATCGGCGTGATGGCCGCCACCCGGGTCTACTCGACCGCCGCCTACTGGGCGGCAGCGGGCTTCGCGCTCCTCTTCGGCCTCTGCCCGAAGTTCGGCGCGGTCGTGGCCGCGATCCCCGGCGGGGTGCTCGGCGGCATCACCGTCATCCTGTACGGCATGATCGGCCTGCTCGGCGCGCAGATCTGGACCAAGTCCGGGGTGGACCTGCGCAATCCGTTGAACCTGGTGCCGGCCGCCGCGGGCATCATCATCGGCGTCGGCAACGTCAGCATGAAGTTCACCGACACCTTCACCATCAGCGGCATCGCGCTGGGCACGCTGGTCGTCATCACCGGCTACCACGCGCTGCGGGCACTGGCCCCCGCGCACCTCAAGATGCAGGAGCCGCTGCTGGACTCCGGCACGTCCTCGTACGACGCGGAAGCCGGGGCCGACGGCGACCCGGGTCGTCCCACCGGCTGACCGCCGCGCTGCGCCGCGGCGCAGCGACGGGTAGCGGCTGCCGCCGACCGGCTCCGGCCGGCGGCAGCTCTCTGGAGGTCTTGATCCGCGCCGTCAGCGACCCGATCGGGTGCGCCGCGGCTACGGTCGGGTCTATGACGCTCTCGGTGTCCGCCGGCCGCTCTGTGGATCTTCGGGTTGAACCGGTTGATGACGTTCCTGATCGTGTTGAGCGGTCTCTTCACGTGCGTGTGGACCGGAGCGCGGCGGTGCGGTCGACTCCATGAACAAGGGCTGCCAGAACTCGCACGGACGCCTGCGGAAGGCAGTCGATGCCTCCGGCTTCGAGTACGACGGCCAGGTCGCGGCCTCGGCCGACTCCGTCGAGGACGCCGTCATCCCAGGCAACGCGACGAACGTCTTCCTGAACATGCAGCCGCTCCTCGACCGGCTCGACGAGAACCTCGCGCCGGTGTGGCTGAGCGAGACCCCGTTCTCGCACCCCACGACCACAGGATCCCGGGCCTTCTTCGACGACTCCGGCCAGGACACCGTCGCACTGTTCGAGGAGCCTCACTTCGGTACGGCGCCCGATTCTGCGGCGATGTCGCCGTACATCGCTTTCATGCTTCTGCACCTAGGCATGGAGGCGTTCAATACGCTCATGGTTGGATCGCCCCGGAAGGACGAGCTCGATCGCATGGCGATGGCGGGCGGTCTGACCGACAACGCACCGTCCTCCGAGTAGCGGCTGCCCCTGGCTTCCCCGGCAGGAAGCTGGGGCCCGACTCCTGCTCGCAACTGTGCGGAGGCCCTGGTGGGCCCCTCCGGACCGTGCTCGCGCCGGATCCAAAAATGACTACGGCCCGTCTCTCGAAGCACCGAGAAACGGGCTGCCGTGTCGCAGAGCCGCCGGGGGTGCGGCTCTGGATCAGGGGGCGATCAGGTTGCGGACTGCGTCGCTGACATCGGGCAGTTCGCCCGGGAGTGCCCACTGGTGGGCGTCGTGTTCGGTGAGGACGACCGGCTCGGTCTTCTCCACGGTGACGCCGAAGTTGAACTGGCGGGTGGTGCCGCCGCGGCTGTTCTGGTGGTCGAAGTGCCCGATGCAGCCGATGACCTGGTCGATGGTCAGGCCGGTCTCCTCGGCGGTCTCCCGGTGGAGCGCGTCCAGGATGGTCTCCCCGGTCTCGACCTCTCCGGAGGGGATCTCCCACATTCCGCCTCGGTGGTGCCCTCGGCGATCAGCGCCCGGTGGACGGTCGGACCGGGGTCTCGATCGGGTGACTGCGGCGGCTGCCGTGCATGAGAGCAGGGCCTCTTGGCAGCTCAAAGGGTGTCTACGCCAAAAGGCTGTCCAGTAGGCCCTGTTGTCGCAGTTCTACGGCTTGACTCCTTCACATGGGCGGCCCTCGGTGGGCGCAGGCGCCCACCGAGGAGTGTTGCTCCGCTTGTGGTCAGGACACCTGCCAGATCTGGTTGTTGCCGCCGTTGCTGCTCCAGAGCGCGAGTGTGGTGCCCGGGGTGGTGGAGTTGTTCGGCACGTCGATGACCAGGCCGGCGGCGAGGTTCTTGAGGGTGAAGCTGGTGCTGGTGGCGGAGGTGTAGTCGCCAGCGGCGTCGGCGGTCCACTGTTGGGTGGTGGAGCCGGGGGTGCAGGTCCACTGGACGAGTTGGGTTCCGGGGGTGGTGGCGTGGCCGGCGGTGTCCAGGCACTTGCCGCTCTTGGCGCTGACCACGGTGTAGGTGTTGCCGGAGACCTTCTTGAGGGTCCACTGCTGGGTGGTCCCGCCGCTGGCCGACCACTGGATGACGGGGGCGCCGTCGGCGGTGGAGCCGCCGCTGACGTCCATCAGCAGGGAGCTGTTGGCGCCTGCCAGGGCGTGGGGGCCGGTGGGCGGCAGGGAGGAGTTGGCGGTCCAGGTGCCGGCGGTGGTGTTCAGCGACCAGGAGTTGAACCAGCCGACGTTGGCGGTGTCGCCGGACAGGGTCAGCGGCAGCCAGACCAGGGGTGAGTTGCCGAGGTCGTTGGTCGTCCAGCGGTCGGCGGCGAAGACGTAGCTGGTGCCGGAGGTGCCGGCGACGGGGATGACGTTGGCGGTCTGCGAGTTGTAGGTCCGGGTGCCGGCGGGGGCGAAGGTGTTGAACGAGGACCAGGGCCCGGACAGCGAGGTGGCCGTGGCGTACACGTTGTCGTTGGTGCCCCAGCCGGTCAGGTTCGAGCCGAACAGGTAGTACCTGCCGTTGGCCTTCACCACGGCGGGCGATTCGTAGTCGCCGACCAGCGCCACCGAGGAGCTGACGGAGAGGTAGTCGGCGGACAGCTTGTCGATGCGCAGCCCGTTCGCCCGGTCCTCGGTGAGCAGGTAGGCGGAGCCGTCGGTGTCCTGGAAGAGGCCGATGTCGCGGCTCTGGAAGCCCAGCGGCTGGAAGCTGCCCCGGTAGGCGTACGGTCCGCACGGGGTGCTGCTGGTGGCCACGCCGACCTTGGCCTCCGAGTAGGAGGGGTCGTCGATGTGCAGGTACATCACGTAGGTGGCGGTCGCGGCGTTGTAGACGACCTTCGGCCGCTCGACGATGCGGTTCGGCCCGAGGTCACCGCCGGGCTGTTGGCTCAGCGCCTGGCTCTGATATGTCCAGTGCCGCAGGTCGGTGCTGCTGTAGCAGGGGATGTCCTTGAAACTGGTGTCGGTCCAGTTCTTGCCGGTCTTGTCCTCACCGAAGCCGTACCAGGTCTTGCCGGCCTTGACGATGCCCAGGCCGTGCAGCTGGAGCTGGTTGCCGTTCTGGTCCGTCCAGGCCGCGGCCGGCGTGAAGGTGCTGCTGGTGGCGGCTTGGGCCGTAAGCGTGGGGGCGGCGGACAACGCGAGGGCGGTGACGGCGACGGCGACGCGGCGCAGGGCTCTGCGCGCACGAGTGGGTGCGGTGATCGGCATGAAGGCCTCGACTGGGTGGGGGAGGGGGTGGGGGCGCCACTCCAGCCAGTCCCGGACGGCGGTGCGGCGCTGGGCACGCAGTATGGCACCACGTCGATCACGTATCAACACAATGCAACAGAAAGAAACATATGCTCACAGCAGTTGTCGCTCTGATGGCTATTTGTCAACTGGGGCGCAGGCCTGAGCTGCCGAGCCACGGCGGCCTCCGCGGCCTTGAAGGTCGCCGGCGAGCATCAGCTCGACGAGTTCGAGGCGGTCCATGGCCGAGGTGGGCGGCTCGGCCGGCTGCGCGAGTCGGGCCGGGCTGTGGCGGTCGGCATGGTTGTGCAGGTCGGCGACGGCCTCGACCGGACGGGTGTTACCGGCCAGGGCCAGCAGCGCGAGGTCGAACGACCGGCGGTCCGCCGCCAGGTGTCCGACCGGCCGCTCGGCGCGGTCGGCCAGTACCGGCCGTCGCTGCAGCACCGACGTCAACACGTCCACTACCAGCAGGCCTCCGATCTGAACCTCCTCGGAGGGTGGGAGGCCTCGGCGGGCGGCGCCGGAATTCGGGCGAACCGACCGCACGGCAGACGATCTCCCCGAGCACCTCACCTCCGGCCCATGCAAGCCCCGTGACCCGCAGCTTCAGGTTGGAAAACGCTCAGTGACCGCCGACACGCGATCCTGATCGTTTGCCCGGTGAGTTTGACCGCTGGGTCCAACTCGATTCCGCGTTCGTCTGGCTGATCGTTGAGCAGTCCGTAGGGAAGGGACCGCCGTGGTTGGTGCCGGAGGTGAACCGACGCCTGCCTGAGCCGGCTCGGCCGGTCTCGTCGTCGACGCCGACGTCGGTCACCAGGTTCCTGCAGGTGCCGCCGAAGGAGGAACGTGATGTCGCTGGAGGCGTTGGCGCCCAGGCCCTTCGCGTACGGGACGCCGCGGATGCTGATGGCCTGTCCGTCACCAACCGTGGCGTCGCCGTTGCTCATGTCCCGCTCGACGGGACCCCAGCCGTTGGCGGCGGAGGAGAACGGGCCGCCGGGCGCTTAGCTCAGGCCGGTCGGTACCGGCGTGCGCGGGGTGACCTTGAGCATCACCGTGCCGTGGCTCGGGACGGTGACCTTGATCGTGCCGGTGCTGGTGCTGGTCTTCTTGGACCACAAGTCCTTGAGCTTGTACGACTTGGCACCCGCGACACCGATGGCCTGCACGGTGGTGCTGATGGTGGCCGTGGTGGAACGTTCGTTGGTGAGGGTGACCGCGCGACTGCCGTCGGCCAGCGGCTTGCTCATCACCACCAGGTTGCCGGTGTCGGAGACGACCGAGCCCTGCTTGCCCAGCGGATCCTGGTCGACCGCGATGACGTCCGGGTTGGTGAGGATGTCGAGCGTGCTCTGTGTGGCGGTGCGCAGGTCGCTGCCGGTGATCAGCGGGGCGGCCATCTCGGCCCAGAGGCTCATGTGGGTGCGGTACTCGGTGTCGGTCATGCCGCCGTTGCCGACCTCCAGCATGTCCGGGTCGTTCCACGCACCGGGCTTGGCGTAGTCGGCCAGGGCCTGGTTGGCGTGGGCGATGCCGATCATCGACTGCCAGGTGTCGCGGATGTCGCCCGTGGTGCGCCAGGAGTTGCCGATGTCCGGCGCCCAGGTCCACGGCGCGCTGGTGCCCCACTCGCAGATCGAGTAGAGGATCGGGCGGCCGGTGGCTTTGAGTGCCTCGCCCATGGCCTTGTAGCGGGGCTGGGTGTCGATGCCCTGGTTGTTGCAGTTGTCGTACTTGAGGTAGTCGACGCCCCAGGAGGCCCACAGGTTGGCGTCCTGTTGCTCGTGGCCGAGGCTCCCGGAGTTGCCGGTCATGGCGCAGGTGGCGGTGCCGGCGCTGGAGTAGATGCCGAGCTTGAGACCCTTGGCGTGGACGTAGTCGGCCAGTGCTCTGATGCCGCCGGGGAAGCGCACCGGGTCGGGGACGAGGTTGCCGCTCGCGTCGCGGTCGGGAAGCGACCAGCAGTCGTCCAGGTTGACGTACTGGTAGCCGGCGTTCTTGAGCCCCTTGCTGACGAAGAGGTCGGCGATGCCCTTGACCATCGCTTCGTTGAATTGCGGGCCACAACCGGTGGCGTTCCAGTTGTTGAAGCCCATCTGCGGGGTTCGGGCAAGACCGTTGTCGACTGCCATCGCCGGTGCGGCGGTGGCGAGTTCAAGCCCGGTGGTGAGTGCGCCGCCGCTGACGAGCAGGGCGAGCCCGGTGAGGACGGACGTGAGGCGTCGGGTCAGTGCACCCGAGGGTAAACGCACAGGATCCTCCATATGCGGACAGAATCAAACATGGGTTGCGCATCAGAGTGTCGCGCCTCCCCCTGTGCATACGTCAAGCCCTCGGACGAGACTTCAGAAAGGCTGCGTGATTCTGATCGCCAATGTTGACTTGTGCTCAACTCGCCCCCATATTGGTCATGTTCACGCAACGGCCCCTCCCCCCCGGTCCTCGACCGCCAGCAGCCGAGGAGCCGGCATGCCCCTGGCACCACCGTGCCGCGCTGTGCCCACCGCAGTCCTGAGCCTCCCGCTGGGCGCGCTCACCGCCTTGGCCCGCCGCGCGGCCAGATTCCGACGCCTTCCCCTCGCTGACGTTGCCGGCCTCTTCCCGTGCCCCGGTCCCGCTGCCCGATCAGAGTCGGGACGACGGCACCGTGATCGCCGACTCCCGACGGGCGCGTCCCGGGCCGGCGCGGTCGGGGTCGCGGTCTCGGTGTACCGGCCGGAAGAACGAGGTCAGGGGCGGTACTTGCGGGCTCGTGGCGGTCGCTGTCCAGGCACGTGTGTCCGCACGTCAGGCAGGGTCCTCCGGCTTGGGCCGCCGCTCGTGGTGGAGCCCGCCGGAGACGAAGCCGTCGACGACGGGCGCTTTGCCGAATCCGGCCTCGGCCATCCGCCAGGGAGATCAGTCCGGCCGCCACGACCGCCGCCTCGGTTTCGCGTTCGATGCGGACGGTGTCGCCGAGGGAGTGGCTGTTGTCGTTCCGATCTTGAGGGGTGTTGGTCGATCGGGCGACTGTGGCGGGTGGCGGGCATGAAAGCAGGGCCTCTTGGTGGCTCGAAGGGTGTCTACGCCAACAAGCTGTCCAGGAGGCCCTGTTGTCGTAGTAGAAGGCATGGCTCAGGCCGAGCCGCCCGGCGGCGTCATGGATGAGCTGCCCGACCACGGCCTGGGCCGCTCCCGCGGCGGCTGGACCACCAAACTGCACCTGGCGTGCGAACAGGGCGAGGCGATGGCGAGGAGCGGGTTCGAGCCGAGCGCCCAGGAGTATGCCGCCGCCTACGAGATCCTGATCTGTCTGCCGGACACCGGGCCGCTCAACATCGTGGCGATTGCCGAGTTGCATGCCGCCGGGATCGCCGACCCGGTCGACGACCTTTCGGCCGAGGGCGTCGATGCCGCCGGCCTGTCGGATACGAGCCTCGAGGCGGTCGCCGCGTTGATCCAGTCCTCGAGAGCCGGCTTGCCGCGGTCGGCGTCTGCTGCGAGCGCGTCACGCCAGGCGACGCCCGCGATGACGTTCGCGCCTCCGGTGTCCTGGCCGGTCCGAGATGGGTGTCCGCGCGTCCGCGTCGGTGCAGGTCATCGACGATGGCCCCGAGCGGAATCGGGAGCGCGCCTTACGCCGCATACCAGGCACAGACGCGGGTCGCTGTCACACGAGCAGCGCCTCGAGCTCCGGAAGTCGGCCGAACAGGTCGGGGAGGCCGCGCACGCCGTTGCGCACGGACTCGTGCGACAGCGCGAGGTCAGGGCCGGTGCTCGCCTCGACGCCGGCGAGGCACCGGAGGATGTTCCACCTCGTGTGCCCCAGCCAGCCGCCGATCATGAACGCGAACCAGCTTGGACCTGACGGCGGCAGCGCTCCGCCCCCCGCGACATAACCGTCGAGGACCGAGCGGAAGATGGCGGGTTTGATGTCGTCGAAG
>NZ_JBIUUS010000027.1:0-91742 GCF_044742585.1 Kitasatospora sp. NPDC087861
CACCCCCCCCGCCTGCCCCTGCGGGGGGGACCCCCCCCCCTCGTGCTGGGCGGGGGGGGGGGGGGGGGGGGGGGGCGCCGGGGGGGGGGGCGGCCGGGGGGGGGGGGGGGGCCCCCCCCCGGGCCCCCCCCCCCGCCGCCGGACAGTCCCTGGCCGAGGATCAGACCGCCGGGGCCGGGGCCGGGTACGTCGGGAACTCGACGCCCGAGACGTACTGGACGACCCGGATGACCTGGCAGGAGTAGCCGAACTCGTTGTCGTACCACAGGTAGAGGATCGCGTTGTCGCCCTCGACCTTGGTGGCGCCGGCATCGACGATCGAGGCGTGGCGCGAGCCGATGAAGTCGCTGGAGACCGCGTCGGGCGAGTCGATGAAGTCGATCTGGCGCTTCAGCGGCGAGGTCAGCGAGACGTCGCGCAGGTAGTCCAGGACCTCCTCGCGGTTGGTCTCGCGGGCCAGCTGCAGGTTGAGGATGGCGATCGAGACGTCCGGCACGGGGACGCGGATCGAGCTGCCGGTGATCTTCGCCTTGAGGTCCGGGAGGGCCTTGGCGACGGCCGAGGCGGCGCCGGTCTCGGTGATCACCATGTTGAGCGGTGCCGAGCGGCCGCGACGGTCGGCCTTGTGGTAGTTGTCCAGCAGGTTCTGGTCGTTGGTGAACGAGTGGACGGTCTCCACGTGCCCGCGCAGCACGCCGTACTCGTCCTCCATCGCCTTGAGCGGCGGGACGATGGCGTTGGTGGTGCAGGAGGCGCAGGACAGGATCTGCTCGTCGGGCTTGATCATGTCGTGGTTGACGCCGTGGACGATGTTCGGGACGTCGCCCTTGCCCGGCGCGGTCAGCACGACCTTGGCGATGCCGGGGCGCAGGTGCTTGGACAGGCCCTCGCGGTCGCGCCAGCGGCCGGTGTTGTCGATCAGGATGGCGTCCTTGATCCCGTACTCCGTGTAGTCGACCTTGGTCGGGTCGTCGGAGTAGATCACGGTGATCTCGTTGCCGTTGGCGATGATCTTGTTGTTCGCCTCGTCGACGGTGATCGTGCCCTGGAACTGGCCGTGGATGGAGTCGCGGCGCAGCAGCGAGGCGCGCTTCACCAGGTCGTCGCCGCCGCCGTCGCGCACGACGATGGCCTTCAGGCGCAGGCCGTTGCCGGAGGCCTTCTCGATCAGTAGGCGGGCGACCAGGCGGCCGATCCGGCCGAAGCCGTAGAGGACGACGTCACGGGCGTCACGGCGCTCCAGCTTGTTCTCGCCGGTGGCACCGGCGACGGCCTGGGCGGTGAACTCCTCGACCGACAGGCCGCGGTCGTCGGCCCGGTAGGTCGCGGCCAGCATGCCGATGTCGATCTGGGAGGGGCCGAGGTCCAGGGTGGTCAGCGCACTCAGGAAGGGCATCGTCTCGGTGACCGAGAGCTCCTCGCCGGCTATCTGGCGGGCGAAGCGGTGCGTCTTCAGAATGCTGACCACCGACTTGTTCACCAGGGACCGGCTGTGCAGCAGGACGGTGACGTCCCGCTCGCGGTGCAGTCGCCCGATGATCGGGATCATCGACTCCGCGATCTCCTCGCGGTTCTTCCAGTCCGTGAACACGTCGTCGTTGACAGTCACAAGTCCATCTTTCGAGCTGAGGGTGTTGCGCACATGGTAGCTTCGCCCGCCCCCGCCCCTACGGCCAGGTCCCACCCCGCCCGACCACCCCCACCCCCCGGACCTGCACCTTCATCCCCGCCACCCCCCGCGCCGGGCCCGGGAGCGTGATCACCGCCACCCCGCCGGCCCGGTCCCGGGAGGACGGCGGAGCCGAGGATTTGCCGGGGTGTCGGGGCGGTGGGGTAATGGAGGCGACGGGTGCTTGACCGGATGACCGACGATCCCGGGAGCAGCTATGACGGACGGTCCCGAGCCCATCAGCGCCGAGGCCCTGCGGGCGTTGCAGGGGGAGTTGGCGCAGTTGCGGGCCGAGCGGGAGAGGGTGCTGGGGACGCTGCGCGGGGAGGAACCGGTGGGTGACCGGGCCGACGCCGCGGACGAGCTGCAGCGGGCCGACCAGGTCGCGCGGCTGGACCTGCGGATCGCCGAGGTCGAGGGGCGGATCCGCGAGGGGGCGGTCGCCGGAGCGCCGTCCACGGAGGTGGTGGGGGTGGGTTCCACCGTCGCCGTGCGGTTCGCGGACGGGGTGGAGGAGACCGTGGAGATCTCGGAGGTCGCCGAGGAGAGCGAGCTGACCCTGGTGACCGCCGACAGCCCGCTCGGGCGGGCGCTGCTGGGGCGCCACGCCGGGGAGACGGTCGGGTACGAGACGCCCGGCGGCCCGGCGAGCGCGGTCGTCGTCTCGGTCGGCAACGGCGGTGCCCGGACGGCGTAGCGGCGGCGGCCGCCCACATCCTCACCGGCCTCACCCTGGGCGCGCCTGAAGTCGTCCACGACCGCCCGCGCGCACACCCGCTGGCCGGCCCTCTCGTCGGCCGCGATGTTCTCGGTCCGCCTGGTCGGGCTGGTGCCCGGCCTGCTGCTGGCCGGTCCTGCTGCTGGCTGCCGGCCACCGGCTTCGCGACCGGGCTGGTCTTCCCGGCCGTCCCGGCCGCGCACAGCCGCCGCCACCTGCCGCGCGGGGTGGTCGTGCGAGGGGCGAGGATTCACCCGTAAGGTCCGCATCGCCGCAACAGCACGACCGACACGACCGAGGAGCCAGCCGATGGGCCGAGTGACCGTACCCCGCAGGGTGCTGCGGCTGCGGGGCGGCGTGCCCTCGCACCGCCCCGACACCCTGGCCGCCGAGGAGCCGATGGAGATCCGGGTCGGCGGGCGCCCGCTGACGGTGACCATGCGCACCCCCGGCGGGGACTTCGACCTCGCGGCCGGGTTCCTGGTGAGCGAGGGCGTGCTGCACCGTGCCGACGAGGTGGCCGGGATCCGGTACTGCGCCGGCGCCACGGCCGACGGCGGCAACACCTACAACGTGGTGGACGTCGCGCTCGCCCCCGGGGTGGCCGCCCCCGACGCCTCGCTGGAGCGCAACTTCTACACCACCTCCTCCTGCGGCCTCTGCGGCAAGGCGAGCCTGGACGCGGTACGCACCACCGCGGCCTGGACCGTCGCCGAGGACCGGCTGCGCGTCTCCCCGCACCTGCTATCCGCCCTGCCCGACCGGCTGCGCGCGGCCCAGAAGGTCTTCGACAGCACCGGCGGCCTGCACGCGGCCGGCCTGTTCGACGCGGACGGCCGGCTGCTCTGCCTGCGCGAGGACGTCGGCCGCCACAACGCCGTGGACAAGGTCGTCGGCCACGCGCTGCGAGAGGGCCTGCTGCCGCTGCGCGAGACGGTGCTGATGGTGAGCGGCCGGGCCTCCTTCGAGCTGGTCCAGAAGGCCGTGATGGCGGGGATCCCGCTGCTGGCGGCGGTCTCCGCGCCGTCCTCGCTGGCCGTGGACCTCGCCGAGGAGAGCGGGCTGACCCTGGTCGGCTTCCTGCGCGGCGACTCGATGAACGTCTACACCGGCGCCGACCGGATCGACACCGCCGACCAGCCGGGCGACACCGACCGCGCGCCCGGCCCGGCTCGCACGGTGTGATCGGCGGGCGTAGCGTCGGGTCCGGGCGCCGGGTGTCCGCCGACCATCGAGCCCCATCCGAGCGACGGAAGGCGAGCGCCGTGAACTCCCCCGACCACCGTGCGCCGAACGAGCCCGGGCAGGACGACCGCGCGCCGGACCGGACCGAGCCGGCCGTGGGCCCCGCCCCCACCGCGCCGCCGCAGTTCGCGCCGTACCACCACCCGGCCGCCGGCTGGGGCGCCGCGAAGAGCGTGACCCGGTTCCTGGTGCGCGAGGGCGCGTACGTGGACGGGCCGCGGGCGATCATGCGGATGAACCACGAGAACGACGGCTTCGACTGCCCCGGGTGCGCCTGGCCGGACGACACCAAGGGCCTGCACCTGGACATCTGCGAGAACGGCATCAAGCACGTCACCTGGGAGATGACCCGCAAGCGGGTCGGCCGCGAGTTCTTCGCCACCCACTCGGTGACCGAGCTGTCCGAGTGGAGCGACTTCGCGCTGGAGGACCAGGGCCGCCTCACCGAGCCGATGGTGTACGACGCCGCCTCGGACCACTACGTCCCGATCCGTTGGCGGGACGCCTTCGACCTGGTCGGCCGCACCCTGCGCGACCTGGACGACCCGAACCGGGCCGCCTTCTACACCTCCGGCCGGCTCGGCAACGAGGCGACGTTCCTCTACCAGCTGATGGCCCGCGAACTGGGCACCAACAACCTGCCGGACTGCTCCAACATGTGCCACGAGGCCAGCGGACGCGCCCTGGAGGCCTCGCTGGGCACCGAGAAGGGCACCGTCGACCTCAAGGACTGGGAGGTCACCGACGCGCTGTTCATCATGGGCGTCAACGTGGCCTCCAACGCCCCCCGGATGCTCACCGCGCTCTCCGCGGCGTACCGCCGCGGCGCGCAGATCGTGCACATCAACCCGCTGGTCGAGGCGGCCGCCACCCGCACCATCGTCCCGCACGACTTCGTGGACATGGCGCTGTTCAAGTCCACCAGGACCAGCACGCTGAACCTGCAGCCGCGCATCGGCGGCGACATGGCACTGCTGCGCGGCATGGCGAAGGCGATCCTGGAACAGTCCACGACCGACGAGAAGGCGCTGGACCAGCTGTTCATCGGCCGGCACACCACCGGGTTCGAGGCCTACCGCGCCCTGTGCGAGGCCACGCCGTGGGAGGAGATCGAGCGGCAGAGCGGCCTCGACCGGGCCCAGGTCCTCAAGGCCGCGCGGGTCTACCGCGACGCCGACCGTTCGATCTTCAGCTGGTGCCTGGGCGTCACCCAGCACGAGCACGGCGTGGACACCGTGCGGGAGATCGTCAACCTCCTGCTGCTGCGCGGCAACCTGGGCCGCGAGGGGGCCGGGCCGTCGCCGGTGCGCGGGCACAGCAACGTGCAGGGCAACCGCACCTGCGGCATCGACCACCGCCCCTCCCCGGAGTTCCTGGACCGCCTCGCCGAGGTCTGCGCGATCGACCCGCCGCGCGCGCACGGCCTGGACACCGTGAACGCCATCGAGGCGATGCGGCGCGGCGAGGTGAAGGTCTTCGTCGGCATGGGCGGCAACTTCGCGCTCGCCGCGCCCGACACGCCCGCCACCTACGAGGCTTTGCGCGGCTGCGAGTTGACCGTCCAGGTGAGCACCAAGCTGAACCGCAGCCACCTGGTGCACGGCCGCCGGGCGCTGATCCTGCCCTGTCTGGGCCGCACCGAGAAGGACCACCAGCGCGGCGGGCTGCAGAGCACCTCGGTCGAGGACTCGATGAGCATGGTGCACCTGTCCGTCGGCATGAAGCGCCCGGCCTCGCCGCACCTGCTCTCCGAACCCGCCATCGTCGCCGGGATGGCGCGCGCGGCACTGCCGGACAGCGAGACGCCGTGGGAGTGGTACATCGAGGACTACGACCGCATCCGCGACACCATGTCCCAGGCCCTGGACGGCTTCGAGGACTTCAACCGCCGGGTGCGGCTGCCGCTCGGGTTCCGGATCAAGCAGCCGGCCCGCGAGCTGGTCTTCCTCACCCCCTCCGGGCAGGCCGAGTTCTCCGCTGCCCCGCTGCCCGACGTCGTCCCCGCCCCGGGCACCCTGGCGCTGGGCACCATGCGCTCCCACGACCAGTGGAACACCACCATCTACTCCGACAACGACCGCTACCGGGGCGTGAAGAACCTGCGCACGCTGGTCTTCCTGAACGCGGACGACATGCGCGAGCGCGGCATCGCCGAGTTCGACCCGGTCGACATCACCAGCACCGCGAAGGACGGCAGCACCCGCACCCTGAACGGCTACCTGGCGATCCCGTACGAGATCCCGCGCGGCTGCGCGGCCGGTTACATGCCCGAGATGAACGTGCTGTGCGCGCTCGGCGACTACAGCACCCAGAGCGACCAGCCGATCATGAAGCACCTCAAGGTCACCGTCACCGCGTCCGCCTGAAACGGCTCCCCGGCGCTCACTCGGGCTGCGGCGTCCAGCGGTGCAGGCCCTTGCGGTCGTAGTAGCGGGTCATCGCGAAGCCGAAGGCCAGCGCGAGCACCACGGCGATCGCGATCATGGTCCAGGCCCTGGCCAGACCCGCGTCCGCCCGGGCGTCGAAGAACAGGATCGCCCGGATGCCGTCGCTGAGCTGGCGCATCGGCTCGAACAGGCCGAGGAAGCGGTAGAACCCGGGCACCGCCTGGAGCGGGATGGTCGCCCCCGAGGAGGGCAGTGCCAGCGCGATGAAGACGAACATGGACACCAGCTGCCCGATCCCGCCGAGCGCCGCGTTGATCGCCTGCACCCCGAGGCCGACGGCGAGGCTGGCGCAGTAGGCGAACACCCAGAGCAGGACCTGGTGCGGGGCGTCCATGCCGAGGACGGCGACCGAGCAGATCATCACCAGGGTGGTGGTGAGCAGCATGATCCCCGCCGTCATGACCATCTTCAGCAGCAGGGTCTGGGTGCGGGTGATCGGGACGGTCGGGCGCCGGGTGTGCCAGGGGCCGATCTCGCTGTCGCTGTAGCCGAGCGCGGTGTCGACGCCGTTGTGGATGATGTTGCCGCCGACGAAGCCGGTCAGCACGGCCAGCAGGGTGTAGTAGAAGGCGCTCAGGCCGAGCCCGCTGTGGGTGCCGATCGGGTGGCCGACCCGGGTGGTGACGGCGATCGGGTCGGCCAGCAGCAGCCGTGCGGTGGCGGTGGCGGTGGCGCCCGTTCCGGTGCCCGGGCGGCTCGCCGGCGGCGCGGCCGCGGTCAGCTCCTTGCCGATCGTCAGGGAGGCCTGGTGGGCGGCGGACTGGGTGATCTGGGAGGCCAGCGAGGAGCCGAGGCTGCCGAGGCCGGGGTTGGTCAGCACCGTCAGGGTGGGCCGTTCGGTCGCCCGGCCGGTGGTCAGCGCCGCCACGTCGGCGGTGAACCCCGGCGGGACGAGCAGCGCGCCGTAGACCTTCCCGGAGGAGAGCTGGTCCATGGCCTCGTCCTGGCCGACCTGCCGCCAGTCGACGGTGCCGCCGGGCGTCTGGGCGACGACCTCCCGGCTCAGCCGCGCGCCCAGGCTCTCCGACCGGCCCGACGGGGGCGGGCCCTGATCCTCGTTCACCAGGGCGATCGGGAGCCGGTGCAGATGCCCGGTCGGGTTCAGGATGCCACCCATGTAGAGCAGCGAGAGCACCACGGCCACCAGGCCGCACAGGACGCCGGGAACGAGCCACAGTTTCGCGCGACGGGCGAGCACGAGGGCCCGCGCCTGCCGGGGACCGCCCTGGGAGCCTGCGGAGGCCATGCCACCCCTCGGATTCGGGCGCAACCTGGTGCTGCTGCCGATGCGGTGGGAAGTCGTTCCGTGGCGGCCGGACGGCCAAACCCGCGTCACCCGATCCGCCGCGCCGCGCCCCCGCCCGGGGCGCCGGGGCGCCGGGCACCGGAGGCCGGCCCGGCACCGCCGTGCGCGCCGGCTTCTTCCGCGACCTGCTCGCCCACCACTACACCGGCGAACAGGTCGACCGGCAGCTGGAGACCGCCACCGACTGGGGCCGCCACGCCGGGCTGTTCGGCTACGACGCCGCCCTCCGTGAGTACCGGCTCGACGAGGAGTCGGCCTGAAGTCCGTCAGGCCCGGCCGGTGGCCGGGCGGCGGCGGGCGGTGCGGACGGCGCGGGCGAACGGCCGCTCCGCCCTCGAACCCGGTGCTATCCGGCCGGGCGCGGGCGCCGATAGCGGGCCGATGGCCGGGGGTGCCAGGCTTCAGCCATCCTTTCAGCCGCTGCCGACCGGCCGCCGTCCAGGAGTTGGAGTCCGTACGAGATGACCGAGCACACCGCGTTCCGTACCACCGTCAACGGATCGTACGAGCACAACCCCTGGGGCTGAAAGCCGACCGCCGTGGTCGGTGGGGCGACCACGGCGGCGGTGGAGGGTGGGGGCCGGTGGTCGTCAGCCCGCGGAGAGGGCAGCCCGGACCGCGGCGCCGGCCTGCCGGGTGCTGAGGGTGCCGCCGAGGTCCGGGGTGCACGCACCGTCGCCGACGGCCGTGCCGACGGCCAGCTGGACCGCCTTCGCCTCGGCGGGCCAGCCCAGGCGCTCCAGCATGAGCGCGGAGCTGAGGATGGCGCCGAAGGGGTTGCCGATGCCCTGGCCGGCGATGTCGGGCGCGCTGCCGTGCACCGGCTCGTAGAGGCCGAACCCGGTGACCGGGTTGATGTTGGCGGAGGCCGCGTTGCCCAGGCCGCCGGCCAGCATCGCCGCCAGGTCGCTGAGGATGTCGCCGTAGGAGTTGTTGGTGACGATGACGTCGAACTGCGACGGGTCGGAGATCAGCTTCATCGCGGCGGCGTCGACGTAGAGGTGGGTGGAGCTGATGCCGGGGTGCTTCGCGGCGTTCTCCTGGAAGACCCGCTGCCACACCTGCCCGCCGTGCCGGACGGCGTTGGACTTGTCGACCATGCAGACGCCGCGCTCGGCGATCGAGTACGCGTACTCCATCACCCGTGAGACGCCCATGTAGGTGCTGACGTCCGCGTCGATGGCCATCTCGTGCACGGTGTTGCCGCGCAGCACACCGCCGATGTCGGTGTAGAGGCCCTCGGTGTTCTCGCGGACGATCACGGCGTCGATACCGCGGGTCCGCTCGTCGCGCAGCGGGCTCAGCCGCTCCTGCAGCAGCGTGGCGGGGCGGTGGTTGACGAAGAGGTCGAGGTCGAAGCGCAGGCGCAGCAGGACGCCGCGGCCGTAGTCCGAGGTCTTCACCCGGGGGTCGCCGATGGCGCCGAAGAGCACCGAGTCGCTCGCCTTGATCCGCTCGAAGTCCTCGTCGGACAGGGATACCCCGGTCCGCAGGTAGGTGTCGGCGTTGACGTGGTCGAGCACGTCGACCGTGAGGTCCAGGCCCAGCGATTCGATGGTCTGCAGGGCCTCCTGGGTCACCTCGGGGCCGATGCCGTCACCGGGGATGACGGTCACTGTCTTGGTCATGGGTCTCACCGTTTCTGGGGTGGGGCCGGCCGGTTGTGGGTCGGGCCGGCCGGGCCGGCCGGGGGTCGGGCAGGGTCGCCGCCTCGGCCCGGCGCTCGGGGGAGCTCGGGGGCGCTCGGTTCGGCACCGAGCGCGCCGACGTCAGGAGGCCCGGCGCTGCTTCGCCGCGTCCGGGGAGGAGAAGGCGCCGCGGGTGATGCTGGTCATCCAGGCCGGGCGCCGCTGCTCGAAGTCGGCGATCGCGTCGGCCTTGCGCAGGGTGACGTCGATGTCGTCGAGGCCGTTGAGCAGCAGCCAGCGCGCGCGGTGGTCCGCCTCGAACTCCCAGGTCCCGCCGTCGGTGGTGACGGTCAGCTGCTCCAGGTCGACGGTGATCTCGAACTTCGGGTCGGCCTGGGCGCGTTCGGCGAGCCCGGCGACGACGGGTACCGGCAGGGCGACGGCCAGCAGGCCGTTCTTCAGCGCGTTGCGCAGGAAGATGTCGCCGAAGCTGGTGGCGATGACGGCCCGGAAGCCCCAGTCACGCAGGGCCCACACGGCGTGCTCGCGGGAGCTGCCGGTGCCGAAGTTGTGGCCCGCCACCAGGACGCTCGCGTCCTGGTGCTCCGGCTGGTTCAGGACGAACCCGGGCTCCTTGCGCCAGTGCCCGAACAGGGTGTCGGCGTAGCCGGACTTGGTCAGCCGCTTGCAGAACTCGGCCGGGATGATCTGGTCGGTGTCGACGTCGTCCCGGGACAGTGCCACGGCCTGTCCGGTGTGCGTCGTGAGCGGCTCCCTCATGCCTCTTCCCCCTGGTGGTCGTTCCGGTCGTTCCGGTCGGTCAATCGGGCCGGGCGGGTGCGCCCGGTGGGCGCGGTCACAGCTCGGTCGGCGCGGCCAGGCGGCCGACCACGGCGGTGGCCGCGGCGACGACCGGCGACACCAGGTGGGTGCGGGCGTGGGTGCCCTGCCGGCCCTCGTAGTTGCGGTTGGAGGTGGACGCGACCCGCTGGATGCCCTGGAGGCGGTCGGCGTTGATGCCCATGCACATCGAGCAGCCGGAGAGCCGCCACTGCGCGCCGGCGTCGAGGAAGACCCGGTCCAGGCCCTCCTCCTCGGCCTGGGCCCGGACGGCCATCGACCCGGGGACGACGAGCATGGTGATCGTGTCGGCCACCTTGCGGCCGCGCAGCACGTCGGCCGCGGCCCGAAGATCCTCGATCCGGCCGTTGGTGCAGGAGCCGAGGAAGACCGTGTTGATCTCCACGTCGCGCAGCGCGACGTCCGGTTCGAGGCCCATGTACTCCAGGGCGCGGCGCGCGGCCTGCTGCTCGGCGGGGGTCTCGAAGGTCTCGGGCGCCGGCACCGCGCCGTCCAGCGGGACGGCCTGGCCGGGGTTGGTGCCCCAGGTGACGAACGGCTTGAGCCCGGTGACGTCCAGCTCGACCACCCGGTCGAAGGCGGCGCCCTCGTCGGTGCGCAGCGAACGCCAGTAGTCGACCGCCTCGTCCCAGTCGGCCTCGGCGGCCGGGTCCCAGCGCTCGCGCAGGTACGCCAGCGTGGTGTCGTCGGGGGCGATCAGGCCGGCCCGGGCGCCCGCCTCGATGGTCATGTTGCAGACCGTCATCCGCCCCTCCATGGAGAGGTTCTCGACGGCCTTGCCGCGGTACTCGATCGCGTACCCGTTGGCCCCGTTGGCGCCGATGTGCGCGATGAGCGCGAGGATCAGGTCCTTCGGGGTGACGTCGGCCGGCGGCTCGCCGACGAACTCGACGGACATCGTCCGGGGGCGCTGGAGCGCCAGCGTCTGGGTGGCGAGCACGTGCTCGACGTCGCTGGTGCCGACGCCGAAGGCGAGCGCCCCGAAGGCGCCGTGCGTCGAGGTGTGGCTGTCGCCGCACACCACCGTCATGCCGGGGCGGACGAAGCCCAGTTCGGGCGCCACGACGTGCACGATGCCCTGCCGGTCGTCGCCGAGCGAGAACAGCTCGATGCCCTGGTCCGCGCAGTTCTCGCGCAGCCGCTCCAGTTGCGCGCTGCCCATCGCGTCCTTGACCAGCAGCGTGTTGGTGGGCACGTTGTGGTCTTCGAGGGCGAGGGCGAGGTCGGGCCGGCGGACCCGGCGGCCGGCCAGCTGGAGGCCGTCGAAGGCCTGCGGGGAACTCGCCTCGTGGATCAGGTGCAGGTCGATGTAGAGCAGGTCGGGCTCGCCCGGTGCCTGGTCGACGATGTGGCTCTCCCAGACCTTCTCGATCAGGTTGCGCTCGGTGGTGCTCATCAGCCGGCCACCGCCATCTCGGTGGTGCGGCTCAGGCGCTCGGCGATGATCTCGCGCAGCTCGCCCAGTTCGATGCAGGTGCCGTCGGCACGGCCGGCTATGTAGGTGTCGTAGATCTCGTCGAGCAGGTCCCGCTCGGCGCCGAGACCCATCTGGTCGAACAGGTTGCGGACCACGCTGCGCCCGGAGTGCCGGCCGATGAGAATTCCCCGTTCCCGGCCGAAGCTGTGCGGTTCGACGTATTCGTAGGTCACCGGATTGCGCAGCATTCCGGCCTGGTGGATTCCGGCCTGGGTGGCGAAGGCGTTCTCGCCGAAAATGGCCTTGTTGCGCGGTGTCGACATTCCGATGATCCGGGCCATCAGCTGGTAGGCCTCGTAGAACTTCTCGGTGCGCAGCCGGCTGGTCAGGCCCAGCTGCTCGCCCTTGTAGAGCAGCACCGCGGCCAGCTCCTCCAGCGGGGTGTTGCCCGCGCGCTCGCCGATGCCGGCGATGGTGGCCTGCACCTCGTCGGCGCCCGCCGCGACGCCGGCCAGGGCGTTGGCGAGGGAGAGGCCGAGGTCCTGGTGGCAGTGGGTGGAGAGGATGATGTCGTCCGGGATCCAGGAGCGGACCCGCGCGACCTGGGCGCCGAACTCGGCCGGGATCAGGCAGCCGGTGGTGTCGGCGAGCGCCACCGTGCGGGCGCCCTCGGCGAGGCCGGCCTCGATCATCGGACGCAGCAGGTCGTCGCTGCCCCGGCTGGCGTCCTCGATGCCGAGCGTGATGTCGGTGAAGCCCAGCTCACGGGCGAACTTGATGCTGTCGACGATCTCGTGCAGGCCCTCGGCGCGGGTGAGGCCGCGCTTGTGCTCCAGGTGGACGTCGCTGCCGGTGGCCATGATCTGGACCTGGTGGCGCTCGACGCCGCCGGCCTCGGCGGCCAGCTCGATGTCGGAGCGGACCGCCCGGTTGAGGGTCGCCACCTTGGCGGTGGTGAGCGCTCCCGAGATCAGTCTGGTGGCCTCGAAGTCGCGCGGTGAGGAGCTCGGGAAGCCGGCCTCGATGGTGTCGACGCCGGTGGCCTCGATGGCGAGGGCCAGCTCCAGCTTCTGGTCGGGGTTCATCGCGTTGCCGGGGGCCTGTTCGCCGTCGCGCAGCGTCGAGTCGAATACGCGGAGCCGCCGTGCGGTGGGGACGGATTTCGAAGACATGGACTTTCCGCCTCTTTCGGGAACGCCGCCGGACGGCAACCGGACGGGAGGTCGCGGTGAGCGGCAGCGGATGATGGTGGCTGGCAGCGGTGACTTTACTGGGCGGGAATCACTGCCCGTCAAGACTTTTCGAACAAATAAGCATTCGATGGCGGCCCGATAGCGGCACCCCCAACAATAGGCTTGATGCGCCCTTTTCCCGATGCATCGTGTACTGAAGTAAGGAGTGATTTCCGTGGGAGATATCGCGGCCGAGGGACGCCCGCCGGCCCGGTTACCGCGCCCGGGGCGGGTGAGGTGATGGCGAGGGTCATCGTCGAAGCGCTGGACAGCGTCCACGGGCGCACCGCCGCCGGTCTCGACGCGAGACTGGAGTCGCTGGTCGACAACGAGTGGGTGCCCGTGGTCGAGCGGAGAACGGACGCGAGCGGCCGGATCGAGGAGTGGGGCGGTACGGACGGCGGGCGCGGCCTCTACCGGCTGGTGTTCGACGTCGACCGGTACTTCAGCGGGCTCGGCCTGTGCACCGTGCACCCCGAGGTGGCGGCCACCTTTCGGGTCGCCGACGGCGAGTCGGGACACCGGGTGAGCCTCACCCTGTCGCTGAACCACTATGCGGTGGCCTTCATCGCGGACTAGCCGCACCCTGAACAGCGCGCCCGCTCAGGACGCCCGCTAACCCGGATCGGCGGAATCCGGGGGCCCGGCGGCCAGGCGGGCGGTGCGCAGCAGGTCGAGCGTCCGGGCCTCCTCGGCGGGGGTCCGCATGAGGCGGAACACCAGTCGGGCCCGCCGCAGGTGCTCCACCGCCAGGTCGGCCTCCCCGGTGCCGAGCGCCAGTTCGCCGAGGGTGACCAGGATCCGGCCCATGATCAGGCGTTCGTTGGAGCCCTCCGCGAGGAGCAGGGCGCGGTGCAGGGCGTGGGCGGCCTCGCCGGTCTCGCCGAGCCGGTGCCGGGCCGAGCCGATGCCGTGCAGGGCGTAGATCTCGCCGGTGTGGTCGCCGATCAGCCGGACCACGTCCAGGGCCCGGGAGAAGGCCTCCAGGGCCTTGTCGTAGCCTCCGCGCTCCAGGTGGCTCTGGCCCATCCGGTGCAGGACCTGGGCCTCGACCCGACGGCCGCGGCCCTCCCGGCTCAGCCGCAGGGCCTCGTCGAGGAGCGCTCCGGCCCCGTCCTCGTCGCCCTCGCCCAGTTTGAGCTGGGCCAGGTTGTGCAGCACGTACGCGACGGCGACGGAGCCGCCGCTCGCGCGCAGGACGGTCAGGGCGGCCTGGTAGTGGCCGGTCGCCTCGTCGATCCGGCCGTCCACCCGGGCGAGGTAGCCGAGGCCGCGGGCGGTCAGGGCGGAGCCGAGGTCGTCGCCGAGGTCGGTGAAGATCCCGGCGGCCTGGCGGAAGCGCTCCTCGGCGGCGGCGAAGTTCTGCCGGGTCAGGGCGAGCGAGCCGAGCGAGTGCAGCGCGGCGGCCTGGCCGAGCCGGTCGCCGCCCTTCCGGGCGGCGGCGAGGGCGAGTTCGTGGGTGTCGCGCCAGTCGTCCAGCCGGCCGTGGGTCTCCAGGAAGGTCACCGCGGTGACGGCGAGTTCCCAGCAGTGCGCGGTGAGGCCCATCGTGGCCGCCTGTCTGACCCGGGGCACGAGCATCGGGCGCTCCCGGGCGAACCAGCTCAGCGGCTCGGCCAGCAGCCGGTCCACCGTCCGGGCGGGCAGCGGGTGCAGGGCGGTGCCGCGGCCACGGATCAGCACGTCGCGGCCGTACTCGCGCTGGCGCGCCTCGATCAGCAGGTGGAGGAAGCAGCCGAGCACCCGGGCCAGCGCGGCCTCGCGCTCCTCGACGCTCTCCTCCTCGGCGAGCCGCTCGCGCGCGAAGACCCGGATCAGGTTGTGCAGCCGGTACTGGGTGTGGCGTCCGGGCGCGGTGCCGACGGCGTCCAGGAGCTGGGCGTCGGAGAGTTCGTCGATCAGGTCCTGGACCTGGTACTCGGGCAGGTCGAGCAGCGCCATGCCGACCCAGGCGGAGAACGGCCCCTCGTCGACGAGGGCGATCCGCCGCAGGAGCCGGCGCGCGTCCGGGCTGACGCTGTCGTAGGTGAGCGAGAGGCCGGCCCGGATGCCGACGTCGGCGTACTTGAGCTCGTCGAGCCGGCGGGTCTCGTCCTCCAGCCGTTCCACCAGCTCGGTGACCTCCCAGTGCGGCCGGGCGGCGAGCCGGGCGCCCGCGATGCGCAGCGCCAGCGGCAGGTGGTCGCAGAGTTCGGCCAGCGCCTTCGCCGCCTCCGGTTCGGCCGCCACGCGCTCGGGGCCGGCGATCCGGCCGAGCAGTTCCGCCGACTGCTCCGCGGCGAAGGTGGGGACGTCCACCCGGACGGCTCCGGCCAGGCTGCCGATGTGCCGTCTGCTGGTGACGATCACGGCCGAGGTCGGCTTGCCCGGCAGCAGCGGGGTGATCTGGCTCTCCGTGGCGGCGTTGTCGAGGACGATCAGCACCCGGCGTTCGGCGAGCAGGGCCCGGTACATCTCGGCCCGCTCCTCCAGGCCGTCGGGGATGGCGGTGCCGTTCACGCCGAGGGCGCGCAGGAAGCGTTCCAGGACCTGGGCCGGGCCGACCATGTCGGGGGCGCCGCCGTGCAGGTCGGCGAAGAGCTGCCCGCCGGGGAACTCGGCGGCGATCTGGTGGGCCGCGTGGACGGCGACGGCGGTCTTGCCGACCCCGGCCTTGCCGACCACGGAGACGATCGGGACGGCGAGCCGGGACTGCTCGTGCGAGGAGAGCAGGAGCCGTTCGCGCAGGCCGGCCAGGAGGTCCTCGCGGCCGGTGAAGTCGGCGAGGTCGGCGGGGAGCATCTCCGGGACGACGACGGGGGCGGCGACCGGAGCGGTGCCGGGCACGGCGGCGACGGGCGCGGCCGCCGGGACGGCGGGGGCGGCTTCCGGGCGGGTGTCGGGGAGGTCGAGCCCGGGGTCGGTGGCGAGGATCGCGTGTTCGAGCCGCTGCAGCCGGGGGTCGGGTTCGACGCCCAGCTCGTCGATCATCCACTGGCGGGTGTCGCGGTAGACCCGGAGGGCCTCGGCCTGGCGCCCGGAGCGGTAGAGCGCCAGCATGAGCTGGCCGCGCATCCGCTCCCGCAGCGGGAACTCCTCGACCAGACCGAGGAGTTCACCGACGAGCGCACTGTGCCCGCCGAGCGCGAGTTCGAGCTGGATGCACTCCTCGGTGGCGCCGGCCCACTGCTCGGTGAGCTGGCCGGCGGCGGACCGGATCACCTCGCTGGGCAGGCCGCCGAGGGCGTCGCCGCGCCGGAGCCCGAGCGCCTGGCGGAAGAGGCCGGCGGCCTCCGCCTTGCGCCCCTGGTCGCGCAGCGTCCGCGCCCGGCCGAGCAGGCCGCGGGCCTGCAACAGGTCGAGCTGGTCGTCCGCCGCCTTCACCATGTAGCCCTGCGGGTGGGTGGTGATGACGTCGGAGAGGCCGTGCGCGGCGAACAGGCGGCGCAGCGCGGAGACGCTGATCTGGAGCTGGGCCCGGGAGGTGGCCGGCGGGGCCTCCTCGTAGAGGGCGCGCACCAGGCGGTCGACGCTGACCACCCGGTTGACGTCGAGCAGCAGGGCGGCGAGCACCGTCTGCTGGCGGATCCCGCCGAGGTTCAGCGGTGTGCCGCCGACGAGCGCCTCCAACGGGCCGAGAATGCGGTACTCGACCCGGGGCGCGGGTGATTGACCGCCGTCGTGGCGAATACCGGAACCAGGTCGGTGCCCCACCGTTTCCACTCCCCCCAGAGGAACAGGCGCAGATCGCAAGGCACTCTAAGGACGGCCACGTCAACGGGGCAATGACTTTCAGTTCTCCTCGAAACACGCCGCCTGACGGACCCTTGTCGCCGCCCGTACTCCCGGGTAGCCGACGGGGGAACGGCCGGAAAAAGCCGGACGGCCGGATCGGCAGGTGCCGCCCGGCCGTCCGCCGCCCGGTCTCAGGCCTTCATCAGCTCCGCCACCCGGAAGGCGAGGTCGAGGGACTGACGGTGGTTCAGCCGCGGGTCGCAGGCCGTCTCGTAGCGCTGGTGCAGGTCCTCGGCGCGGACCCGGTCGCCGCCGCCGAGGCACTCCGTGACGTCGTCGCCGGTGAGTTCGACGTGGATGCCGCCGGCGTGGGTGCCCAGCTCCCGGTGCACCTCGAAGAAGCCGGCGACCTCGTCCAGGATGTCGTCGAAGCGGCGGGTCTTGCGGCCGTCCTCGGTCTGCACGGTGTTGCCGTGCATCGGGTCGCAGATCCAGGCGACCCGCGCGCCCTCCGCCGTGACCTTCTCCACCAGCGGCGGCAGCAGCTCGCGCACCCGGCCCGCGCCCATCCGCACCACGAAGGTCAGCCGCCCGGGCCGGCGGTCGGGGTCGAGGCGGTCGACGTAGCCGAGGACCTCGTCCGCGGTCGTCCCGGGACCGAGCTTGACGGCGATCGGGTTGCCGATCCCGGCGAAGTAGGCGATGTGCGCGTCGTCCAGGCCCCTGGTCCGCTCGCCCACCCAGAGCAGGTGCCCGCTGGTGGCGTACTCCGCCCCGGTGCGCGGGTCGGTACGGGTGAGGGCCTGCTCGTAGTCCAGCAGCAGCCCCTCGTGGCTGGCGAAGAACTCGGCCTCCAGCAGCCCGGCCGGGTCGCAGCCGCAGGCCTGCAGGAAGCGCAGCGCGCGGTCCACGCCGTCGGCCAGCTCCTCGTAGCGGCGGCCCTCGGCGGAGTCCGCCAGGAAGCCCCGGTTCCACTGGTGGGCCTGGTAGAGGGAGGCGCTGCCGCCGGCCGCGAAGCCGCGGACCAGGTTGAGGGTGACCGCCGAGGCCTCGTACATCCGCCGCAGCCGCGCCGGGTCCGGGCGGCGGGCCTGCTCGGTGAAGTCCGGCCCGTTGACCGCGTCGCCCCGGTAGGACGGCAGGCTGAGGCCGTCCCGGGTCTCGTCCGGCTGGGAACGGGGCTTGGCGTACTGTCCGGCCAGCCGGCCGATCTTCACCACCGGGACGCCGCTCGCGTAGGTCAGCACCACCGCCATCTGCAGCAGGGTCCGCAGCTTGGCGGTGACCGCGTCGGCGGTGAGCCCCTCGAAGGTCTCGGCACAGTCGCCGCCCTGCAGGACGAACGCCTCGCCGGCGGCGACGGCGGCCATCCGCTCGGTCAGCCGGTCGCACTCCTCGGCGAGGACCAGGGGCGGGGCGGCCGACAGGTCGGCGACCACCTCGCGCAGCGCCACCTGGTCCGGCCACTGCGGTTGCTGGGCCGCCGGGAGGGAACGCCAGGCGGCACATGCTCCGGTCTGCGGAATTCGATTCATCACGGCCCTCGGATGGGAACGGAAATCGCTGGCCCGCTCATTGCAGCCCGGCCGCGGAAAGAAGGTCAAGCGTCCGCGAATTGGCCTGCTCCCGCACCGCGGAACTGGTCTGACCGCCTTCCCGGACGAACGGATTGACTGGGGGTCATACGTTCACCGGCCGTACCCAGCCGGCCTTTCACGATGAGGATTCCGATGCCAGACGCGCCATCGCACCCTCCGTTCGCCGTCCGGCTCGGCACCGAGCCGCTGCCCGCGCACGACCCGCTGGAGCTGTACACCCGGCTGAGCGAGCGGCTCGGCCCGGAGCAGGTGTACCTGCTGGAGAGCCTGACCGAGTCCGGCCGGCAGGGCGGGCCGGCCGTGGTCGGCTGCGGCCCGCTCGCCGAGATCCGGCTGTACGGCTCGTACCTGGAGATCGACGGGTCGGCGGAGATCGCCGCGGCGCTGCGGGCGACCGCCGAGGCGGCGGGCCTGTCCCCCGCCGCGGACGCCCCCGGGCGGCTGGAGGCCCCCGGTTCGGCCGGGATCTGGGAGTTCCTGCGGCGCGCACAGGGCCTGTTCGGCCTGGAGCCGGGCCTGCCCGGCGACCGCTTCCACTTCGGCTTCCTGGCCCGGTTCGGCTACGACGCGGCCTGGCACATGGAGGACCTGCCCGCCAGGGCGCTGCCGCCGGCCCGCCCGGACGCGGTGCTGACGCTGTTCCGCGACAGCGTGCACTACGACACCGCGGGCACGCCGGTGCTGCGGACCGCCGACAGCCCGGCCTTCGGCGAAGCGGGCCGCCACGACGTCGCGGGCGCGGCCCGGGAGGCGGCCGGGCAGGCGCCGCAGGCCGCGTGCCCGCCGGCCGGCCGCCCGCAGTCGGTGCACGACAGCGTGGACCGCGACACCTTCCACGGCTGGGTCCGGCGCTGCCTGGAGCACATCGGGGTCGGCGACATCTACCAGATCCAGGTCGGCCACCGGATCGACGTCCGCACCGCGCTGACGCCGGTCGAGGTCTACCGGCGGCTGCGCTCGCGCAACCCCTCCCCGCACATGTACCTGCTCCCGAACGGCGACGGCAGCCTGATCGGCGCCAGCCCCGAGCTGCTGTTCCGGATCGAGGACGGCCGGATCGTGATGCGCCCGATCGCCGGCACCACCCGCCGGGACCACGACGAGGAGGAGAACGAGCGGCGGATCAAGGCCCTGCTGGCGAGCACCAAGGAGCAGGCCGAGCACGTGATGCTGGTCGACCTCTCGCGCAACGACATCAGCCGGGTCTGCCGCCCGCACACCCTGACCGAGGACGAGCTGATGGTCGTGGAGACCTTCTCGCACGTCTTCCACCTGGTGTCGACGGTCAGCGCCGAACTGGAGGAGGACGCCGACGTCTGGCGGTCGCTGTGCGCGACCTTCCCGGCCGGCACCATGACCGGCGCGCCGAAGCTGCGCGCCATGGAGATCATCCACGAGATCGAACGGGAGCCGCGCGGAGCCTACGCGGGCGCCGTCGGCCTGATCGACGTCGGCGGCTGGAGCGAACTGGCCCTGTGCATCCGCACCATCGCGCACGACGGCGCGGTGTACTCCGTGCAGAGTTCCGCGGGCATCGTGGCCGACTCGACCCCCGAGGGCGAGTGGAACGAGACGTTGGCGAAGCTGGGCGCCGCCTACTGGGCGCTGACGGGTGAGGAGTTGACGGCGTGAAGGTTCTGCTGGTGGACGCGCGGGACAGCTTCGTCCACATCATCGACCAGTACCTGCGGGCGCTCGGCGCGGACACCGAGGTGGTCCGCTCGCACACCCGCACCCCGGAGCAGCTGGCCGCGTCCGCACCGGACGCGATCGTGCTCGGCCCCGGCCCCGGACACCCGGCGGCCTCCGGCCACGTCGAACTGGTCCACCACTTCGCCGGGAAGGTCCCGCTGCTCGGCGTCTGCCTGGGGCACCAGGCGATCGGCCTGGCGTTCGGCGGCCGGGTCCAGGTCGCCGACCGGCTGATGCACGGGCGCACCAGCACGGTGACGCACGACGGGCGCGGCCTGTTCGCGGGCCTCGGCAACAGCCTGACCGCGACCCGGTACCACTCGCTGATCGTCAGCCGGCCCCTGCCCGAGGAGCTGGAGCTGACCGCGACCGCCGACGACGACGGCTACGTCATGGGGATGCGGCACCGCAGCCTGCCGGTCGAGTCGGTGCAGTTCCACCCCGAGAGCATCACCACCACCGGCGGCATGCAGCTGCTGGAGAACTTCCTCGCGGTCGGCGCCGGGCGCTGACGGATACCCGGACACATCGGAATCGACGAGCGGAATGGGTGCCCCGTGACTGGGAATTGTGAAACGCGAACCTGGCCGCAGCTGCTCGCGGCGCTGATCGCCGGTACGGATCTGAGTGCCGCCGACACCGCCTGGGCGATGGACGAGGTGATGCGCGGCGAGGCGGCCCCGGCGCAGTTGGCCGGCTTCCTGGTGGCGCTGCGGGCGAAGGGCGAGACCGCCGAGGAGGTCACCGGCCTGGTCCGGGCCGCGCGCGAGCACACGGTGCGGGTCGACGTGCCCGGGCCGGCGCTGGACATCGTCGGCACCGGCGGGGACGGCGCGCGAACCGTCAACGTCTCCACCATGGCGGCGATCGTGGCGGCCGCCGCCGGGGCCCGGGTGGTGAAGCACGGGAACCGCTCGGCCTCCTCCGCCTCCGGCTCGGCCGACGTACTGGAGCGGCTCGGCATCGCGCTGGAGCTCTCCGCCGAGGAGGTCTCCCGGTCGGTGCGCGAGGTCGGGATCGGCTTCTGCTTCGCCCCGGCGTTCCACCCGGCGTTTCGCCACGCGGCCGTCGCCCGCAAGGAGTTGGGCGTACCGACGGTGTTCAACGCGCTGGGCCCGATGACCAACCCGGCGTCGCCCACGGCCATGGCGGTCGGCGTCGCCGACCCCCGGCTCGGCCCGCTGATCGCCGCCGTGTTCGCCCGCGAGGGCGTGGACGCGCTGGTCTTCCGGGGCGACGACGGCCTCGACGAGCTGTCCGTCGCGACCACCTCGACCATCTGGTCGGCGGCCGGCGGCCGGGTCGTACGGGAGCGGCTCGACCCGCGCGAGCTGGGGATCGCGGCGGCGGCGCCGGACGCGCTGCGCGGCGGCGACGCGGCCCACAACGCGGGTGTGGTCCATGCCGTCCTGGACGGCGAGCAGGGCCCCGTCCGGGACGCCGTCCTGCTCTCCGCGGCGGCCGGCCTGGCGGCGCTCGCGCCCTCGGACCTGCCGGTCGTCGAACGGCTGGCGGCCGCGCTGCCCCGGGCCGCCGAGGCGGTCGACTCGGGCGCCGCGGCGGCCCTGCTGAAGCGCTGGGCCGAGAGCGGGCGGCCGCACGCGGGGCCGTCCGTCTAGGGCCGGTTCGGCGTGGCACCGCCGCGGCGGGCCAGGACGGCGCCGGGCCGCGCGGACCTCCTCGGGGGGAGGCCCGCGCGGCCCGTTGCGTTCGTCCGCCCCCGGCGTCGCCGTAGCGGACGCCGGGGGCGGACGGCGGTCAGTCGCGGTGGCGCAGCTCCAGCGTGCAGCACTTGACGCTGCCGCCGCCCTTGAGCAGCTCGGACAGGTCGACGCCGATCGGCTCGAAGCCCCGCTCGCGCAGCTTGTCGGCGAGGCCGGTGGCCGCCTCCGGCAGGAGCACGTGCCGACCGTCGCTGACGGCGTTGAGGCCGAACACCGCGGCGTCGGCGGCGTCGGCGAGCACCGCGTCCGGGAAGAGCCGGCGCAGCACCTCGCGGCTGCCCTCGGAGAAGGCCTCCGGGTGGTACATCACCTCGTCGCCGTCCAGGACGGCCAGCGCGGTGTCCAGGTGGTAGTAGCGCGGGTCGACCAGCTGGAGGCCGATCACCGGGCGGCCGAAGAACTCCTGCGCCTCGGCGTGGCCGGCCGGCGTGCTGCGGAAGCCCCGCCCGGCGAGCACGTACTCGGCGGTGACCAGGAAGTCCCCCTCGCCCTCGTTGACGTGCTCCGGGTCGTGCAGCTCGGGGTAGCCGTGGGAGCGGAACCACTCCAGGTAGGCGGGGCCCTCGGCGGCCCGCTCCGCGTTGCGGAAGCGCGCGCCGAGCACCTTGCCGTCCACCACGGTGGCGCCGTTGGCCGCGTAGACCATGTCGGGCAGGCCCGGGATCGGGTCGATCAGCTCCACCCGGTGGCCGAGCTCGCCGTAGAGGGCGTACAGCCGCTCCCACTGCGCGACGGCGAGCCCGGTGTCGACCGGCTTCGCCGGGTCCATCCACGGGTTGATCGCATAGGTGACCTCGAAGTGGCTGGGGCGGCACATCAGGTAGTGCCGGGGCCGGGCCGTGCGCTCGGCAGGGCGCGGTGTGACAGCGTTCATGGGTGACTCCTCGTGAGGGCTGCAAACGACAGGCGGTGGCTCTGCGATCCGGACGGGCGGCATTCGGGTGCCTGCGGGGCTCCGGGGCCGGCGCGCCGCCGGCACGGCCGGGCGTGGGGGACCCGGCCGTGCCGCGGCTCTTCCTGCGGGCCGGCCCCGCGCCCGTCTCTGACATGCTGTCAGCTGTCGGGCGGGGGACGGAAGATCCTTAAGTCAGGGCGGAACAGCCCTGATGGATCGGCCGGTTGGGCTCAGTCGACCCGGGCGTCCAGCGCGTCCGCCAGGCTGCGCGGACGCAGGTCGGTCCAGTTCTTCTCGACGTAGTCCAGGCAGGCCTGCCTGGTCTCCTCGCCGAACACGCTGCGCCAGCCCGCGGGCACGTCGACGAAGGCGGGCCACAGGGCGTGCTGGTTCTCCTCGTTCACCAGGACCAGGAACGCGCCCTGCTCGTCGTCGAAGGGGTTGGTGCTGCTCATCGGGACCTCATCTCGTGGTTACTGGAAACGTCGTTCACAGGGGCGTCGTTCAACTCGTCACAGAACTCGGTGACCCGCCGCCGGAAGGCGGCCACCACCCGCCGGGCGGTCGGCTCGTCGCAGCCGTCCAGCGCGTGCACCAGGGCGCACTCCAGCCCGCCGGGCGCGCCGGCCGCGGTCCGCCGCTCCACCAGCTGCAGCAGCAGGTCGACGGCGGTACGGGCGGCCGGGACGGCCCGCTCGGCGACCGTCACGGCGCCGGCCCACCGCCGGTCACCGGCCGGGTCGGCCCGCACCAGATGGGAGACGGCCGCCCCGAACAGCGGCTGGCGCCCGGCCTCCCGGGCCGGGTTGACCAGCTCCACCACCCGGTCGAACGGCAGGTCCTGGTGGGCGTGGGCGGCCAGCAGCCGCTCCCGGACCCGCCCGACCAGGGTGCGGGCGCTCGGGGTGCCGGTGGCGGCGTCCCCGGCGGAGCGGGGGGACGTGTCCACCCGCAGCACCACGGTGTTGACCAGGCAGCCGACCACGCCGTCCACGGCCTCGTCGTCCCGGCCGGCCAGCGGCACCCCGATCGCGAGGTCGTGCCCCGCGCCGAGGTCGCCCAGCGCGGCCGCGAACGCCGCCTGCAGCAGCATCCCCGTACCGGCCGAGCAGGCCCGCGCGGCGGCCGCCAGCCGGCGGTGCGCCGCCGGGTCGAGGGCGAACCGGACGGTGCCGGCCGCGCCCGGCCCGGCCGCCGGGTCTCCGGTGGCGCCCGGCAGGCCCCGCCACGGCGGCAGGGCGGCCAACTCGCCGCTCCAGTACGCCGCTTGCCGGGCGGCCGGGCTGTCGGGGTGGGTCTCGTCACCGAGCCGCTCCCGCAGCCACAGCGCACAGTCGGCGTACTGCACGGCCGGCGCCGGCCACACCGGAGCCCGGCCCGCCGCCCGGGCCTCGTAGGCGGAGCGCAGATCGGCCAGCAGCGGTTCGAGCGCGTGTCCGTCGACCGCCACGTGGTGCAGCACCAGCAGCAGGGTGTGCCGGTCCGGGGCGCTGCGCAGCAGGGCGGTGCGCAGCGGCGGCTCGGTCAACAGGTCGAAGCCGCGGTCGAGTTCGGCGGCGATCCAGGCGTCCAGCCGCTCCGGTGGGACGTCGGCGGGGCGGGGCTCGGCGGCGGCCTCGACCAGGGCGTCGGCCGGGTCGAGGACGCGCTGCTCGGGGCCGTCCGGACCGTACGGCAGCACGGTCCGCAGCGCCTCGTGCCGGGCCACCAGGTCGCCGAGGGCGGCCCGCAGGGCGGCGGGGTCGAGCCCGCCGGTGAGGTCGAGGGCCAGGGTGGTGAGGTAGTCCGGGCGGTGCTCGCCCAGGTAGTTGGCGGTCCACAGGCGCAGTTGGGCGGGGGCCAGCGGCAGCCGCTCGGGCCGGGTCGTGCGGTCGCCGAGCACCGGGGCGGCGGGGCCCCGGCGGTCGGTGCGGGCCGCGCGGTCGAGCCGGTGGTCCAGCCCGGCCACGGTGGGCTCGTCGAACAGCTCGCTGAGCGGCACGTCGACGCCCAGGGTGGACCGGATCCGCCCGGCCAGCCGCATCGCGGCGATCGAGTTGCCGCCGAGGGCGAAGAAGTCGTCCTCCGGCGCGACCGAGGGCACCCGCAGCACCTCCGCGAACAGCGCCGCCAGGACCTCCCGGCGGGGTGTGCGGGCCGGCGCGGGGGCCGGCTGCTCCGGCGGCGGCCGCAGCGCGGCCGTGTCGACCTTGCCGTTGGCGTCCAGCGGCAGCGCGTCGACCGGGACGAGCACGGCGGGCACCAGATGGCGCGGCAGGCGCTCGGCCAGCCGGCGGCGCAGCTCGCCGACGGCCAGCGGCCGGTCGGCGACCACGTACCCCACCAGCGAACGGCCCGCCGGGCCGGCCCCGTGCGGCACCACCCGGGCGGCGGTCACACCGGGTTCGGCGCAGAGCGCGGCCTCGATCTCGCCCGGCTCGATCCGGAAGCCGTTGATCTTCAGCTGCCGGTCGGCGCGCCCGAGGAAGTGCAGCCGGCCCTCGACGTCCCAGTGGCCCAGGTCGCCGGTGCGGTACAGCCGGCCTCCCGGCGGGCCGTACGGGTCGGCGATGAAGCGCTCGGCGGTACGGGCCGGGGCACCGTGGTAGCCCTCGGCCAGGCCCTCGCCGCCCAGGTGGATCTCACCGGGGACGCCCGGCGGCACCGGGCGCAGGGCGGCGTCCAGCAGCAGCACCCGGGTGCCCGCGAGCGGGCGGCCGATCGGGACGGCCTCGTCCTCGCGGACCGGACCGGCCGGGATCTCGTAGCCCAGGGCGAAGGTGGTGCTCTCCACCGGTCCGTACAGGTCGAGCAGCCGCTGGTCGGGGGCGGCCCGCCGGGCCCGGGCGACCGCCGCCGGGGGGACGACGTCGCCCCCGGTGCAGATCAGGCGCAGCCGGGCGAGGGCCGCCGGGATCTGCTCGGTGAGCACGTCGAACAGACCGGCGGTCAGCCAGGCGGCGGTGACGCCGCCCTGCTCGACGGCCCGGACGTAGTCCGCCGGGGCCAGCTCGCCGGGCGGGGCCACCACCACCTGGCGTCCGGTCAGCAGCGGCATCAGCAGCTCGTACACCATGAGGTCCCAGGCGTGCGGCGAATGGAACAGCACCCGGTCGTGGTCGGGGCCGTACCAGAGCGGGTCGTCGGCCAGGGCGAGGATGTTGCGGTGGGTGACGGCGACGCCCTTGGGGCGGCCGGTCGAGCCCGAGGTGTACAGCAGCTGGGCGACCTGCCCGGGCGACACGGCCGGGCCGGGGTTGCCCGGGCTCCCGCCCGCCTGCCGGGCCGCCGCCACCAGGGCGGCGTCCAGCAGCAGTTCGGTGCCCGCCTCGGCGGCGAGCGCCCGCAGCCGCTCGGCCGGGAACGCCTGGTGCAGCGGGACGCAGACGGCGCCGAGCTTGGCCAGCGCCAGCATCGCCACCGGCACCTCCGGGGAACGCGGGAGTTGCAGGGCGACCCGCGTCCCGGGCCGCACCCCGAGGCCGGCCAGGTGGTGGGCCAGCCGGTTGGCGTCGGCGTTGAGCTCGCCGTAGGTGGTGGTGGCGTACGGCGGGGTCGCGTGCGGCGGGGTGGTGGTGGCGACGGTGGTGCCGTCGCCGTGCCGCAGGGCGACCCGGTCGGGGTGGTCGGCGGCCAGCCGCTCGAACCGCGCGCCGACGGAGGACGGTTCGGCGGCGGCCGAGGGGCCGGTGCCCCAGGCCCGCAGCCCGGCCCGCTGGACGGGTGGCAGCAGGTCCACCCGGCCGGTGGTCAGGGCGTCCGCGCCCGGACCGGCCAGTGTGGCGCAGGCGGTGGTCAGCAGGGTGCGCAGCCGGTCCGCGTCGAGGTGCCGGTCCAGTTCGGCGGGGCGCAGCTGGAGCCGCACGTCCAGGCCGTCCCGACGCGGCAGCACCACCAGCGAGAGCGGGTAGTGGGTGCCGTCGTACGGCTCGACGGCACCGATCCGCAGGCCCGGCACGGGCTCGGCGAACCCGGTCTCGTCCAGGGGGTAGTTCTCGAAGACCAGGGAACTGTCGAAGAGCCGCCCGGCGCCGACGGCCTCCTCGACGGCGGCAAGCCCCAGGTGCTCGTGGTCCAGCAGCTCGGTGCGCTCCCGCTGCAGCCGGACGGCGAGCTCGCGCAGCGGCTCGCCGGGGTGCAGCCGGGCCCGGACCGGGACGGTGTTGATCAGCAGGCCGACGAGCCGTTCCGCGTCCGGCAGTTCGGCCGGGCGCTGGGCGACGGTGGTGCCGAACAGGACGTCGTCGCGGCCGGTGAGGTGGGAGAGCACCAGGACCCACGCCGTCGACACCAGCGAGCCGAGCGTCACCTCCCACCGCGCGGCGCGCGCCCGCAGCCCGGCGGTGAGCTCGGCGGGCAGGGTGAAGACGGTCGTCGACGGTTCGTCGGCGGCGGCGGCGCGGCCGTCCTGGCCGGTCTCTCCGTCGCGCCCGGGTCGGCCGACCCGGGTGGGCTCGGCTCCGGCGAGGGCGGCACGCCAGGCGTCGCGGGCGGCCGCGTCGTCCTGCCCGGCCAGCCAGTCGAGGTAGGCGCGGTAGGACGGCGCCGGGGGCAGGTCGGCGCCCTGGTGCAGCACGAGCAGTTCGCGCAGCACGATCGGTACCGACCAGCCGTCCAGCAGCAGGTGGTGGTGGGTGAAGACGAGCCGCCAGCGGTCGGCGGCCAGCCGGAGCAGGGTGAAGCGGATCAGCGGCGGCGTGTCGACGGCGAACGGCCTGCGGTCCTCCTCCGCATACCGCCGGGCGGCGACGGACCGCTCCGGCTCCGGCCGGTCGGCGAGGTCCAGGCTTCGCCACGGCAGGGCCACCGCCGCAGGGACGACCTGCTGCGGTGGCCCGGACTCGCCGGTGGTGAAGGCCCCGGCGAGCTGCGGGTGGCGCACGAGCAGTCGGCGGGCGGCCTCGTGCAGCCGCTCCGGGTCGATCGCGCCGGTGAGGTCGAGGGCGAGCTGCACGACGTACGGATCGCGGTGCCCGTCACGGACGGCGTAGCGGGAGTGGAACAGCAGGCCGCTCTGGAGCGGGGTGGCGGGCAGCACCTCGGCGACGGCGGCGGCCGCAGATCCCCCGGAGGTATCGGCGCCCCCGCCCCGCCCGGGCAGGGGCGCGGTGAGTGCCTGCTCCCAGCGGGCGGCGAGTTCGCCGACGGACTCGGCGTCGAGCACGCCGGTCGGCCAGGCCCACTCGACCCGCAGCTGCGGTCCGTCCGGGCCGGCCTCCACGAAGGCGTCCACCGAGAGGGTGTGCGCGAGCGGCAGGGCCGGGTCGGACTCGCCCCGGAGGGTGCCGGGGACCGGCTGCCAGGGGCCGCGCCGGGTGGTGTCGAAGCGGCCCAGGTAGTTGAAGGCGATCGGGGCCGAACGCGCGGGCAGGGTGCCGCAGCGCCGGAGCAGACCGTACGTCAGGCCCCGGTGGGGGGTGGCCCGCAGCCGCTCACGGGCGGCCGCGACGGCGCGGGACAGGTCGTCGGCGCAGACCGGGCCCGGGGCGGCGGGTTCGGCCGGGCCGACGTCCAGCAGGACGGGGTGGATCACCGTGAACCAGCCCAGCGTCCGGGAGAGGTCGAGGCCGTCGAGGGCGGGGAGTTCCGGGTCGCGGCCGTGGCCCTCGACGTCCACCAGGAGCGGGCCGCCGGTGGTGCGGGCCCGCCAGCCGCGCAGGGCGGCGGCCAGGGCGCCGAGCAGGATCTCCGGTACGGCGGCGCCCAGTCGGTCGGGCAGGTCGGTCAGCAGGGCGGCGGTGGCGCCGCCGTCCAGGGTGGTGCGCAGGGATTCGGCGCCGGCCGTGGTGTCGCGGGCGCGGTTCAGCGGCCGGGTGCCGATCGTGCCGGTGCCGGCGGTCAGCAGCCCGTGCCAGTGGGTGCGGTCGGCGGCCACCGCCGGGTCCACCTCGGCGGCTCGCAGCGCGCGGGACCAGTCGGCCGCCGTGACGGGCACCGGGGCGAGGGCGGCCGGGCGGCCGGACGTGGCGGCCTGGTGGGCCTGGGCGAGGTCGTCGAGCAGGATCCGCCAGGAGACCCCGTCGACGGCGAGGTGATGGATCACCACCAGCAGGAGGCCGCTGTGGCGGCCGTCGAACCAGACCGCCCGCAGCAGCTCGCCCCGGTAGGGGTCGAGTCGGCGTCGGGCGTCGCGCCGCTGTTCCGCGACCAGCTCCAGGACGGCCGGCCCCGGGTCGCCGTCGGGGCCCAGGGGGAGGCCCTCGCGGTCGAGGTCGATCCGGTGCAGCAGCGGGGCCGCCGGGACGGATCCGGCGGGGCGGACCTCGAAGGCGAGCGGCTCGCCCGGCGCCCCGGTCAGGCGCATCCGCAGCGCGTCGTGGTGGTCGACGAGGTGGTGGAGGGCGGTGCGCAGGGTCTGCTCGGTGGCGCCGGGCGGCACCTCGCACAGCAGCGACTGGGCGTAGCCGTGGATCGGACCGCCGCGGGCCGCCAGCCAGTCCGCGATCGGCGTGGGCGCCAGCGGCCCGCCCGAAGGTACGGACGGCAGGCTCCCGCCCGAGGGCGCGGGCACCGCCGGCCGGGCGGCCGGGGCGCCGCCGGCCGCGGTGGCGAGGGCGCGCGGGGTCTGGTGGGTGAACACGTCCTTCGGCGTGATCGGCACCCCCGCCGCCCGGGCCCGGGTGGCCAGTTGGATGGCCAGGATGCTGTCTCCGCCCAGCCGGAAGAACCCCTCCGACGGCCCCGGGCGCTCCCGGCCCAGAACGGTCCCGAACAGCGTCCGCAGCTGCTCCTCGGCCGGCGACCCGCCGTCCGACCCGCCGTCCGGTCCCGGACCCGGCCCGGCGGCAGGTCGTGAGGAGTCGGCGGCGGGCGCGGCGGGCGCTCCCGCCGCGCCGGAGGCGCCCAGGGCGTCCAGCACGTCCGGGGCGTCCAGGGCGTCGAACGGCGCCGACGGATCGGCCAGGGCGCCCGCCAGCAACCGGCCGAGGCCCTGCGCCAGCCGCTCGGCGGTCTCCGGGTGGAAGTGGCCGGTGCTGTACTCCAGGACGCCGTGGACCGTCCCGTCCGGCTGCTCGGTGAACTCGAAGAGCAGCGGGAACTTGGCCATCACCCGCTCGGGTCGGTACGGCCGCCCGACCAGCCCGGGCAGGGTGACGACGGGCCGGCGCCCGGCGTGCAGGGTGATCATGACCTGGAACAGCGGGTGGCGGCCGAGTTCGCGGTCGGGCGCGAGCGCGTCCACCACCCGGTCGAACGGCGCCCGGTCGTGGGCGAAGGCGGTGAGGTCGGCGTGCCGGACCCGGTCGAGCAGTTCCGCGAAGCCCGGGCGGCCGGAGAGGTCGGTGCGCAGGGCCAGCGGCTGGGCGAAGTAGCCGACCAGGTCGTCCAGCGCGGGTTCGGCGCGGCCGGCCGTGACCGTGCCGAGCACGAGGTCGGTGCCCGCGCCGGACCGGGCGAGCAGGCAGGCGACGGCCGCGTGCAGCACCATGAACAGGGTTGCCCCCTGCCGGGCCGCCAACTCCAATGCGGCGGACACCAGTTCGGCGTCCCAGTGGAACTCGGCGGCGGCCCCGCGCAGCGCCGCCCCAGCCGGCGGCTCGTGGTCCACCGGCAGCGCGGTGCGCTCCGGCGCGCCGCTCAACACCGCGCGCCAGTGGGCCAGTTCGGCCACCAGCGGGCTGCCGGGGTCGTCGCCGGCGCCGAGCATGCGGTGCTGCCAGAGCGTGAAGTCGGCGTACTGGAGCGGCAGTCGGGGCCACTCGGGGGTCCGGCCGCGGGCCCGGGCGGCGTAGCCGGCGGCCAGGTCGCGGGTCAGCGGGAGCAGCGACTGCTCGTCGGCGGTGATGTGGTGCAGGACGATCAGCAGGACGTGCTCCTCGGGCCCGGCGCCGAGGACGGCCAGGCGCCAGGGCGGGCCCGCTTCGAGGTCGAACGGACGGTGCACCTCCTCGGCGAACGCCGCGTCCAGGGCGTCCGGTTCGAGGTGCCGGACGGTCAGCGGGACCGGCGGGTCGGCGAGGATCCGCTGGCTGGGCCGGCCGTCGGTGGCGGGGAACACCGTGCGCAGGCTCTCGTGCCGCCGCTGGACGTCGCCCGCGGCGGCCCGCAGCGCCGCCAGGTCGAGCGGCCCGGTCAGCCGGGCGGCCAGCGGGACGTGGTAGGTCGACTCCTGGTCGCCGAGCCGGTGCAGGAACCACAGGCCGCGCTGGGCGTACGAGAGCGGGATCCGCTCGGGCCGGGGGCCGGCCTGCGGGCGCTCGGAGCCGGCCGGCGGCACGGCCTCGGCAGCACCCCGGCCGGTACCGCTCCGAGCGCCGATCCGGGCCGCCAGGCCGGCCACCGTGGGCGCCGCGAAGACGTCCCGGATGGTCAGCTCGGCGGGCAGTTCGGCCCGGGCGCGGACCACCAGCCGGTTCGCCGTGAGCGAGTCGCCGCCGAGGGCGAAGAAGCTCTCGTCCGCGCCGAAGCCGTCGGCGCCGAGCAGTTCGGCGAACAGCCGGTGCAGCCGCAGCTCGCGCTCCCCGCGCGGCGCCCGGCCCCGGCCACCGTCCCGGCCATCGCCGCGGCCGTCCGCCGGGGCGGTGGCCAGGGCCCGCAGCCGGTGCTCGTCCAGCTTGCCGTTGGCGGTCAGCGGGAAGGCGTCGACGGCGTGCAGGGCGGCCGGCACCAGGTGCTGCGGGAGCACCTGCGGCGCGCGGTCGGCGGCCTCCCGTACGGCCTCCCGGGTGCCGAGCAGATAGGCGGTCAGCGTCCGGTGCCCGGGCTCCCGTTCGGTGGCCAGGACGGCGGCGCCGGAGATGCCGGGCAGCGCGGCGAGCACGGCCTCGATCTCGCCCGGCTCGATCCGGTAGCCGCGGATCTTCACCTGCCGGTCGGTGCGGCCGAGGTGTTCCAGTTCGCCGTCGGGGCGGCGGCGGGCGCGGTCCCCGCTGCGGTACATCCGGGTGCCGGGCGGGCCGAACGGGTCGGCGACGAAGCGCCCGGCGGTCAGGGCGGGGCGGCCGAGGTAGCCGCGGGCGAGGCCGGGGCCGGCCACGTACAGCTCGCCCGGCAGGCCGTCGGGCACCGGGCGCAGGGCGGCGTCCAGCAGGTGGACCCGCAGGTCCGGCAGCGCCTCGCCGACGGTCGCGGTGCCGGCGGCGGTCGCGGCGGCATCCAGGTCGCCGGCCGTGACGTGCACGGTGGTCTCGGTGATGCCGTACATGTTGACCAGCCGGGGCGCGTCGTCCGGGTGGCGCAGGTACCAGTCCGCGAGCCGCCACGGTTCGAGCTGCTCGCCGCCGAGGACGACGTAGCGCAGGGCGAGCCGGGCGCTCGGGCCGGGGTGGGCGGCGTCGGCGGCGGCCAGCTGGGTGAACGCCGAGGGGGTCTGGTTCACCACCGTGACCCGCTCGTCGGCGAGCAGGTGCAGGAACTCCTCGGGCGAGCGGGCGGTGTCCCGGGGGACGACGACCAGCCGGCCGCCGTGCAGCAGGGCGCCCCACAGCTCCCAGACCGAGAAGTCGAAGGCGTAGGAGTGGAACAGCGTCCAGGTGTCGTCCGGTCCGAAGCCGAACCGGTCGGCGGTGGTGGCGAGCAGCCGGGTGACGTTGCGGTGGGTGACCAGGACGCCCTTGGGCCGGCCGGTCGAGCCGGAGGTGTGGATGACGTAGGCGACGCTGTCCGGGCCGGGGCGCTCCGGCACCGCCTGCTCCCGGTCGGCGGGCTCGTCCCCGCCGTCGACGGGCAGGCTCTCGACGCCGTCCGGGAGCGCCGCCCACGCGGAGTCGTCGGTCACCACGAGCCGGGGTGCGGCGTCGTCGATCGTCGCGCGCAGCCGCTCGGCGGGGTAGTCCGGGTCCAACGGCAGGTAGCCGGCGCCGGCCTTCTGGACGCCGAGCAGCGCGGCCACCAGCTCCGGCGAGCGGTGCAGGGCGACGCCGACGAGGTCGCCGCGGCGCACGCCCCGGGCGGCGAGCCGGCGGGCCAACCGGTCGGCGCGCCGGTCGAGTTCGCGGTAGCTCAGGACGGTCTCGCCTAGCACCACGGCGGGCGCGTCCGGGCGGGCGGCGGCCTGCCGTTCGAACAGCGACACCAGGGTGTCGCCGTCCTGGTCGGCCCCGGCGGGCGCGGGTACGGGTACGGGTGCGGGTACGGGCAGGGCTCCCCCGCCGCCGGCGCACAGCCGGCCGACCGGGAGGCCGTCCGGGGCCTCGGCCAGCGCCGTGACGAGGTCGAGCAGCCGGTCCAGGTGGGCCCGGACGGTGTCCTCGCCGTACGCGCCGACGGCGTCGGCGAACACCGGCAGGGTGTCCCGGCCGTTGTCGTAGACGCCGAGGGCGAAGTCCTCGGGCAGGCCCGGCGAGACCTCGTGCACGGTGGCCGGGATCCCGTCGAACCGCAGGCCTAGGTCGAGGGGCAGCAGGTTCAGGGTGGGGCCGACCAGCGGCCGGTCACCCCGGACGGCGGCGGTGTCACGGAGCATGTCCTCGAAGCGGTAGCGCTGGCGGCGCAGCGCGGCGCGGACCCGGTCCGCCGTGGCCGACACCAGGTCCGCGACTGTGCCGGCCGGGTCGACGGCGAGCCGCAGCGGGACGACGTTCGCGGTCATGCCGAAGGCCCGCCGGGCCAGCGCGGCGTCCCGGCCGCGGACGCCGAGGCCGATCGCCGCCGCGCGCTCGCCGGTGTCGGCGTGCAGCGCGACGGCCAGCGCGGCCGGGAACAGCGTGGTCCAGCCCGCCCCGGCCCGTTCCCGGACGGCGGCCCAGCGCTCGGCGGACAACTCCGTCCGGACGGCGACCGGCGGGCGCGCGCCGGAGCCGGTCGCGCCGGAGCCGGTCAGGCCGCCGCGCCCGCCCGCGAGGCGGGGCGGGTCGGCGAGGCCGGCCAACTCCTCGGCCCAGAACTCGGCGTCGGTGCGGAACCGGGCGGAGGCCCGGTACGCGGCGTCGTCGTCGAGCAGGGCCGAGAGCGGGTCGTGCACGCCGGTGCCGGCCGGCTCGCCCGCGCGCAGCGCCGTGTACTCGGCCGCCACCCGGCGCATCAGCCCGGCCGCGCCCACCCCGTCGCACAGGATGTGGTGCATCCGCAGGTACCACAGGTACTCCGCCTCGCCGGTCCGCAGGAGGTGGAAGTCGAAGGGCGGGCCTGCGGTCAGGTCGTACGCGTGGGCGAGCCCGGCGGTGGTGAACTCCCGGGCGGCGGCGGCCGGGTCCTCGTGGTGGCGCAGGTCGAGCCGGTGCAGCGGCCAGTCGGCGGCGTCCTCGACGATCTGGACGGCGCCGTCGGCGGTGGGCTCGAAGCGCACCCGCATGCTCTCGCTGCCGGCCACCACGCCGCGCAGCGCGCGTTCGAACAGCTCCTCGTCGATCGCGCCGTGGATCTGGACGTACTGACCGGCGGTGTACCGCCGCCGGGTGGGGTCGGCCTCGTGGCCGAACCAGATCCCCGTCTGCGGCGCCGTGAGCGGGTGGCGTCGGGTGGGCATGCGTCAGTTCCTTTCCGGGCCGCGCGGCCCGGCCGGATCGCCGAGCCGGTCGAGCAGCGCCGGGGCGAGGTCGACCAGGGCGGCCGGGCCGCCGAGGTCCTGGTGGCCGTGGTCGGTCCGGTGCCGCAGCAGCCGCCCGCCCAGGTAGGGCAGCCAGCTCTCCGGGTCCTGGACGGGCCCGCTGGTCTCGGGGACGGCCTCGATCAGGAGCAGGTCGCCGTGGAACCGGCCGGGACGGTAGGCCCGGCCGAGCCGGACGTTGTTGTCGTAGACCTCGGCGAGCGCGGTCAGGTGGCGTTCGGAGAAGACGGAGAGCGGGGACTCGGACTTCCCGGCGAGTGCGAGGAACTCCTCGGCGGTCGGCGCGGGCGCGTCGGCGGGGCGGTCGACGCCGGCCAGCCGCAGCAGGGCGTTGCGGACCTGGCCCTGTTCCTCCAGGACCTCGGCCGCCGTCCGGGCGGGCAGGTCGGCGAGCACGTAGCTGTCGAGCAGGGCGAGCAGCCCCACCTCCGCACCCTGCTCCTGCAGCCGGGTGGCCACGGCGTAGGCGACCAGGCCGCCGAACGACCAGCCGAGCAGGTGGTAGGGCCCCTCGGGCTGGACGGCGCGGATCTCCCGCAGGCAGTCCTCGGCCACCTCCTCCACGCTGGCCGGCAGCGGGCCCCGGCCGTCGAGGCCGCGGGACTGCAGGGCGTAGAGCGGCCGATCGCCGAGCGGCCCCAGCAGTGCCCCGTACGTCCAGCCGATCCCGGCGGCCGCGTGCACGCAGAACAGCGGTGCCCCGGTGCCGGTCGAGCGCAGCGCCAGCAGGGGGGCCAGCATGGGCTCCGGGCCGTCGGCCGCCTCGGCGGGGTCGGCCGTGCGCGCCGGGGCGGGGTCGGCCGTGCGCACCGGGGCGGGCCCGGCGGCCGCGGGCCAGGGGCTGAGCAGGCCGAGGGCGCCGACGGCGGTGCCGGGTTCGGCGGTGAGGGTGTCGAGCAGCTCCAGCGCCCGGGCCAGCAGGGCGTCGGCACCCTCGACGTCGACGACGTCCTCGCGGTGCAGGACGTCGAGCTCCAGCCCGCCGTCGCGCGGTATCGCCATCAGCGTCAGCGGGTAGTGCGCGGCCGTCTCGCTGCCGGAGGCGGAGATCCGCACCCCCGGGAGCGCGTCGCTCTGGTCGCCGGACTGCGGGAAGTTCTCGTACACCATGACGGTGTCGAAGATCTCGCCGAGCCCGGTCGCCCGCTGGATCTCGGGGATTCCCAGGTGCTGGTGGGCGATCATCCGGGCCTGCTCGCGCTGGACCCGGGTCAGCAGCCCGGCCAGCGACTCGTCCTCCCGCAGGGTGATCCGCAGCGGCAGGGTGTTGATCAGGAACCCCATGACGGACTCGGAACCCGGTAGCTCGGGCGAGCGGCCGGAGACGATGATCCCGAACACCACGTCGGGGCGGCCGGTCCGCTCGGCCAGCATCAGCGCCCAGGTGGCCTGCAGCACGGTGTTGAGGGTGACACCCAGTCGGGCCGCGAGGGCGCCGAGCCGCTCGGTGCGCGGCCCGCCCAGGAGCCGGTGGCGGCGGCCCGGCCAGCCGGTGGCGGGCGGCAGCCCGGCCGGCACCACCAGGGTGGGTTCGAGCGGCTCGGCCAGGGCTTCGCGCCACGCGCGGCGGGCGGCCTCGTGGTCCCGGCCCGCCAGCCAGGCCAGGTGGTCGCGCAGCGGCACCGGCTCGGCCAGCCCGGCCGGGTCGCGGTACAGCGTGAACAGCTCCGGCAGGAGGAGCTGGTTGGACCAGCCGTCGATCAGGGTGTGGTGGGCGACCAGCACCAGGCGGTACCGCTCCGGTCCGAGCCGCAGCAGGGTGAAGCGGATCAGCGGCGGGTCGGCCGGGTCGAAGCGGGTGGTGCGGTCCTCGGCGGCCAACCGCTCGGTCTCCGCCTCCTGTTCGGCCGGCGCCAGACCGCTGAGGTCCACCTCCGTGAACGGCGGGAGGCGGTCCGGCACGACCTGGACCGGGCGGCCGCCGGGGAGGCGGACGAACCCGGCCGACAGGTTCGGGTGGCGGCGGCAGAACGCCTCGACGGCCCCGCGCAGTGCCACCGGGTCGAGCCGCCCGTCGAGGTCCATCCACAGCCGCATCACGTAGGCGTCGCCGCCGCCGTGGCCGTGGCCGTACGGGGAGAAGAGCAGCCGCTCCTGGAGCGGGGTCAGCGGCAGCACGTCCCGGTGGCCCGGGAACCGGGCCTGCAGCCAGGCGCGTTCGGCGGCGTCCAGCGGGAGCAGCTCGCCTTCGGCGGGCCGGCCGGGGGCGGCCGGGTTGAGCGGGGTGGCGACCGCCGCGAGTCCGGCCGGGGTCGGGTGCGCGAACACGTCCTCCGGGGCGAGCGCCAGCCCGGCCCGGCGGGCCCGGCGGAGCAGCTTGATGGAGCGGATGCTGTCGCCGCCGAGGACGAAGAAGCTGTCGTCCGGGCCGACGTCGGGCAGGCCGAGCACGCCGGCGAAGAGCTCACGCAGCACCTGGGTACGCGTAGCGCCTGCGACCGCGCGGGTCTCCGACCGGGTCTCGGGCGCGGCCGCCAGGGCAGCGAGCGCGGTCCGGTCGGTCTTGCCGCTGGTGTTGGTCGGAAGGGCGTCGAGGAAGACCAGTGCGGCCGGCACGACCGGTGCGGGCAGTTCCGCGCGCAACGCGGCCCGGACACCCTCCGGATCGGCCGGGTGGCCCTCGTCGGCCACCAGGAAGGCCGTGGTCCGACGGTCGCCCTCGCCGTCGTCGGTGGCGACCACCACCGCCTGCCGGACACCGGCCAGGGCCGTCAACCGGGCCTCGATCTCGCCGAGTTCGATCCGGTGGCCGCGGACCTTCACCTGGTGGTCGGTCCGGCCGAGGTACTCCAGCTCCCCGGCGGCGCTCCAGCGGGCCAGGTCCCCGGTGCGGTACATCCGGGCGCCGGGCGGGCCGAACGGATCGGGGAGGAAGCGCACGGCGGTGGCACCGGGCCGGTGGGCGTAGCCCCGGGCCAGGTAGTCGCCGGCCAGGTAGAGCTCGCCGGCGACGCCCAGCGGCGCGGGCCGCAGGGCCGGGTCGAGGACGTGGGCCCGCACGTTGCCGACCGGCACGCCGATCGACGGCTCCCCGGGCACACCGGGCGGACACGCCCCGGCCGTGGCGTACACGACGGCCTCGGTGGGCCCGTAGAGGTTGAGCACCCGGGCCTGCGGGTTGCGGGCGTGCACCAGGCGGACCAGTGCGGCGGGCAGCGGCTCGCCGGCGAACACGTAGGTCTGCGCCCGCTCGCGTACCCACTCGGCCCGGGCGACCTGCTGGTACACCGACGGCACGGTGTTGACCAGGCTGCCGGACCAGTCCGGGCGTTCCAGCAGCGCCAGCAGGTTGTCGACCAGGTCGACGCTGCCACCGACGAACAGCGGCACCAGGAGCTCGAAGACGGACAGGTCGAAGGAGAGCGAGGTGGCGCCGAGCACCCGGGAGAAGGCCTCGGGGCCGAGCTCGGCCGCCGCCCACGCGGCGAGGTTGGCCACGGCGCGGTGGGTGACCACCACGCCCTTGGGCGTCCCGGTGGAGCCGGAGGTGTGGATGACGTACGCCGCGTTGCCGGGCAGCGGGCGGGCGGGTGCGGCCTCGGCGAACGTGCCGTTCCGCGTGCCCTCGTCGTCGAGCAGGACGACGGTCGGGCCGTCGGCGGTCGGCGCCGGGAGGGCGGCGGCGAGCTCCGCCGTGGTCAGCACCGCCCGGGGGCGGGTGTCCGCGAGCAGGAACGCCACCCGGCCCTGCGGGTGGCCCGGATCCACCGGCAGGTAGGCGGCGCCGGCCTTCAGCACGCCCAGCACGGCCGCGACCAGGGTGGGGGTGCGGGGCAGCAGCACCGCGACGACGTCCTCGCGGCCGACGCCGAGGCCGGCGAGCCGCCGGGCGATCCGCTCGGACCGTTCGTCCAGCGCCGCGTAGTCCAGCACCGCGCCACGGCCACGCACCGCGACGGCGTCGGGGGTCCGCGCCAGCTGGGCGGCGAAGGCCTCGGGCACGGTGGTCTCGGGCACCGCCCGGTCGGTGGCGTTGGCCTTCCCCACCACGGCGAGCTCGTCCGGGCCCGCCACGTCGAAGGAGTGCACCGGCTCGTCCGGCCGGGCCGCCAGCCGCTCCAGCAGCCGGACGATCCGGCGGTGCTCCGCGGCATCGGCGCCGTGGCCGCCGACGGCGACCCGCCACGCCCCCGGGGCCGGGTCCGCGCGCAGGAACCGGCCGTCCACCGGCTCGCCCCAGGCGCGGGCCAGGACGGCCACGGCCTCGGCGCCGAACGCCACCCGCTCGGCGCTGTCGGCGAGGCCGGTGACCAGGCCGTACCCGGACGCGGCGGACCAGGGCAGGTCCAGGTCCGGACGGTGGCCGTGCCGACGGGCCCCGCGCAGCGCGCGGCCGGCCCGCCGGACCACCTCGGTGAAGGTCAGCTCCGGGGTCACGGCGAGGCGCACCGGCACGACCAGACCGCGGCCGCCGGGGCCGGGCGCCTCCAGCCAGTGCCCGAGCAGCAACTCCGGTACGCCGGTCAGCCGGTGCGCGGCCACGGCGGCGGCGCCGAGCAGCACGGCCCCGGGCCCCGCGCCACCGGCCCGGGCCACCCGGGCCAACGCGGCCGGGCCGGCCACCGGCAGCCAGGGCAGATCGGCCGGCGGCGCGAGCGCGCCGGCGGGCCGGGCGGCGGCGGGCTCGGGCGCGGACAGCCCGGCCACCACCTCCTGCCAGTAGGCACGGTCGGCGGGGCGGTTCTCGGCGGTGCGGTTCTCGGCGGTGCGGTTCTCGGCCTTCGGCGGGAGGGGGTCACCCCCGTCCGCGTACAGCTCCGCGGCCCGGCGGACCACCGCGGCCAGGCCCGCGTCGTCGTCGACCAGCCGGTGGTGGCGCAGGAACCAGGCGAGGGCGCCGCCGGGCTCGCGGATCAGCACGTGGCGCACCAACGGCCCGCCCACCAGGTCCAGCGGGCGGACGAGTTCGGCCGCGAGCCAGCCGTCCGGCTCCTCCGGGCCGAGGTCCAGCACCTCGACCACGGGCGCCGGGCCCGCGCCCGCCGGACGCAGCCGGCCGGCCTCGCCGGAGGCCCGGAAGGTGGCGTACAGACCGGGCCGTTCGGCCAGGGACCCGGCCACCGCGCGGCGCAGCCGCTCCGGCTCGACCCGGCCCTCGAACCGGACCAGGCGCGCCACGCAGTCGGCGGGCAGGGACGGGGTGTCCCGCAGGACGGCTCGCCGGGCGGCGTCGAGCGGGGTGGCGGCGGAGCTGCTCATCGGGCCCTCACGGTGTCGTCGTCGGTCTGCGGGGTCACGGCCTCGGGCGCGTCGGCGTCGGTCGGCTCGGCCGTAGGGTCGGCATGTTCGGCCGCCACGTCGTGGACCGGGCGGTCGGGCTCGGCCAGCAGGCCGCGCAGCAGCTCGCGCAGCCCGGTGGCGAAGCCGGTCGCGGTCGCCGGGTCGAAGAGTTCCGGGGCGTAGTGGACGGTCAGGGCGGCGGGGCCGGGGCCGGTCCCCTCCCGCCAGCCCAGGTCGAGTTCGGCCCCGCCCGGCCCGCTGCCGTCGGCGCCCCGGGAGCGGACCGGGAGCTGGGCTGCGGCGCCGGTCGTCCCCTCGACGGCGGTCCGCCCGACCAGGTCGGCGAAGCCGGGCTCGTCGGCGAGGTCGGCCCGCAGCAGGGAGCCGCCGGGCAGGCCGACGGCCACCTCGTCCTGTCCGGAGATCCACGAGAGCAGCACCAGCCAGCCGGCCCGCAGCACCCGGTCCGGGTGCGGGCCGAACCGGGCGATCGCGGCGCGCAGCGGCTCGTCGACCGGGACGGTGACGCTGCGTTCGGTGTGGTCGGCGCGGTCCGGGCGGGGGCGGTCGGTGGGGATGTCGAGCCGGACCGGACCGGGGAGACCGGCCGGAACCGCGTCGGCGGGGTCGGCCGCCGGCGCCCCGGCCCACAGCGGGGAGAGCGGCGACTCGCCGTCGGCGGCGGTGAGTTCGCGGAGCAGCGCCGTGTACTCCTCGACGAACCCGCGCGCCGTCGCCGCGGTGAACAGCTGGGTGCTGAACTCCAGGCAGGCGTCCATGGCCTCGTCGCCGATCCGGTCGGAGGTGATCAGGGTGAGGTCGAACTTGGCGGTGCCCGCCGGCAGTCCGCCGAACAGGTTGCCGGCGTTGTGCCCGATGTCGAAGTACCCGGTCGAGGTGCCCAGGATCTGCTGGATCGGCGGCAGGTCCTGGTGCACGTAGAACACGTCGAACAGCGGGCTCCGGCCCGGATCGCGCTCGTCCGTCAGGGCCTGGACGACCCGGTCGAAGGGCACCTCCTGGTGCTCCAGGGCCTCCAGCACCACGGCGCGCACCCGGTGCAGGAAGCCGGCCACCGACGGGGCGCCGGACAGGTCGGCGCGCAGCGCCACGGTGCTGTTGAAGAAGCCGATCAGGCCCTCCAGTTCGGGCCGGTTGCGCCCGGTGGTCGGGGTGCCGACGACCAGGTCGTCCTGCCCGCTGCGGCGGGCCAGCAGGAGGTAGAAGCCGGCGAGCAGGACCACGAAGAGGGTCACCGAGTGGTCCGCCGCGAGCCGGCGCAGCTCGCGCATCAGTGCCGCGTCCACGGTGAACACCACCAGGTCGCCGGCGTAGTCCCGGCGGGCCGGGCGCGGCTGGTCGGTGGGCAGTCGCAGCACCGGGGCGGCGCTCAGGGTCTCGCACCAGTAGGCGAGTTCGCGCTCCAGGGCCGGGCCGGCCACCAGCTCGCGCTGCCAGGCCGCGTAGTCGGCGAACTGGATCGGCAGCGGCGCGAGGCGGTGCGGGCGGCCCTCCCGGCGGGCGGCGTACAGCTCGGGCAGCTCGCGCTCGAAGATCCGCGGCGAGGCGCCGTCGTTGACCGCGTGGTGCATGGTCACCTGGAGCACGTGCTCCTCGGGTGCCATCCGGACCACGAGCACCCGCACCAGGGGGTCGTGGGCGAGGTCGAAGCGGTACTCGGCGGCCTGCCGGACCAGCTCCCGGGCGGCGGCGAGCGGGTCCGGCTCCCCCGAGACGTCCCGGAAGACGAAGAAGTCCCCGGGCTCCGGGCGGACGTGCAGCACCGGCTCGTCGTCCTCCTCGGCGAAGTTGGAGCGCAGCACCTCGTGGCGCGCTATCAGGTCGTGCCACATGCCGCGGACGGCGTCGACGTGGAACGGGCCGCTGACCTGGCTGACCATCGGCAGGTTGTAGAGCGTGGTGTCCGGGTCGAGCTGGTGGTGGAACCAGATGCGGTCCTGGCCGAAGGAGGTGACGGGGGTGCCGCGCGGGACGATCGGCGGCAGGACGTCCGCCGCCGGGGCTCCGGCCCGGCGGCGGATGAGCCGGGCGAACGCGCCGACGGCGGGGTGCTCGTAGACGTCGAGCAGCCGGGGCCGGAAGCCGTACCGGGTCTGGATCCGGTCGGCGAGCTGGAGGGCGATGATGGAGTTGCCGCCGAGCTCGAAGTAGTCGGCGTCCGGACCCAACGGCCGGTCGCTGTGCAGCAGTTCGCCCAGGACCCCGGCGAGCCAGGGCTCCGGGTCCTCGTCGCCGCCGGACCCGCTCGGCGCCGGGACGGGCCCGGCGGGAGCGGTCGGCGCAGCAGGTACGGCGGGCGCCGCCGGTACGGCCGGCGGCCGGATCCAGCACGGGGTCGCGGCCAGCGGGTGCCCCGGCAGACGCAGGCGACGGGCGCTGCCGGGGGCGGGGCCGAGCGCGGACCAGTCCAGGTCGACGCCGGCCTCGTACAACCGCCCGAGCAGCGCCGCGAAGCCGCCGTCCGACGCGGTCGCCGTCACCAGCCGTGCGCCGTCCTGCCCCTGCGGGCCGAACCGCTCGGCGAGCAGCCGCCCGAGGACGCCGTCGGGGCCCGGGTCGACGAACACCACCGGTCCGGCGGCGGCGAGCCGCTCGGCGGCCGCGACGAGCCGTTCCCGGTCCGGCGGCGCGGCCTCGGCCCCGGCCGCGAGCTCCCGGCTGTCCTCGGCGGTGAGGGTGCCGAGCAGGTGCCGGGCCGCGTAGCGGGAGACGCCGCTACTCAGCACCGTGTCGACCGGGACGCCGCTGCGCACCAGCTCTCGATGGACGGCCAGTTGGCCCGCCAGCAGCGCGGCCTGCGGCCCGGCGGCGGGGAGTTCGGCGGGCAGCGGCGCCGGGGCGGGGGCGTCGGGGGCGGCGTCCGGCGAGAGCAGCAGGCAGACGGCGGGCGGCCTGGTCCGGCTGCCGTACGGGGCGTCGTCGGCCGACCCGCCCGGCCGGGTGGCCCGCTCGGCGAGCTTGCGACCGAGGTCGGCGGTGTCCCGGGCCGGCACGGCCACCCGGTGCTCGTGGCGGTTGCGCCCGGAGTTGAGGGTGAACGCCACGTCGTCGAGCTCGGCGGTCGAGGCGGCCAGCGCGGCGCCCAGGTCCGCACAGAGCCGGGCCAGCGCGGAGCGGCTGCGCGCCGAGACGCCGACCAGCCGGGCCGGGCGCGGGGCGGTCGCGGCCGCCGGCGCAGGCGGGGCGGGCGGGGCGGGCGGCCGCTGGACCACGCAGTGAGCGTTGATCCCGCCCAGGCTGTACGAGCTGACCCCGGCGATCCGCTCCTCGCCCTCCCAGGGCCGCAGGCCGGTGACCACCTCGACCGGCTCCAGGGCGGCCTCGTCGACGGGGCGGCGGAAGTGCAGCGAGGGGTAGAGCTCGCCGTGGCCGACCGCGAGGACGGCCTTCACCAGGCCGGCGATCCCGGCCGCGTGGTCGAGGTGGCCGACGTTGGTCTTCACCGAACCGATCGGCAGCCGCCGGCCGTGCGCGCCGAAGCCGAGCGGGCCGAACACCTGGGCCAGGCCTTCCAGTTCGACCGCGTCGCCGAGCCGGGTGCCGGAGCCGTGCGCCTCCAGGTAGCCGGCCAGGGCGGGGTCGAGCCCGGCGGCACGCCAGGCGGCGCCGATCACCGCCGCGTGCGCGGGCGCGCTCGGGGTGCTGATGGTGGCGGCCGCCCGGCCGTTGTGCCGGACGGCGCTGCCACGGATCACCGCGTGCACGGGAGCGCCGTCCGCGCGGGCCCGGCCGAGGGTGGTGAGCAGCAGGACGGCGCCGCCCTCGCCGTTGGCGGTGCCGTCGGCGTCGGCGTCGAAGGCCCGGCAACGCCCGCTCGGGGAGACGAGTTCGGTCATGCCCTCGGTCAGCCGGGCGGGCAGGCCGCCGGGGCGCACGCTGAAGCCGCCGGCGAGCGCGTACTCGGCCTCGCCGTCGCGCAGTTCGCGGCAGGCCTGGTGGACGGCGACGAGCGAGCTGTTGCACCCGGTGTCGACGGCGTAGCAGGGACCTTCGAAGCCGAGCACGTGGGCGATCCGGGCAGGCAGCGCGAAGGGGACGTTCCCGAGTGCGCTGAGCGGGCCGGGCTCGGTGGCGGCGGCCTGGTAGCCGGAGGCGGCGGCGCTGAGCACCACGGCGACCGGGTGGGCGCGCAGGGCGTTCGCCGCGTAGCCGGCGTCCTCGACGGCCTGGTGGGCGAGGACCAGCGCGATCCGCTGCTGGGGGTCCATCAGGGCGGCCTCGCGCCGGGAGAGGCCGAAGAAGGCGTGGTCGAAGGTGTGGACGTCGGCGAGGTGGCCCATCGGCAGGTAGCGCGCGTCCGGGTCGAGTCCGGTGGCGGCGGCCCGCTCGGCAGGCATGTCGCCGACCGAGTCGCGCCCGGCCGCCAGGTTGGCCCGGAAGGCCGCCAGGTCGTCGGCGTCGGGGAAGCGGGCCCCGATGCCGACGATGGCGATGTCGGTGTCGCGGGGCTCCGTCGCGGGGGTCCTGGTCACGGTCACTGCTCCGGTTCGTCGGGCTCGGTGCACGGTCGTCCGTTCGTCCGGTCGTCAGACTTCGTACGCGGCGCCGGGCACGGGGGCGCCGTGCGGCGGGCCGGGGGTCGGGGCGGTGGCGGTGGCGGTGTCGACGGCCGCGGCCTGGTCGGCGACGGTGCGCAGGTCGAAGAGCCGGCCGACCCGGACGGCGCCGGGCCAGGCGCGTTCGAGGCGCAGGTGCAGGTCGACCACCCGGTGCGAGTTGCCGCCCACGGCGAAGAAGTCGTCCTCGGGGCCGAAGTCGCCGTGTCCGAGGACCTCGGTCCAGAAGCCCGTCACCACCTGCCGGGCGCCGCCGTCGCCTGCCGCCGCCACCGGCGCCGGCTCCTCGGGCAGCAGCGCGCGCAGCGCCCTGAGGTCGGCCTTGCCGGACGGCGCGAGCGGGAAGGCGGCGACCCGGACGAACCGCTCCGGCACGGCCGGCCCGCCGACCAGGGCCGCACAGTGCGCGATCAGGTCGCCGGTGGCCGGAGCGGGCGCGCCGGGATCGGCCGGGGCCCAGAAGGCGGCCAGCGCGGTGCCGCCGTCCGGCGCGGCGACGGCGAGCACGGCGGCCTGCCGGACGGCGGGGTGGCGTTCCAGCGCCGCCTCCACCGCCTCCCGCTCGACCCGGACGCCGCGCACCTTGAGCTGCCCGTCGGCCCGGCCCCGGAACACCAGGGCCCCGGTGGCGTCGGCGGCGGCGAGGTCGCCGGTGCGGTACATCCGGGCGCCGGGGGCGGTGGCGAACGGGTCCGGGACGAACCGCAGCGCGGTCTCCCCTGCGCGCCCGGCGTACCCCTCGGCGACCTGCGGGCCCGCCACGTACAGCTCGCCGGCCCGCCCGGGCGGCACCGGGGCCAGCCGCTCGTCCAGCAGGTGGATCCGGGCCCCCGCGGTGGGCCGTCCGATCGGGACGGGGTCGGCCGGTGCGGGCGGGACGGGGTGGGCGACCACGGTCACGGTGGTCTCGGTGGCGCCGTACTCGTTGAGCAGCCGGGTGCCCGGCAGGGCAGCCCGGTGCCGTTCGGCCTGCGCGGCCGGCAGCGCCTCCCCGCCGAGGATCCACCGGCGCAGGTGGGCGTCGGCGCCGGCCAGGTGCGGCAGCATCAGCCGGTGGAAGGAGGGCGGGCAGACCGCCACCTCGACCCGGTGGCGCCGGACCAGCCCGGCGGCCGCCTCCGGGTCGGGCAGCGCCCGCTCGTCCGGCAGCACCGCGGTGCCGCCGCCGCAGAGGGTGTGGAACAGCATCAGCAGCGGCCCGTCCCAGGAGAGCCGGGAGGCCGTGAAGGTGGTCGCGGCGGGGTCCTCGTCGCGGGAGGCGACCAGCTGGGCCAGCGCGCCCCGGGAGACCAGGACGGACTTGGGCTCCCCGGTGGTCCCCGAGGTGGTGACGGCGTAGGCGGGCGCGTTCGGGGGCACCGCGGCGTCCGGCCGCCCGGCCACCGCGACGGCACCCGCCTGCGCCGCCTCCGCCACTGCCGTGACCGGCTGCCCGCAGCCGGCCGTGAGCTCCCGGACGGCGGCGGGCGGGGTGGCCGGGTCACCGTCGTCGTACACCAGGACGGCGCAGCCGCTGTCGCGCAGCAGCCCGCGGACCATCGCGGCGGGCCGCTCGGGCTCCAGGACGCACCAGGCCGCGCCCAGCCGCAGCGCGGCCAGCATGCCGACGACGGTGCGCACGCCCTGGCGCCGGTACACCAGGACGACCTGGCCGGGGGCGGCCCCGGCGGCGGCCAGCCGGTCGGCCAGCACCCGGCTCCCGACGTCGAGTTGACGGTACGTCCGTCGATCCCCGCCGACCACGACGGCGATCCCGTCGGGCACCGCGCGGAACCGCTCCCGGATCAGGTCGAGCACGTCCGGGGCCGGCCGGCCGGCGGTCACGGGCGCGCCCCGTAGGCGTGGAAGCCCAGCCCGGTCTTGCGGCCGAGGTGTCCGCGCCGCACCAGGTCGAGCAGCAGCTCGCAGGGCCGGTAGCGCTCGTCGCCGGTGGTCTCCAGCAGGACGTCGAGGGTGTCCACGATGGTGTCCAGCCCGATCAGGTCGGCGGTGCGCAGCGGGCCCATGGCGTGGCCGAAGCACTCCTGGAAGATCAGGTCGACGGTCTCCGCGCTGGCGACGCCCTCCTGCACCCGGGCGGCCGCGTCGTTGACCATCGGCATCAGCACCCGGTTGGAGACGAACCCCGGCGCGTCGAGGACGACGTGGGCGCTGCGGCCGACCCCGGCGAGCAGCGCGAGGGTGGTCTCCAGGGTCCGGGCGGTGGTGGCGGGGCCGCGGACGACCTCGACGGTCTCCTTGAGGTAGGCGGGGTTCATGAAGTGGGTGGCGAGCACCCGGTCGGCCCGGTCGGTGTAGGAGGCGAGCCGCGCGACCGGGATGGCCGAGGTGCAGGAGGCGAACACCGTGGCGGGGGCGCAGACCCGGTCGAGCTCCCCGAGCACCTGCTCCTTGACGGCGAGCCGCTCGGAGGTGCACTCGACGACGAATCCGACCTCCGCGAGCCGATCGAACTCCTCCGTCCAGTCGATCAGTTCGGCCGTCCGCTCCGCCGACGGGCGGTCCTCGCCCGGGGCCGGTCGGCGGCCGAGCAGTCGGGCGGCGCGCAGGCCGTCGTTCAGCCGGCGGGGACCGGCGTCGAGGGCGGCGCGGTGCCGGTCGACCACCACCACGGGGTGCCCGGCCGAGGCGAAGACCTGGGCGACGGCGGTGCCCATCGTCCCGGCGCCGACGACCCCGACCGGGATCCGCTCGGCGGCCCCGGCCGTCGAGTCGGGCGAGGCCGCCCCGGCGGTCGAGGGGGTCGCGGCGGTCTCGGGGCCCTGACTGTCTTGCGGGTGCACGGCGTCCTTCCTGGTCACGGCATGGTGCGCGGATCGCGGGGGCCGGGGGTCGCCCCCGGGCCCGGGGTGAGTAGCCGAAGGTGGCCCGGCGCCGGGGGCGGCGGGGCGGCGGCCGGGTAGCCGAGCAGCAGCCGGCCGCCCTCCTCCTGGCCGACCACGGTGAACCCGGCGAACCGGAGGTTCACCAGCATCACCCGGTTGACGTCGGTGGGGACGAACTCGGCCAGCGGGCGGCGTCCTTCGGCGAGGGCGGCGCGCACGACGTGGCCGATCAGCGCCGGCCCGATGCCCCGGGACATCACCCGGCAGGACAGCAGCAGCAGGCGCAGGACCTCGGCCGGCCCGTCCGGCCCGTCGCCCTCCCGGTGCCGGGTCCGCTCGCTCAGCGCGAGGCCGATGGTGCCGTACTCGCCGAACCGGTCGGTCAGTTCGGCGACCAGCACCCGGTGGTCGGGCGAGTCGCACAGCGCGCGCAGCTCCGCCAGGCCGTAGGTCCGGCCGGTGGTGTTGAGCTGGTGGGTGCGGACGGTGAGTTCGTGGGCCCGGGCGAGGTCGTCCGGCTCGGCCTGACGGATCGTCAACTCCAGGCCCAGCGATGCCAGGAACTCCTCGGGGGTGCCCTGGTGCTCCTCCCGGGCCTGCCCGCGGCGGGCCTCGCCGCGGTAGCGCAGGCGGCGCAGCCGGGCGTCGGCCGTGACGAACTCCGGCCGGAACTCCGGCCGTTCGGCCAGGGCGGCGACCTCCTCGGCCGGGTAGCAGCGCACCACCGGGTGGGCGGCGGCCACCTCGGCGCGCTCGACCGGGTCGTTGTCGACGAAGGCGACGGTGTCCAGTCCGATGCCGATGGCCTCGGCGATCCGCCGCACCGCGCCCGACTTGGGCCCCCAGCCGATCTCCAGCACGGTGAACAGCTCGTGCAGTCCGAGCCGCTCCAGGTGGGCGGCGGCGATCGCCGGATCGCTGCGGCTGGCGACGGCATGCAGGACGCCGCGCTCGTCCAGCGCCCGCAGCGCGGCGGTCGCGGCGGGGAACGGCGCGGGGTCGTCGCCCTCCAGCACAGTGCCGTCCCAGAGGGTGTCGTCGAGGTCCCAGACCAGGATCTTGACCGTCGGCCGGTCCGGCCCGGTCATCCGCGCACCCCCTGGCGCAACAGGCGCTCCGCGATGTGCAGTTCGGCGACCTGCGGGCTGCCCTCGATGATCTCCAGCACCTTGGCGTCCCGGTAGAACCGGCCCGCCCGGCTGCCGGGTTCGCAGCCCGCCGAGCCGAGGACCTGGACGGCCCGGTCGGCGACCGCCTTCGCCGCGCCGGCCGCCGCGTACTTGGCGACCACCGTCTCGGTGGCGGCGCCCAGCGGCGAACCGGCCCGGGCCTCGGCGGCCCGCTCGGCCAGCGCCCGGGCGCCCGCCGCGTCGACGGCCGAGCGGGCGAGCAGCGAGCGCACCAGCTGGTGGTCGGCCAGCGGCGCGCCGCCCTGGACCCGCCGCGCGGCGTGCTCGGCGGCGTCCGCCAGACAGGCCTCGGCCATGCCGACGCAGCCCCAGGCCACGGTGAACCTGCCGTGGTCCAGCGCCACCGCCGCGGTGTGGGTCAGGCCCAGCCCGGGCGGCGCCACCAGGTTCTCCCGGGGCACCCGCACCCGGTCGAAGGTGAGGTGGGCGATCCGCGCGGCGCGCAGGCCCAGTTGGCCGGTGACCGGCTCGCGGACGATCCCGGGCCGGTCGCCCTCCACCAGGACGGCCGTCGGGCCGGCGTCGGTGCGCCCCAGCACCAGGAACACGTCGGCGCTCTGCCCGAAGGTCACCCACCGCTTGGCGCCGGTGACGACCACCTGCTCGCCGTCGTCCTCGATCCTCGTGCCGACCTCGGCGAGCGCGCTGCCGGCCTCCCGTTCGGTGGCGGCGAAGCCGGCCAGGCGGTCGCCGGACGCCAGGGCGGGCAGCCAGTGGGCACGCTGCGCCTCCCCGCCCCAGCGCAGCAGCGCCGCGGCCGTCATGCCCTGGACGGTGAGCAGCGCGCGCAGGGCGCCGCAGACGCCACCCAGGTGCGCCACGGCCTCGCCCAGCTGGGCCGGGGTGGCGCCGGCGCCGCCGTGGCGTGCGGGCAGGTCGAGGCCGAGCAGCCCGGCGGCGGCCACCGCGCGGACGGCCTCGTCCGGGAGCGCGCCGTGTTCGTCCCAGCGGCCGGCCTCGCCCCGGACGGCGGCGGCGAGTTCGGCCGCGGCGTCGACCCGGGCGGCGGCCGGGGCGTCCTGGGTGGGGGGCCGGGTGGCGCTAGCCGCGGGTGGCACGGCCGGCCCCCGTCTCCCCGCCGGTGGCCAGGCCGGCCCGCTTGCGCTCGACCAGCGCGGCGATCCGCTCGGCGGTGCGGAAGGAGTCCAGGTCGAGGTCGTCGACCTCGATCCGGATGTCGAACCGCTCCTCGACGAAGACCACCAGTTCCAGCGCGAACAGCGAGTCCGCGAGCCCCAGCGCGAAGTAGTCCTCGTCCGGTGCCACCGGCCGGCGCAGCGCGACGGTCAGGAACTCCCGTATCTCGATAGCCGTGTCGGTCACGCGGTGCTCTCCCAGGGTCCGATTTCCACCAGCAGCAGGTTCCAGGCCGCCACCGGGCTGACGTTGACCAGGACGACCCGGTCGCCCTCGGCCAGCCGCCCGTTCGCCAGCGCCGTCCAGAGGTTGAGGAAGACGTCGTTCGGCCCCAGGTGGCCGTACCGGGCCAGGTTCTCCCGGCACTCCGGCAGGAGTTCGACGCCCAGCGACTCCGCCAGGAAGCGGAGTCCGCCCGCCGAGAGGTTCTGGCTGGCGTATCCGGCGATGTCGGCGCGGTCCAGGCCGTGCCGCTTCAGCAGGCGGTCCAGGAGCGCGGTGAGCCGGTTCCTGGTCTCCACCGCGAGCCGGAAGGAGTAGCCGGGCAGGTCCCGGCACTCCTCCTGCCAGCTCTCCCAGGGACGGTCCCGGTAGTCCACCCGGAAGAGGTCCCAGTACGCGCCGTTGGTCTCCTGGACCAGGTCCAGCACCCGCGCCGGGCCGGTGCGGGCGAGTAGCAGGGCCTGCCCGGCGTCGCCGTTGACGGTGACCGGGTGCCGGTAGCGGCCGGGGGTGGCCGGGGTGGACGCGTGGGCGACCAGGACGTGCCGGACGTCCGGGTCGGCGGCGAGCAGCCCGCGGGCGGCGAGCAGGGCCGGGCCGATCGAGACGCAGCCCAGGCCGCCCACCCCGAAGGTGACGGCCTGTTCGGCGCCGAGCCGGGCCTGCAGCCGGGTCGCCTCGGAGCTGAGCAGGGTCTCGGGGGCCCGGGAGTCGACGACGATCAGGGCGGACAGGTCCTGCGCGGCGAGCCCCGCGCGGGCGAGCGCGCTGCGGGCCGCCCGCTCGGCCAGCCCGGTCGGCCCGAGGTCGCGGTCGACGGCCACGGTGTCGATCCCGAGGCCGGCCAGGACGGTCCTGTGCTCGGCGTCCAGGCCCTCCACTTCCGGCAGCTCGCCGACCGGCACCCGGTGCTCCGGGAGGTGCCAGGCCGCCGCCCGGACCGCGAGCGGCGCGGGGGCGCCCCCCGTCCTCGTCGTCACCATGACGTGTCCTCACTTTCCGGTGTCTCTCGAACCACTCCGACCACTCCGCCGCGCTCCGTCCGGGGCCGCGCTCCGTCCGGGACCGCGGCTCAGGCGCTGCGCAGGCAGCCGTCCGCCGCCGACTCGGCGTAGGCCTCCCCCAGTTCGCGCACCGCCTCGGCGACGCCGCTGCGGGGCACCCCGGCGTAGCCCACCACCAGGGCCGGCCCGGACTGCCAGGACCGGTGGTGGTACGAGCGGGCGCCGCGCACCAGCACCGAGCGGCGCAGCGCCCGGGCCACCAGCGCGGCCTCGTCCACCCGGTGCGGGAGCTGGACGTAGGCGTGCAGGCCGGCGAAGGCGCCGATGATCCGGGCCCCGGGCAGCCGGCGGCGGACGGCCTCGTGGAAGACCTCGCGGCGGGCCCGCAGCCGTTCGCGCTGGCGCCGCAGGTGCCGGTCGAGCTCGCCGCTGTCCAGCACCTCGGCGAACGCGTGCTGGGTGAACACGTCGCAGCCGAGGTCCCGTTGGGCGCGGACCTCCTCCAGCCGGCGGCGCAGCCGGGGCGGGGCGACCAGCCAGCCCAGCCGCATCCCCGGAGCCAGCGACTTGCTCGCGGTGCCCGCGTAGAGCACCCGGGACGGGGCCAGCCGCTGCAGTGCGGTGGGCCGGCGGCCGTGGTCCAGCCAGAGGTCGCCGTCGTAGTCGTCCTCGATGATCCAGCCGTCGACGTCCTCCGCCCAGCGGACCAGGGCGGCCCGCCGCTCGGCGCTGAGGACGGCCCCGGTGGGGAACTGGTGGGCGGGGGTGACCAGCACCGCGCGGGCGCCGGTGCGGGCCAGCGCGGCCACGTCGATGCCGTGCTCGTCGACCGGCACGGAGGGGCAGTCCAGGCCCGACTCGACGATGAACTGGCGCTGTTGCGGGTGGCACGGGTCCTCGACCGCGAGCGCGGTGAGGCCGGTGCGCGGCAGCGTGGCGCAGACCAGGCCGAGCGTCTGGGCGAAGCCGGAGACCACCATGACGTGCTCGGGGGTGGTGTGCACGCCGCGCGCCCGCCCGAGGTAGCGGGCGAGTTCGCCGCGCAGTGCCGGGACCCCGGACACCGGCGGGTAGCCGAGGTCGCGCGGGCCGAGCCGGCGCACGGCCCGCTGGTAGGCGGCCAGCCACTCGCGCTGCGGGAAGGCGGAGGCGTCGGCGCCGCCGGCCCGCAGGTCCCAGCGGACCACCGGGGCGGGGCGGGCGTCGCTGAGCAGGGTCGGCATCCGGGTGCCCCGGTCCAGGTGGGTGGCGACCCGGGTGCCCGACCCCCGGGTCGCCTCCAGGTAGCCGCCGGCGACGAGCTGCCCGTAGGCCTCGACGACGACGCTGCGGGAGACCCGCAGGTCCTCGGCGAGCTGACGGCTGGACGGCAGCCGGGTGCCGGGGTGCAGCGCCCCCTCGGCGATCTCCCGCTTGATGCCGTCCCGGATCTGGGCGGTCAGCGGGAGCACGTCCTCCCGCGCCACGTCGATCAAGGTGTTCCAGGGCATGCTTGGCTCCTCCTCCCCCGCCCCCGGCTCGTGCTAGGACAGTCCGGTCGGCTCGGCGTCCAGCAGCGCCCGCAGGCACGCGGCGCGGACGGCCCGGCCGACGGCCTCGCCCTCCTCGTCGGCGATGCCGACCCCCCAGTACGAGCGGGAGTCCACGACGACTTCGAGGGCGGCGGTGACGGCGTCCAGCGGTGCGCCGGCCCGGGCCACGGCGAGGCCCTGGACGACGGCGTCGAGCCCGTAGCCGGCCACCGCCCCGGCGGCCGCCCCGGGCGTCGCCACGAGTGGCTCCGCCTCCGGCAGGCCGGGCGCGACCTCGGTGCCCAGCGCCACGTACCGCTCGACGAAGTGCTCCCACAGCTGCTCGCCGGTGATCTCGCCGCCGAGCTCCTCGCAGACCGCCTGCATCTCGGCGGCGAAGTCGATCTGGAGCCGGCGCGGCAGTTCGATGCCGTGCTCGGTGCGCAGCAGGTGGGCGATGCCGCCCTTGCCGGACTGGGTGTTGATCCGGATCAACGCCTGGTAGTCGCGGCCGATGTCGCGCGGGTCGATGGGCAGGTACGGCACGTCCCAGACGTCCTGGCCGGACTCCTCGCGGGCGCGCAGGCCCTTGGCGATGGCGTCCTGGTGGGAGCCGGCGAAGGAGGTGTAGACGAAGTCGCCGGCCCACGGGTGGCGGGCGTGGACGGGCAGTTGGTTGCAGCTCTCGACGATCCGGCGGATGCCGTCGATGTCGCGCAGGTCCAGCATCGGGTCGACGCCCTGGGAGAACAGGTTCATGGCCAGGGTGACCAGGCAGACGTTGCCGGAGCGCTCGCCGTTGCCGAAGAGGGTGCCCTCGACCCGGTCGGCCCCGGCGAGGACCGCGAGTTCGGCGGCGGCGACGCCGCTGCCGCGGTCGTTGTGCGGGTGCACGCCGAGGATGGTGCGCTCGCGGTGCAGCAGGTTGCGGTGGGTGTACTCGATCCGGTCGGCGAACTCCTGCGGCGGGAACACCTCGACGGTGGAGGGCAGGTTGATCCGCAGCGTGTGCGCGGCCCGCGGGGCCCAGAAGTCGAGGACGGCGTTGCAGAGTTCGAGCGCGTAGTCCGGCTCGGTCTGGGTGTAGGACTCCGGCGCGTACTGCAGGTAGATCTCCGTGCCGGGGATCGAGTCCTGGAGCTTGAGGGCCTGTTCGGCGCCGTCGAGCGCCATGGCGGTGGTCTGCCGGCGGTCCTTGCGGAAGACCAGGCGGCGCTGGACCTCCGAGGTGGGGTGGAAGATCTGCAGGACGGCACGCGGCACGCCCTCCAGGGCCTTGACGGTGCGTTCGATGAAGTCGCCGCGGATCGGCGTCATGACCTGGACGACGACGTCGTCCGGGATCGCGTCGGCGTCCACGAGGTGGCGCAGGAAGGCGTGGTCGTCCTGGGAGGCGGTGGGGAAGCCGACCTCGATCTCCTTGAACCCCATGTCGACCAGCAGGTCGAACATCCGCCGCTTGCGGGCGATGTCCATCGGGTCCGTCAGGGCCTGGTTGCCGTCGCGCAGGTCGACGCTGCACCACAGCGGGGCCTGTTCCGCGCGGCGGCCCGGCCAGCCGCGGTCGGGCAGGCCGACCGCCTCGTAGGGCCGGTACTTCCGGACCGGCATCGCGCTGTGGCGCTGGATGCCCTGGTCGCGGGCGGGTATGCCCTGCGGTGTGTCCGCGTCAGTGGGTTGAGCGGTCATCTCTCCTCCGCAACGGTGGTCTGGGGGGGCTTGTGGGGACGCTCGGTCAGGCGGGCCAGGTGCTGAACTGTCTCCTCCCGTAGAGCAGCGGCGGTGCGTCGCTGAGCTCGGTGATCCGGACGACCTCGCCGAAGACCATCCGCTGGCCGCCGACCGGGACCACCTGGCCGACCCGGCAGTCGGCCACCGCGTGGGCGTCGCGGACCAGGTGGGGTCCGCCGGCGCCGGGGGGCAGCCGCCAGGTGGTGGTGTCGAACCGGTCCGGGTCACCGGAGGCGAACAGTTCGGCGGTGCCGCGGCCGTCGGCGTGCAGCAGGTTCACCGCGAACGCGCCGCTCTGCAGCACGGCCTTCAGGGTCGGGCTCTCCGCCCGCATGCCGACCAGCAGCGTGGGCGGCTCGACGGTGACGCTGCACAGTGCGGAGCAGGTCATGCCCCAGGGCCGGGCCGTGTCGTCCAGCGAGGTGACGATGGAGACGCCGCTCGGGAAGCCGGCCATGAAGGTCCGGAAGTCGGAGGGGGTTGAGGTGACGAGTTCCACGTGATTCACCGCTCGACTGGGTAGGGGACCGGCGACGCGGTCCGGGGCGCGTCCGCGTCCGCCGTGCGCCGGTCGATGACCCACAGCAGCGGGCCGCTGAGCACCGTCGTGAACAGGGCCATCACGACGAGGGCGAGGAAGAGCGCCGGGGTGAGGATCCCGGCCTGGTAGCCCGTCTGGAGGACGGCGAGCTCGGTCAGGCCGCGGGCGTTGAGGAACACCGCGATCCGCATGCACTCCACCCGGGGCCGGCCGGCCGCCCGCGCGCCGAAGTAGCTGCCGACCAGCTTGCCGAAGATCGCGAGCACGACCGACAGGACGACGGCCTGCCAGGAGAACACGCTGAGCGGCGCCGAGGCGAGGCCCATGCCGGTCACCGTGAACAGCAGCGGCAGCACGAACCGGCCCCAGCCGCCGACGGTGTTGGCGGCCCTGGTCCAGGGCCCGGTCCCGCTGTCGCCCGGGAGGGCGAGTGCGACCAGGACGGCCCCGAGCACGTCGGTCAGGCCCAGCCGCGAGGTGGTCAGGGCGGCGGCCACCGCCGCGGCGGTGGTCAGCCCGATCGGCACCGCCACCGGGATCCGCTCGGCCCAGGCCCGGGGCCCGGGGAGGCCGCCGGCCCGGCGGATCGCCCACGCGCCCAGCAGGCCGACGACGAACACCAGGTACGGGGTGATCTTCCCGCCACCGTGCGAGAGGCCGACCGCGATCGCCAGCAGCGACCAGGTGACGGCGTCGATGGAGACCGCGACCGCCATGCAGAGCCGGCCGATCGCGGTGTTGAGCATGCCGCGGTCGTCCAGGATGCCGGCCAGCACCGGGACGGCGGTGACGGCCAGGGCGATCGCCAGCATCAGGACCAGCACCCCGGCCGGTGCGCCGCCGCGCAGGGCCGGGGAGCCGTCGGCCAGGACCCACGCGGCGAACGCCACGCCGCAGCCGAGCGGCAGCAGCAGCGAACCGGTGGCGGTCAGGGCGATGGTCCGCCCGCCGAGCCGGCTGCCGCCGGCCCGGATCTCGTGGACGGCGCCCACCAGGAAGAGCGCGAGGCCGAGGTGGCCCGCCTTCTCCAGGACGGCCCCGCCGTCCATGGTGGCCGGCTTCCAGTGCCACTGGCTCGCCAGCAGCGCACCGAGCAGGAGGCAGGCCATGATCTCGCCGACGATCTCAGGCTGTCGCAGCAGCTTGGCCAGGCGGCGTCCGAGCAGTGCCACGGGGACGAGCAGAGCGAGCGTCACCGCGGCCGGTACGTACGGAAGACTGTCCATGGTGCCTCCTTTCTCGGGGCGCGGACGGGTCAGTGCATCTGGGCGAGGTACTCGTACTGGCTGGGCAGGCGCTTCAGGAGCTCGGCCGACTGGTCGCTCAGCAGCTGGAACTCCTTCTCCGCGCGGGTGGAGTCCTGCAGGGCGAGCGCGGGCGGGGCCTTGAGCTCGATGCCGCCGAGACCGAGCAGCATGGCCAGGTAGGAGTAGGACTCGAACCCGTGGAAGTGCGGGAAGATGGTGGCCTCCGTCGGCGGCTTGGCCTTCCACAGCTCGATCCGCTCGGCCAGGCCGTCGGGCATCACCCGGGTCTTGGCGTCCCGCCAGTAGGCGTTGTCCTCGCGGGCCGCGGCCTTGTAGTGCAGGACGAGGAACTCCCGTACGCCGTCGATGGTGTTGCCGACGATGCGGTTGTAGGAGCGGCGCAGCCCCGGGTCCCAGGTGGCGTCCGGGAAGTGCTTGACCAGCTCCTCGATGCCCTGCTGGATGAAGAAGATGCCGGTCGACTCCAGGGGCTCGACGAAGCCGCTGGACAGGCCGATCGCGACGCAGTTGTTGACCCAGGCGTTGCGGGTGCGGCCGATCCGCATCTTGATGTGGTTGGCCTCCAGGCCCTCCGCATCCGGGCCGATCTGGGCGCGCAGCGTGGCCTCGGCCTGCTCGGGCGTCGTGTACTCGTCGGAGTAGACGTAGCCGGTGCCGATGCGGCCGAACAGCGGGATGGTCCAGATCCAGCCGGCGTCCGAGGCGGTGGCGGTGGTGCACGGGCGCAGGCCGCGCTTCTCCATGTCGACCGGGACGCGCAGCGCCACCGCGCGGTTGTTGGGCAGGGTGTCCTGGAAGGAGGTGAACGGCTCCTCCAGGGTCTGGTTGATCAGCAGGCCGCGGAAGCCGGTGCAGTCGAGGAACAGGTCGCCCTCGATCAGGCCGTGCTCCTTGGTGCGGACGCCGCTGATCCAGCCGCGCTCGTCCTGGACGACCTCGACGACGTCGTCCTCGATGTGCTTGGCGCCGCGCTCGGTGGCGTACTCGGAGAGGAAGTCGGCCAGCAGCGAGGCGTCGAACTGGTAGGCGTACGGGAACTGGGTGTCCTGCTCGGTGAGGGTGTCGCGCTCGGCCGAGTCGCCGCCCTCCTTGAAGTCCTGCTCGAAGAGGGTGCCGTCGAGGTAGCGCGGGGACTTCTCGGCGTCGCAGATCGCGGCCATCAGGAACACGTCCTGGTCGAAGCGGTCGCCGGAGCGGCTGTTCAGCCACCAGTCGGTGAGCGGGAGGCCGTCGACGACCCGGAGACGCTCGAAGGGGTGGTAGAAGTAGTGGCCCTTGCGCCGCCAGTTCTCGAATCGGATGCCCAGCTTGTAGGTGGCATTGCACTTGGGCATCCAGACGTGCTCCGGCAGGCCCAGGTAGTTGAAGAAATGCCGGACGGTACTGAAGGTCGCCTCACCGACCCCGATGGACTTGATTCGCTTGGATTCCACCAGCGTGACGGAAATGCGATCGCCGAATGCGGCGCGCAGGTACGAGGCGGCCATCCAACCGGATGTCCCACCACCGACGATGACGACGTTGCCCAGCATTCCTGACCCTCTCAGCGGTCGTTCAACCCGGAGGACCGGGCTGTCCCATGGCTCGAAATCCTCCGACAGCGGCGCCATCGGAAACAGGCTTTTAAGTCTCAGCGGAAACACGCACTCCAGCGCCGCCCGGGCCTTCGCCGAGAGTTTTCCGACATGCCGAACAGCTGGCACCCGATGGTCGGGGATGCCAACTGTTCGGCGGAAGTCGCCGGAATTCGGCGGGGTGGCGCGGGCCCGGACGGGCCGGCGCTCAGTCCCCGTCCAGCAGGTAGTCGTGCAGCAGCGAGATCACCCGGGCCCGCTGCGCGGTCAGGTAGAAGTGCCCGCCGGGCAGCACGTGGAAGGCGAACTCCTTGCCGGCCAGCGCCTCCCAGCCCCGGGCCCGCTCGACGCTCACCGTGACGTCGGAGTCCCCGGTGAACACCACGACCCCGCAGTCCACCGGGCGCAGCGCGGTGGGCCGGTAGGAGTCGATCAGCAGGTAGTCGTTGCGCAGGATCGGCAGGACCATCTCCCGGATGTCCGGGTCGTCGAAGATCGACATCTGGGTCCCGCCGTGGCCCGCGACGGTGGCGAGCAGGTCGTCGTCGCCGCGCGGCCGGGCGGGCGCCCGCCCGGCCGCCGCGTCACCGGTTCCGCTCGGCGCCTGCGGCGGCGGGTACCCGGAGAGCACCAGCCGGGCCACCGGGAGGCCGTGCGCGTGCAGCGACTGCACGGTCTCGTACGCGAGCAGCGCACCCATGCTGTGGCCGAAGACGACCGTCTCGACGCCGGGGCGGTCGGTCTCCAGCAGCGCCTGCGTCAGCTCGGCCACCAGGGTCTCGGCGTCGTCGACGAAGGGGTCCTCGATCCGCTCCTCCCGCCCCGGGTACTGGACGAGTTGGAGCTCGACGGCCGCCGAGAGGTGGTTGGCCCAGGGCCGGTAGAAGCCGGCGCTGCCGCCGGCGTGCGGCAGGCAGACCAGCCGCCGGGTCGCCTCCGGGCGCGGCCGGGGGATCACCAGCCAGGGTTGGTCGTTCACTCGGTCCCTTTCTGCCGTCGGCCCCGCGGGGCCGGGTTACCGGTGCGGCCGGTCATCCGCAGGCCCGGATGATCGCCCGCAGGGCCTCGTGCACGCCCTGGAGCAGGGCGGTGACGGCCGCGTCGTCGAACCGGCCGCCCGCGTGCACGCAGGACAGCTCCATCCGGCCGCCCTCGACCGCGGCGGCGACGTCCAGCTCGTAGGTCCGGGTCTCGGCCGGCTCGTGGTCGCCGCCGCCGTGGTCCAGGTGACGCAGGACCAGCCGGTCCCCCTCGGGCAGCTGGTTGTCCCACTGGCCGAGGTAGTTGAAGCCGATCCGGGCCCTGGGGGCGGGGACCCGCAGGTCCTCCCGGGCGGCGGCGTCCGCCGCCAGCCGCAGCACGCCGTGGCCGATGCCGCGGCGCGGCACGGCGCGCAGCCGGCGCTTGGCCGTCCGGACGGCGGCGGGCGGCGCGAGGTCCGCGGGCACGTCGAGCAGGACGGGGTAGATCGTGGTGAACCAGCCGACGGTGCGGGACAGGTCGACGCCGTCCAGGATCTCCTCGCGGCCGTGCCCCTCCAGGTCGATCACGGTGCCGCCGTCGCCCGCGTGGCCCTGGGCCGCGAGCGCCTGGGCGAGGGCGGTCAGCAGCACCTCGTGGACCTGTGCGCGCAGCGCGCCGGGCACCCGGCGCAGCAGCGCCTCCGTCTCGTCCACGGTCAGGGTGCGCCGCACGGTGCGGCGGTCGCCGAACCGGCCGGTGTCGACGGGCTCCCCGGCGGACTTCCCGGCGGACTGCTCGACGGCTGCGGGCAGCGCCCGCCAGTGCGCGAGCTCGTCGTCGAAGCCGCCGGCCAGGGCGTGCTCGCGCAGCCGGCGCGACCACTGGCCGAAGGAGGTGGAGCGCGGGGCGAACCGGACGGGCCGGCCGGCCGTCAGATCGGCGTAGGCGGAGCGCAGGTCGTCCAGCAGGATGCGCCAGGAGACGCCGTCCACCACCAGGTGGTGCGCGGTGAGGAACAGCCGGGCCGGGCGGTCCGGTCCGAGGTCGGCCAGGACGGCGCGCAGCAGCGGCCCGTCGGCCAGCCGCAGGCCCCGCTGGGCCTGCCGGAACGCCTCGGTGAGCCGCTCCTCGACGTCGTCCCCGGCACCGGCGAGGTCGAGCAGCCGGAAGTCCCAGCACCCGTCGGCCTGTTCCGCCACCTCCTGGGACCAGACCCCGGCGCCGTCGCGGGTGTAGCGGGCGCGCAGCATGTCGTGCTGCGCGACCAGCGCGGCCAGGGCCGTGCGCAGGGCCTCGACGTCGGTGCCCGGGACGAGTTCGAACAGCAGGGACTGGTTGAAGTGGTCCGGGTTGACGGTGTGGTGCTCGAAGAACCACTGCTGCACGGCGGTCAGCGGGACGGGCCCGGTGCGGTACGGGTCCTCCTCGGCCGGCCCGGCGTCGCCCGTCCCGGCGACCTTGGCGAGCGCGGCGACGGTCTTGTGCTGGAAGAGGTCCCGGGCGGTGAAGTGCAGGCCCTCCTGGCGGGCCCGGGCGACCACCTGGGTGGAGAGGATGGAGTCGCCGCCGAGCAGGAAGAAGTCGTCCTCGGCGCCGACGTCCTCGACGCCCAGCACCGAGCGGAACACCGCGGCCAGCGCGGTCTCCACCGGGCCGTCCGGCGGGGTGACGACGCGGGCCAGCGCCTCCCGGGCGTCCGGCAGGGCGCCCCGGTCGACCTTCCCGTTGGTGGTGAGCGGCATCCGGTCCATCGGGATCAGCGCGGCCGGCACCATGAAGGCGGGCAGTTCCTCGGTCAGCTCCGCGCGGACCGCGCGGACCGCCTCGCCCTGGTCGTGGCCGGGCGCGGCGACCAGGTAGCCGACGAGCTGCTTGCCGCGGTCGCTCTCGCGCACCACCACGGCGGCCTGCTCGATGGCGGGGTGGCGCTGCATGGCCGCCTCGATCTCGCCGGGCTCGACCCGGAAGCCGCGGATCTTGACCTGGTCGTCGGCGCGGCCGCGGAAGTCGATCCGCCCGTCCGGCAGCCAGGCGGCCAGGTCGCCGGTGCGGTAGAGCCGCGCCTTGGGGTCGTCGTCGAAGGGGTGCGGGACGAACCGCTGGCGGGTCAGTTCCGGGCGGCCCAGGTAGCCCTGGGCGACGCCGCGGCCGCCGAGGTGGATCTCGCCGGTGACGGCGGCCGGCACCGGGTTGCCGTGCGGGTCCAGCAGGTAGACCTCGGTGTTGGGCAGCGGCCGCCCGATCGACAGCCGGGTGCCGCCCTCCTCGGCCCGGACCTCGAACATGGTGGCGCCGACGGTGTTCTCGGTCGGGCCGTAGCCGTTGATGAAGCGGTGCACCCGCGACCACTTGCGGGCCAGGACGACCGGGCAGCGGTCGCCGACGGCGAGCACCACCGAGCCGGCGGGCAGCGCCTCGGGCTCGACCGCCGCCAGCGCCGCGGGCGGCAGCCCGAGAACGGTGGGCCGGCCGGCCGCCATGGTGCGCAGCTGCTCGCTGCCGAGCGCCTCGGACTCGTTCGCCGGGATGGCGAGGACGGCGCCGGAGACCAGGGCCAGGAAGGTCTCCCAGACCGCGCCGTCGAAGCTGGGCGAGGAGAGCTGGCACACCGTGTTGTCGGGACCGGTGCCGACGATCAGCCGCGAGGCGTTGATCATGTTGGTCAGGCCGCCGTGGCCCAGCAGCACGCCCTTGGGCGTCCCGGTGGAGCCGGAGGTGTAGACGATGTACGCGAGCGCGTCCGGCGCCACCGGCAGGCCCTCGGGCACCGCTCCGGTGTGCGCGTCGAGCTGCGGGCGCAGGTCCTCCAGGACCAGCGGCTCGGCCGCGGAGGCGGCGGAGTCGGCCGATCCGGCGAAGTCGGCGGCCAGCGAGCGCTGGGTGAACACGAACCGGGCGCCGGTCTCGCTCAGCATCAGCTCCCGGCGGGCGGCCGGGAAGCGCGGGTTCAGCGGCAGGAAGGCGGCGCCGGCCTTGAGCACCGCGAGGGTGGCGGCCACCTGGGCGGGGCCGCGCTCGCAGCAGATGCCGACGACGTCCCCGGGGCGGGTGCCGCGCTCGCGCAGCACCTGGGCCAACAGCCCGGACAGGCGGTCGAGTTCGGCGTAGCTGAGCTGCTCCTCGCCGCGCACCACCGCGAGCTGGTCCGGACGTTCGGCGGCCCGCTTGGCCACCAGCAGGTGCACCGGGTCCTGCTCGGGGAAGGCCACCGGGTTGCGGGCCCAGTCGACGGTGAGCCGGTGGTGCTCCTTCGGGTTGAGCAGGTCGAGCCGGCCCAGCTCCTGGTCGGGGTCGGCGGCGATCGAGCCGAGCAGGGTGGTCAGGTGGCCGGCGAAGCGGCGCACCGTCTCCTCGTCGTACAGGTCGGTGCTGTACTCCAGCGCCGACCAGAGGCTGCCGTCGGGGCGCTCCTCGAAGGCCACCACGAGGTCGAAGCCGGTGCTCGCCTGCGGCAGGGCGAGCTGCTCCATGGTCAGCCCCGGCAGATCGAGCACAGCCTCGGGGGCGTTCTGCAGGACGATCAGCACCTGGGCGAGCGGCATCCGGCTGGGGTCGCGCTCGGGCTGGACGGCGTCCACCACCCGCTCGAACGGGACCTCCGCGTGGTCGAAGCCGGCCAGCACGGTGTCGCGGACCTGCCCGAGGAACTCCCGGAAGCCGAGGCCCGGTTCGATCCGGGCGCGCAGCACCAGCGTGTTGAGGAACAGCCCGACCAGGTCCGCCAGTTCGGGCTCGTCGCGGCCGGCCACCGGGGTGCCGACGGCGACGTCCTCCTGCCGGGAGAGCCGGGCGAGCAGCAGCTGGGTCGCCGCGGTGAGCGTCATGAACAGCGTGGCCGCGGCGGACTCGGTGAGCTCGCGCAGCCCGGCGACGGTCTCGGCCGGGACGCTGAACTCGTGGAAGGCGCCCGCCCCGGTGGGCACGGCGGGGCGCTGCCGGTCGGTCGGCAGCTCCAGGACGGGGACGCCGTCGAGCTGCTTGCGCCAGTAGTCGAGCTGCTCGTCGAGCCGCCCGTCGGAGAGCCGCTCGCGCTGCCACACCGAGTAGTCCGCGTACTGCGGCCCCGGGGCGGGCAGGTCCGCCTCGCGCCCCTGCAGCGCGGCCGCGTAGGACTGGCCGAGCTCGCGGGTGACGATCGACAGCGACCAGCCGTCGTGCGCGATGTGGTGGATGCTCAGGACCAGCACGTGCTCGCGCTCGGAGAGCCGCACGAGGAGGGTCCGCAGCACCGGGCCGGTCCGCAGGTCGAAGGGCCGGGCGGCCTCCTCGCGGACCAGCCGCAGCAGTTCGTCCTCGCGGTCCTCGGCCGTCCCGCCGCCGGCCTCCACGACCGGCAGCGGGATGTCCACGCTCGGGTGCGGGATCTGCACCGGGACGCCGTCCACCTGGTCGTAGGTGGTGCGCAGCGCCTCGTGCCGACCGACGACGGCGGCCAGCGCGCGGTGCAGCGCCGCGTGGTCGAGCTCGCCGCGCAGCCGCAGCGCGAAGGAGGAGTTGTAGCCGACCGCCTGCGGGTCGAACTCGTACAGGAACCACATCCGCTGCTGGGCGAAGGACATCGGCAGCGGGCGGCCGCGGTCGACCGGGCGCAGCGCGGTGCTCGCGGCGGCCGCCGGGGCGGGCGCCTCGGCGCCCGCCAGCCGGTCCCGCAGCAGGGCCCGCAGGTGCTCGGGCAGGGCCGCTATGCGGTCCTGGCGGGACGTGGACGTCTGGACTTCACTCATGTCGGTTGCCCCTACTCCCCCGCCGGCGCCGACTGGCGCGCGGCCTCTCGCTCCAGCTCCTCCAGCAGCGCGTCCTCGACGAGTCGGGCGACCGCCGACACGGTGGGGTTCTCGAGGAGGCTGCGGAAGGCGATCCGGACGCCGAAGGTCTGCTTGATCCTGGTGATCGCCTGAACACTGGTCAGGGACTGGCCGCCGAGCGCGAAGAAGCTGTCGTGCGCGCCGACCCGCTCCACGTGCAGGGTCTCGGACCAGATCCGGGCGATCAGCTTCTCGGTCTCGTCGCGCGGCTCCACCCAGGCCTCGGCGGCCTCGACGGCCGTCTCGGCCGGGTCGGGCAGCGCGGCCCGGTCGATCTTGCCGTGCCGGGTGAGCGGGAAGGACTCCAGCTCGACGAAGGCCGCCGGCACCAGGTGGGCCGGGAGCCGCTCCGCGAGGTAGCCGGCGAGTTCGGTGCCGCCGGGGGCGCCGCCCGCGGCCGGGCGCAGGTACGCGACCAGGCGGGCGTGCTCGGCCTCGCCGCGGACCAGGACGACGGACTCGGCGACGCCCGGGTGATCGTCCAGGGCTGCGGTGATCTCGCCCGGCTCGATCCGGTAGCCGCGCAGCTTGACCTGGTCGTCGAGCCGGCCGAGGAACTCCAGCCGGCCGTCGGACCGCCGGCGGACCCGGTCACCGGTGCGGTACAGCCGCTCCTTCGGGTCGAACGGCGCGACCAGGAAGGCCTGTTCGGTCAGCTCGGGGCGGCCCAGGTAGCCGCGGGCGAGGCCGTCGCCGCCCAGGTACAGCTCGCCGGGCGCGCCGACCGGGGCGAGGTTACGGTCCGGATCCAGGACGTAGGCCCGGACGTTCTGGACGGGCAGGCCGAGGACGGGCCGGGGGCTGTCGGCGAGCCGGGAGACCAGCGCGTCCACGGTGGCCTCGGTGGGCCCGTAGAAGTTGTAGGCGATCAGGTCGGACTGGGCGCGCAGCCGGTCCCACTGGGCCTGGCCGATCGCCTCGCCGCCGAGCGCCGCCCCGCGCAGCGGGTGCGCGCCCGCGGCGAGCAGTCCGGCGTCGTCGAGCTGGCGGAACCAGGACGGGGTGGTCTGCAGGAAGTCGATCCGCTGCTCGGCACGGTAGGCGACCAGGGCGTGCGCGTCGCGCCGGACCTCGTCGTCGACCAGGTGCAGCTCGTGGCCGGCGACCATCCACAGCACCGGGTTCCAGGAGGCGTCGAAGGAGGCGGGCGCCAGGTGGGCCACCCGGACCTGCCGGTCGCCGCAGGCCTCGCGCAGCGGGTTGAAGACGGTGCGCAGGTGGCTGTCCAGCAGGTTGGCCAGGCTGCCGTGCTGGATCAGCACGCCCTTGGGCCGGCCGGTGGAGCCGGAGGTGTGGATGACGTAGGCGGCGTGCTCCGGGGCGAGGGCCACCTCGGGCGCGGTGCCGGGGCGGGCCGCGATCTCCTCGTGCTCGCGCTCCGGGACGATCACCGCGACGTCCGCGGGCAGCGGCAGCGCGGCGCTCGCGGCCTCGTCGGTGATCACCACCCGGGGCTTGACGTCGTCGACCAGCAGCCGCAGGCGCTCGACCGGGGCGGCCGGGTCCAGCGGGGTGTACACGCCGCCCGCCTTGAGCACCGCGAGCAGCCCGGTGATCAGGCCGGGGCCGCGCCGCAGGCAGACGGCGACCGGCACCTCGGGGCCGACGCCCCGGTCGGCGAGGTGGTGGGCGAGCCGGTTGGCCCGCTCGTCCAGCTCGGCGAAGGTGATCCGCTCGCCGTCGTGGACCAGGGCGACGGCCTGCGGGGTGGCCGCGGCCCGGCGGGCGAACTGCTCGGGCACCAGGGCGTCGGTGCTGAGCGCGGTGGTGGTCTCGTTGTGCCCGGTGAGCAGCCGCTCCCGGTGGGCGGGGGCCAGCGCGCGCAGCTCGGCGAGGGTGCGCTCGGGCTCGTCCGCGATCTCCTCCAGCAGGGCCCGCAGGTCGCCGGTGACCCGGTCGGCGGTGTCGGCGTCGAAGAGCCCGGGGTCGTAGGCGAGCCGGAAGGACAGCTGCTCGCCGGCGAAGACCGCGAGCACCATGGCGTAGCTGGTGGGCTCCTGGGAGCGCACGTCGCGGATCCGGATGCCCTGGTCGGAGCCCATCTCGCCGTCGAAGGGGTAGTTCTCGACGACCACGTAGCTGTCGAACAGGTCGACCCCGGCGGGCAGTCCGGTCCAGCCGCGGATCTGGGCCAGCGAGACGTACTCGTAGCTGCGGGCCTGGACCTGGCCGCGCTGGAGGTCGCCGAGCCAGTCGAGGACGGGCTGCTCGGGCCGGACCTCGACCCGCACCGGCAGGTTGTTGATGAACAGGCCGATCATCGACTCGACGTCCGGCAGGTCCGCGGGGCGGCCGGAGACGGCCGAGCCGAAGCAGACCTCCCGCTCCCCCGAGTAGCGCGAGAGCATCAGCGCCCAGGCGCCCTGGGCGAGGGTGTTGGTGGTGAGCCGGTGGCGCCGGGCGACCTCGGCGAGGCGCGCGGTGACCTCCGGCTCCAGCTGGAAGACGCTGGTCGCCTCGCTGCCCTGGCGGGCCGCCTCCTCGCCGGCCCGGTCGGCGGGCAGGGCGGTCGGGGCGGTGAAGCCGTCCAGCAGCTCCCGCCAGTAGCGCTCGGCCTCGCCCAGGTCCTGCTCGCCGAGCCAGGCGACGTAGTCGCGGAACGGGCGGCGGGCGGCCGGCCCGGGCCGGTCGTGACCGGTCAGCCGCAGGTAGTCGTCGACCACCTCGGAGACCAGCTCGGCGCTGCTCCAGCCGTCCAGCAGCAGGTGGTGCGAGGTCCAGACGACCCGCAGGGCGCCGTCCGGCTCGTCGATCAGGGCCAGGCGCATCAGCGGCGCCACGGCCAGGTCGATGCCGCGGGTGCGGTCCTCGGCGAGGAAGGCGGCGAGCCGCTGCTCGCGCTCGGACTCCGCCAGGGCGCGCCAGTCCAGCCGCTCGACCGGCACCGTGACGTGCTCGCGGACGACCTGGAGCGGCTGGTCGGTGTCCACCCGGGCGAAGGCGGTGCGCAGCATCGGGGTCCGGTCGGCGAGGCGCTGCCAGGCCTCGGCGAAGGCGTCCGCGTCCACGCCGCCCTCCAGCAGGAAGGACAGCTGGCCGAGGTAGACGCCCTCGCCCTCCTCGGTGAGGCTGTGGAACAGCAGGCCGTGCTGCATCGGCGTGGCCGGGTAGAGGTCGGCGATCCGGCCCTGCCCGGTCAGCTCGTCGAGCAGCGGCTGGTCGACCCGGGCGAGCGGGAAGTCCGAGGGGGTGGCCCCGGAGGCGGCGGCGCCGGCCTCGCGGCAGTGCGCGACGATGCCGCGCAGCGCCTCGACCAGCTGCTCGCCGACCCGCTGGACGGTCTCGGCGGTGTGGGTCGCGGTGGAGTGGAACAGCTCGAAGCCGAGCTTGCCGTCGCGCACGTAGGCGACGATGTCGAGCGGGTACTCCAGCAGCTCCTCGGGCGACTGCTCGGTGCCGTAGCCGAGCCGCACGTCGTGCAGCAGGCCGCCGTCGTGGCCGTCGACCACCCGGCCGAGGTAGTTGAAGCCGACCTGGGCGCGGGGCTGTTCGGCCAGCAGCTCGCCGGGCGCCCCGGCCGGGCTGAGGTGGCGCAGCGCGCCGTAGCCGATGCCGCGCTGCGGGACGGCCCGCAGCTGCTCCTTGACCGAGCGCAGCCGGGCGCCCCAGTCGGCGCCGTCGGCGGTCTCCAGGGCGACCGGGAAGGAGGTGGTGAACCAGGCGGTGGTGCGGCTCAGGTCGACGTCGTCGAAGATCTCCTCGCGGCCGTGGCCCTCCAGGTCCACCAGGACGGTGGAGCCACCGGTCCAGTCGGCGAGCACCCGGGCGAGCGCGGTCAGCAGGACGTCGTTGACCTGGGTGCGGTAGACCGCGGGGACCTCGCGCAGCAGCGCGTCGGTGCTCTCCGCGTCCAGGCCGACCCGGACGGCGGCGGCGGTGGCGACGGTCGGGGTGCCGGTGAGGTCGGCGGGCAGCGGCTCGCCGCCCGCGCGGCCGGCCGCGAACCAGTGGTCGAGCTCCTCGTCGAAGCCGCCGACCGCGGTGTGCTCGGACAGGCGCCGGGACCAGTCGAGGAAGGAGGTGCTGCGCGGGCCCAGGTCGACCGGCCGGCCCTCGGCCGCCTGCCGGTAGGCCGTCTCCAGGTCGCCCAGCAGGATCTGCCAGGACACCGCGTCGACCACCAGGTGGTGGGCGGTGAGGAAGAGCCGGGCGCCCGCGGTGCCGCCCAGGTCGGCCAGCACAGCCCGGACCAGCGGGCCCTCGGCCAGGTCGAAGCCGGACTGGGCGGCGGTGGCGGCGGCCAGCAGCGCGCCCTCCGGGTCGGCCTCCAGGGTGAGGTCCAGCCGCTCCAGCGGCCAGCCGTCGCCAGGGGCGGCGATCTCCTGCTGCCAGCGGCCGTAGACGGTGCGGAAGCGGGTGCGCAGGGCGTCGTGGTGGGTGAGGAGCGCGTCGAGCGCGGTGCGCAGGTGCGCCTCGTCCGGGAGCTCCCGCAGTTCGGCCAGCACGGACATGGTGCTGTGCTGGGGGGCCTTGGTGTGGTGCTGGAAGAAGGCCCGCTGGATCGGGGTCAGCGGCGCCCTTCCGGTGACGGGTTCGGTGTTCACGCCGGCCGGCTCCTCGGGTTCGTGGGTGGTGATCGCCGCGGCGATCCCGGCGATGGTCTGGTGGCTGAAGATGTCCTGCGAGCTGAGGCGCAGGCCCAGCTGCCGCGCCCGGGAGACGACCTGGATGCTCAGGATCGAGTCACCGCCCAGGTCGAAGAAGTTGTCGTCGACGCCGACCTCCGGCACCCGGAAGACCTCCGCCCAGAGCCCGGCGAGGGCCTGCTCGGCGGGCGTCCTGGGGGCGGTCCTGGTGACGACCGGGCGGTCGGTGGCGGCCGCCGCGGGCAGGGCCCGCCGGTCGACCTTGCCGTTGGCGTTCAGCGGCAGCCGGTCGAGCCGGACGAAGGCCTGCGGCACCATGTGGCGGGGCAGCGAGCCCTCCAGGTAGCGCCGCAGTTCGGCGCTCTCCGGCGCGGTGCCGGGCCGGGACACGACGTACCCGGTCAGGACGGCGCCGGGTTCGGTGCGCAGCGCCGCGACGGCGTCGAGGACGTCGGGGTGGCGGCGCAGGACGGCCTCGATCTCGGCGAGTTCCACCCGGAAGCCGCGGATCTTGACCTGGTCGTCGCCGCGGCCGAGGAACTCGATGTCGCCGGTGGGCAGGTAGCGTGCCTGGTCGCCGGTGCGGTAGAGCCGGCCGTCGGGGTAGGGCGTGAACGGGTCGGCGGAGAAGCGCTCCTCGGTGAGGTCGGGGCGGTTGAGGTAGCCCCGGGTGACGCCGGTGCCGCCGAGGTAGAGCTCGCCGACGACGCCGACCGGCAGCGGCTCCAGGTCCGCGTCCAGGACGTACATCCGGGTGCCCGGGATGGGCCGGCCGATCGGCACGCTCGCGACGTCCGGCAGGCTCTGCGGGGTGACGGTGAAGTACGAGGACTCGACGGTCGCCTCGGTGACGCCGTAGGAGTTGAGCACGACGGTGCCGGGGGCGACGCTCTTCAGCAGCCGCCGGCAGTCGTCGGTGCGCCAGTTGTCCGAGCCGACGGCCAGGTAGCGCAGCGGCGGGAAGGTCCGGCCGGTGCGGGCGGCCTCGTCGGCCAGCGCGTTCGCCAGCGAGGGCACCGTCTCGACGTGGGTGACGCCCCGGCGCTCCATCAGGTCGAGCAGGCGGACCGGGTCGGTGGTGGCGTCCTTCGGGCAGAGCACCAGCGTGCCGCCGGCGGTCAGCGCGTGCGTCAGGTCGGAGACGAAGACGTCGAAGGCCATGCTGGCGAGGTTGAGTTGGCGCACCGGGCCCTGGTCGAGCCGGTACGCCTCCCGCCAGGCCGCGGCGGCCCGGGCGACGCTGCGGTGCTCGACCGTGACGCCCTTGGGCTTGCCGGTGGAGCCGGAGGTGTAGATGACGTAGGCGAGGTTGTCCGGGGTCACCTCGGTGCTGGGCGCCTCGGCGGGCCAGCTGTCGATCTCCGCGCGGTCGGCGTCCAGGCAGAGCACGGTCGCGTCGCACAGCGGGAGCCGCTCGGCGAGCTCGCGCTGGGTGACGAGCATCGCGGCGGCGCTGTCGTCCAGCACCAGGCGCAGCCGCTCGGCGGGGTGGGAGGGGTCCAGCGGCAGGTAGGCGGCGCCGGCCTTGAGGACGCCGAGGGCGGCGACCACGGTGTCGGGGCCGCGCTCCAGGCAGATGGCGACCACGGTCTCCGGGCCGATGCCCTGCCCGACCAGGTGCTGGGCCAGCCGGTTCGCCCGGGCGTCCAGCTCCGCGTAGGTCAGCACGGTGTCCTCGAAGACCACCGCCTCGGCGTCCGGGGTCTGCTGCGCCTGCTCGGCGATCAGCTCGTGCAGGCAGGCGTCCGCCCCCGGGGTGCCGGTGTCGTTCCACTCGTACAGGACCCGGTCGCGGGCGCGCAGCGACAGCATCGGGACGTCGCCGACCCGCTGGCCGGGGGCGCTCGGCATGCTGCCGAGCAGGACGGCGAGCTGGTCGGCCAGCACCTCGGCCTGGGCCCGGTCGTAGAGCGCCGGGTCGTAGGAGAGCAGCAGGGTCAGCGAGCCGTCGTCGTCGTAGGCGGTGAGGTCGAGGGTGAAGCTGGTGGTGTCGACGGCGCGGACGTCGCTCAGCCGCAGTCCGTGGCGTTCGGCGGCCGCCCCGTTGCCGGGGTAGTTCTCGAACACCACCAGGGTCTGGAACAGGGCGCTGCCGCGCGGGACCTTGCTGCTGCGCTGGATCTCGGCGATCGAGGAGTGCTCGAACCGCCGGGACTCGGCCTGGTCGGCCTGCAGCGCCGCCAGCCACTCCACCAGCGGCACGTCCTGGTCGACCTCGGTGCGCAGCGGCAGGGTGTTGAGCAGGTTGCCGACCATGGTGTCGGCGCCCGGCAGGTCGGTCGGGCGGCCGGCCACGGTGGTGCCGAAGCAGACGTCGCGCTGCCCCGAGTGGCGGGCCAGCAGGATCGCCCAGGCGCCCTGGACGGCGGTGTTGAGGGTGAGCCGGTGGCGGCGGACCATCGCGACCAGCGCGTCGGTCTCGGCGCCGGACAGGCCCACCCGGACCTGGCCGGCGGACTGGGACTCGTGGCCCTGGGGCACCGAGCGGCCGAACGGCAGCGGGGTCGGCGCGTCCAGGTCGCCCAGCAGGGCGCTCCAGTGGGCGGCCGCCGCGTCCTTGTCCTGCCGGGCCAGCCAGGCGACGTAGTCGCGGAACGGCCGGCGCTCGGGCAGGACCGGGGCCTTGCCCCGGCCGTCGGTGAGTGCCTGGTAGACGGCGAAGAGGTCGGCGAACAGGTGCGAGGTGCTCCAGCCGTCCAGCACCGCGTGGTGGAAGGTCCACACGACGCGGACGGTCCGCTCGTCCTCGCGCGCCAGGGCGAGCCGCATCAGCGGCGCCCGGGACAGCTCGATCCCGGTGGCGCGCTCCTCGTCGATCAGCGCCTTCAGCCGGCGGTCGAGCTCGGCGGCGGGCAGGCCGGTCCAGTCGAGGTGGCGCACCGTCAGCTTCGCGGTGCGCTCGACCACCTGGACGGGCTCGGGGACGCCGTCCCAGACCAGCCGGGTGCGCAGCACGGGGGTGCGGTCGACCACCTGCTGCCAGGCGGCGGCCAGCGCGTCGACGTCCCGCACGCCCTCCAGCCGGAAGGCGACGTGGTCGGAGTAGGCGCCGACGCCGTCCTGGTTGAGGGTGTGGAAGAGCATCCCGCTCTGCATCGGGGTCAGCGGGTGGATGTCCTCGACCGTGGAGCCGGCCGGCACCAGCCGGTCGACCGTCGCCTGGTCGAGGGTGAGCAGCGGGAAGTCCCCGGGGGTGGCGCCGCCGGCGCCGGGCGTCAGGCAGTGCTCGACGAGCTCGGTCAGGGCCGCCGCGAAGTCGTCGGCGAGACGCTGCACGGTGGCCTGGTCGTGGCGCTGCGGCGCGTAGTGGAAGTCGAAGCTCAGCACGCCGTGCCGGACCTCGCCGACGATGTCCAGCAGGTGCGGCCGCTCCTCGTCCGGGTGGTGGTCCAGGCCGTAGTCCGGCTCGACGGCGCGGAACAGCTCGCTGCCGGCCGCGGCGTCGCTCCACTGGCCGAGGTAGTTGAAGCTCACCAGCGGCTGCGGCGCCCCGGCCAGGGCGCGGGCCTTCGGGTCGTCGCCGCTCAGGTAGCGCAGCGGGCCGTAGCCGGCGCCGCGGCCGGGCACGGCGCGCAGCAGTTCCTTGGTGTCCCGGATGAGCCGGCCCAGCGGGCGGTCGGCCGGGGACTCCAGCAGCACCGGGAAGATCGAGGTGAACCAGCCGACCGTCCGGGAGATGTCGGTGCCGTCCAGGATCTCCTCGCGGCCGTGGCCCTCCAGGGTGATCAGGGTGCGGGCCCGGCCGGTGAAGCGGGCGAGCGCGCGGCCGAGTGCGGTCAGCAGGACGTCGTTGACCTGGGTGCGGTAGACGGCGGGCACGTCCTGCAGCAGCTGCCGGGTGCGCTCGGCGTCGAGGCCGGCGGAGACCGCGCGGGTGTCGCCGACGGTGTTGCGGCCCTCCCGGTCGGTGGGCAGGTCGGCGGAGCCGACCGGTACGGGGCGGGCCCAGTGGTCCAGTTCGGCGTCCAGGCCGCCGCCCCGGGTGAAGGCGGCGAGGCGGCGCGCCCAGGCGCGGTACGACGTGGCGGCCGGGCCCAGGTCGACGTCCTCGCCGCGGACGGCCTGCCGGTAGGCGCTCTCCAGGTCCTCCAGCAGGATCCGCCAGGAGACGCCGTCCACGGCCAGGTGGTGCACGGTGATCAGCAGGCGCGCGGGTTCGGTGCCGTGGTCGAACAGCAGGGTGCGCACCAGCGGCCCCTCGGCCGGGTCCAGCGAGGCCTGGGCGGCCTCGGCGAGGGTGCGCATGGCGGCGGCGCGCTCCTCGGGGGCGGCCTGGCCGAGGCTGACCCGCTCGATCCGGGCCTCGGCCGGCGGGGCGTCGGCGTCCGGCGCGGTGACGACCTGGAGCCGCCGGCCGTCGGGGCCGGTGGTGAAGCGGGTGCGCAGGGCGTCGTGCCGGCGGACGAGGCCGGCCAGGGCGCGGGCCAGCGCCGGCTCGTCGACCGCGCCGTCCAGGGTGATCAGCACGGACTGGTTGAAGTGGTGGGCGCCGCGGGTGTGGTGGGCGAAGAACCACTCCTGGACGGGGCCGAGCGGGGCCGGCTCGTGGTCGTCGGCGTCGGCCTGGACGACCGGCGCCTCCTCCACCGGCCGGGCGGCGCGGGCGAGGTCGGCCAGCGACTGCCGGGAGAAGATGTCCTTCGAGGTGATGACGAGTCCGGCCCGGCGGGCCTTGGCGACCACCTGGATGCTCAGGATGGAGTCGCCGCCGAGCTCGAAGAAGTTGTCGTCGGCGCCGACCCGGGCGATGCCGAGCACCTCCGACCAGACCTGGGCGAGCGCCTGCTCGGCCGGCTCCTCGGGGGCCCGGTAGTCCTCCCGCTCCAGGGTGGTGTCGGGCGCGGGCAGGGCCCGGACGTCGACCTTGCCGTTGGGCGTGAGCGGGAAGGCGTCGAGGGTGACGAAGGCGGTCGGCACGCTGTAGGAGGGCAGCCGCTCCTCGGCGAACGCGCGCAGGTCGAGCGGCGCGAGCACGGCGGCGGGCTCGGCGCGCAGGTAGCCGACCAGCCGCTTGTGGTCGCCGTCGGCGAGGGCGACCACCAGGGCCTCGGCCACCGCGGGGTGGGCCTCCAGGACGGCCTCGACCTCGGCGGGCTCGATCCGGTAGCCGCGCACCTTGACCTGGGTGTCGGCGCGGCCGAGGTACTCGACCAGGCCGTCGGCCCAGCGCACCACGTCCCCGGTGCGGTACATCCGCTCGCCGCTCCCGGCCGCGAACGGCGAGGGCTGGAAGCGCTCCTCGGTCAGCTCCGGCCGGCCCAGGTAGCCGCGCGCGACGCCGGGGCCGGCGATCCAGAGTTCGCCGGGGGTGCCGGGCGGGACGGGCCGGCGGCGCTCGTCGAGGACGTACACCGCGGTGTTGGAGATCGGGCGTCCGATCGGGATGGCCCGTACGCCGTCGGTCTCGCGGATCAGGTGGGAGACGGCGAAGGTGGTGGTCTCGGTCGGCCCGTAGCCGTTGACCAGCCGCTGCGGCGGCCGTCCGCCGGCCAGCAGCTCCGCGATCCGGCGCGGGTTGAGCGCCTCGCCGCCGACCAGCAGGTGGCGCAGGCCGCCGAAGGCGGTCGGCTCCAGGCCGACGACCTGGTTGAAGACGCCGGCGGTGAGGAACATCGCGGTGGTCCCGGTCGAGCGCAGCGCGGCGGCGAAGGCCGGCGGGTCGAGCAGGACGTCCTTGGTGATGACGGCGATCCGGGCCCCGACCACCAGCGGCGCCCAGAACTCGAAGGTCGCCGCGTCGAAGGTGGCGTCGGCGACCTGCGCCACCACGTCGTCGGCCTGCAGCGGGGCGTAGTCGGCCCCGTGGACCAGCCGGACGATGGAGCGGTGCTCGACCACGACGCCCTTGGGTTTGCCGGTGGAGCCGGAGGTGTAGATGACGTAGGCGGCGCTCTCCGGGCCCGCGTCGGTCTGCGGCGGTCCGGCCGGGAGGGCGGCCAGCTCGGCCGCGCACTCGGCGGGCAGCAGGGCCGGGACGGCCAGGTCGGGCAGCCGTTCGAGCAGGTCCCGGTCGGTGACGCAGAGCGCGGCCGCGGTGTCGGCGAGCATGAACTCCAGCCGGTCGGCCGGGTAGTCCGGGTCCAGCGGCACGTAGGTGCAGCCGGCCTTGAGCACGGCCAGCAGGGCGACCACCAGGTCCGTGCCGCGGGGCAGGCAGACCGCGACGTACTGGCCGGGGCGGGCGCCGCGGTCCAGCAGCAGGCGGGCCAGCCGGTCGGCCCGCTCGTCGAGCCGGCGGTACGTCAGCTCACCGTCGGCGGCGGTGACGGCGACGGCGTCCGGGGTGGCCGCGGCCTGCTCGGCGACCAGCGAGTGGACGGTCCGGTCGGCCGGATAGGGCACCCGGTTCTCGGCCCAGTCACGGGTGACGGTGACGAGTTCGGCGGCGGTGAGCAGCGGCAGGTCGCCGACCGGGCGGTCGGCGTCGGCGGCGACGCCCTCCAGCAGGAGCAGCAGCCGGGCGCAGAGCGCCTCGATGGTGGCGGCGTCGAACAGGTCGGTGTTGTACTCCACCGTCCCGCCCAGCGAGCCGTCCTCGGTCGGGGTGAACTCCAGCGTCAGGTCGAAGATGGAGGACACCGACGGCGCGCGGAACTCCTCGACGGCCGGGCCGCCGAAGTCGGGCAGGCCGCCGGGCGCGTTCTGCAGCACGAGGGCGGCCTGCACCAGCGGGGTGCGGCTCGGGTCGCGCTCGGGCTGGATCTCGTCCACCAGGCGGTGGAAGGGGACGTCCTGGTTGCTCAGGGCGTCCCAGAGCTGGTCGGTGGTGCGCTCCAGCAGCTCGCCGAAGGGCTCGTCCAGGTCGATCCGGCCGTGCAGGACCAGGGTGTTGACGAAGAAGCCGACCAGCGGCTCCAGTTCGGAGCGGTCGCGGCCCACCGACACCGTGCCCAGGCCGACGGCGCGCTGGCCGGTGTGCCGGGCCAGCAGCACCTGGGTGGCGGCGGCGAGCACGGCGAACAGCGTGGTGCCGCGTTCGGCGCCGAGCGCGTCGAGGCCCGTGGCGACCTTGGCGTCGACCCGGAAGGCGTGCAGGGCGCCGACGGTGGTGCGCACCGCCGGGCGGGGTCGGTCGGTCGGCAGCTCCAGCGGCTGGATGTCCGCCAACTCATCGCGCCAGTAGTCCAGTTGCCCGGCCATGAGGTCGTCGGTGCAGCGCTCGCGCTGCCAGCGGGAGTAGTCCCGGTAGCTGACCGGCAGCGGGGCGAGGGTGTGCGGGCGACCCTCGACGGCGGCCCGGTAGAGCTCGCCCAGCTCGTTGACCAGCAGGCCCTTGGACCAGCCGTCGGCGGCGATGTGGTGCAGGTTGAGGAAGAGCGCGTGGTCGTCCAGAGCGTGCCGGACCACCGTGGAGCGCAGCAGCGGGCCGCTCGACAGGTCGAAGGGGGTGGCCAGCTCGCGGCGCAGCAGCGCGGCGAACTCGGCCTCGCGCTCCTCGGCGCCCAGCGCGGTCAGGTCCACCGGCTCGGTGTCCGGGGTGTAGGCGGCGCGGACCTCCTGGCGGGCCACGCCGTCCTCGGTGGCGAAGACGGTGCGCAGCGGCTCGTGCCGCTCGACCAGGCCGGTCAGCGCGGTGCGCAGCGCGTCCAGGTCCAGGTCGCCGCGCAGCCGGATGCCGAACGAGGTGGTGTACTCCACCGCGTCGGTCTCGAACTCCTGGAGGAACCAGAGGCGTTCCTGGCCGAAGGAGAGCGGGGCGGGCCCGTCGCCGCCGGGGCGGATCGCGTCGCGGTCGCCGCCGCCGGCGGCCGCCAGCCGCTGCCGCAGGATCTCGTCGGCGTCCTGCCCCTCGGCCGTGGTGCCGTCACTGTGTCGCTGGTCTGTCATCGTTTGCTCCCCCGCGCGGCACCGCGCGTCGTCTTCCGGTCCGCCGGTGTCCGGCGCACGTCGTCGAGTACTTGCTTGCGGACCTGGTCCGCCAGGGCCGCCACGGTGCGGGCGGCGAACACGTGCCGCGCCGAGACACCGACGCCGAACACCTCCCGGATCCGGGCGGTGACCTGCAGCGTGAGGACCGAGTTGGCGCCGTGGTCGAAGACGTTGTCCTCGGCTCCCACGACGGGCACGCCCAGCACCTCGGCCCAGATCCGGGCCAGGGCCTCCTCGGTCTCGTCACGCGGGGCGGTGGGCTCGGCGGCGGGCCGCTGTTCCACCGGTTCCGGCAGGGCCCGCCGGTCGATCTTGCCGCTCGTGGTCATCGGGAACGCGTCCAGGACGACGACGACCGGGGGGACCATGTAGCCGGGCAGCCGCTCGGCGAGCCGGGCCCGGATCTTCTCCGGGTCGGCGACGCCGTCCGCGGGCACCACGTAGCCGGTCAGCACGGTCTGCCCGGACGGCTGGGTCCGGGTGACCACCGCGGTCTGCTCGACCGTCTCGTCGTCGAGCAGCGCGGTCTCGATCTCGCCCAGCTCGATCCGGTAGCCGCGCACCTTGACCTGGTTGTCGATCCGGCCGAGGAACTCGATCGTGCCGTCGGGCAGCCAGCGGACGAGGTCGCCGGTGCGGTACAGCCGCGCACCGGCGGTGGCGGCGAGGTGGTCCGGGACGAACCGCTCCTCGGTGAGCTCCGGCCGGCCCAGGTAGCCGCGGGCCACGCCGGCGCCACCGACGAAGAGTTCGCCGGGGACGCCCACCGGGACGGGCTCGCGGCGCTCGTCGAGCACGTAGCCGGTGGTGTTGGCGATGGGCCGGCCGATCGAGGGCAGCCGCCCGACCGGGGCGTCCTCCTCCGACTCCAGCACCGTGCCGGTGGTGAGCACGGTGGTCTCGGTCGGGCCGTACAGGTTGGACAGCGAGAAGGCGGTGCCGCGCGGCAGCCGGCGGCGCACCACGTCGGCGCCGGTGAGGATGTGGCGCACCCGGCCCCGGTGGAGCGCGGGCTGGTCGAGCAGGGCCTCCAGGCGCGGCGCCGGGATGAGGATGAGGGTGATCTCCTGCTCGACGATCCAGCCGGCGAGCAGGTGCGGGTCCTCCAGGACGTGGTCGGGCACGAAGCTGATCTCGACGCCGCAGGCGAGGGCGCCCCACTGCTCCAGCACCGTGGGGTCGAAGCCGGGGGGCACCATCTGGGTGGCCCGGTCGCCCGGCCGGGCGTCGAAGAAGTCCCGGTACCAGTCGCAGAGGTTGACCACCCCGCGGTGCTCGATCAGGACGCCCTTGGCCTTGCCGGTGGAGCCCGAGGTGTAGATCACGTACGCGAGGTCCGACGGGCCGACGGCGACCTCGGGCGGTCCGGTGTGCGCGCCGGGCTCGGCGTCCTCCACGTACAGCACCTCGACGCCGGCCGGCACCTGCGGGCCGGGCAGGTCCCGCTGGGTGAGGAGCACCGGCACCGCGGCGTCCTCGATCACGTAGGCCGTCCGGTCGTCGGGCAGTTCGGGGTCCAGCGGCAGGTAGGCGCCGCCGGCCTTGAGCACGGCGAGCTGGGCGATCGTCATCTCGGCGGCGCGCCGGGTGCGGACGCCGACGACGGTGCCCGGGCCGACCCCGCGGTCCACCAGCCGGTGGGCCAACGCGTCCGTCAGCGCGTCGAGTTCGGCGAAGGTCAGGGTGCGGTCCGCGGTCCGCACGGCCACGGCGTCCGGGGTACTGCGGGTCTGTTCGGCCACCAGCCCGTGGATGGTCTCCGTGTGGAACCGGGCCTCGGTCGCGGTGGCGTTCCAGCCGGTGGTGACCAGCCGGCGCTCCTCCTCGACCATCAGCGGGAGTTCGTCGACGAGCCGGTCCGGGTCGGCCGCCATGCCCTCCAGCAGCACGGTGAGGTGGCCGGCGATCCGGGCGACGGTCTCCGGGTCGAAGAGCGCCGTGCTGTACTCGACCAGGCCGCCGAGCCGGCCGTCCCGCTCCTCGAACTCGAAGCCGATGTCGAACAGCGCGTGCATCCGCGGCAGCGCGGTCTCCTCGACCCGCAGGCCGTCGGGGCCGGGGAGCACGTCCTGGGCCCGCTTCAGCATCAGCGCGGCCTGGATCAGCGGCGTGCGGCTGGGGTCGCGGTCCGGCTTGAGCTCGTCGATCAGCCGGTCGTACGGCAGGTGCTGGTGGGTGAAGGCGTCCAGGACGCCCTGCCGGACGTCGGCCAGGAAGGCGCCGACGGTCGTCTCCGGGGTGGTCCGGGCGCGCAGCACCAGCGTGTTCACGAAGAAGCCGAGCACGTCCTCGAGTTCGCTGTGCTCGCGGCCGGAGACGATGGTGCCGACCGCGACGTCGCGCTGGCGCGCGTAGCGGGAGAGCAGCAGCTGGACGCCCGCCGTGAGCGCGGTGAACAGGGTGATGCCCTCCCGGCGGCAGAGCCGGGTGAGGGCGGCCACCAGCTCGGGGCCGAGCTCGAAGGGGTGGCCGGCGCCCCGGGTCGCGCGGGTGGCGGGCCGGGGCCGGTCGGTGGGCAGCTCCAGTGGTACCACGCCGTCGAGTTGGCGCTTCCAGTAGGCGAGGTCGGCGGCCTCCCGCTCGCCGCGCTCGCCGTGCTGGTGCACCGCGAAGTCGGCGTACTGCAGTGGCAGCGGGCTCAGCGAGGCGGGCCGGCCGGTGGCCTCCTGGTCGAGCAGGGCGACGAGTTCCCGGGCCATCACCTCCTTGGACCAGCCGTCGGTGACGATGTGGTGCATGTCCAGGACGAGCAGGTGCTCGGCGTCGCCCAGCCGGATCAGCCACGGACGCAGCAGCGGGCCGCCGCGCAGGTCGAAGGAGCGGCTCAGCTCGGTGCGCAGCAGCGCGTCGAGCTCCTCGGCGCGCCCCCCGGCCGCGAGGTCGGTGAAGCGCACCGCCCGGTGGCCGGGGGCGTGCACGACCTGCACGCCCTGGCCGTCCTCGGTGGCAAAGGTGGTGCGCAGCGCCTCGTGCCGGGCCACCAGGGCGTCGACGGCGCGCCCGAGGGCGTCGCGGTCGAGCGGCCCGGTCAGCCGCAGCCCGAGCGGCGAGTTGTACTCGGTGCCCTGGGACTCGTAGTCGTACAGGAACCAGAGCCGCTGCTGGCCGTAGGAGAGCGGCAGCGGCCGCTCGCGCCCGACCGGTACCAGCCCGGCCCGGCGGGCGGGTTCGCTGCCCAGCCGGCCGGCCAGCCCGGCGACGGTGGGCGACTCGAACAGGGTGCGGATCGGCACCTCGACGTCCAGCACCGAGCGGATCCGCCCGATCAGCCGGGTGGCGAGCAGGGAGTGGCCGCCGAGGTCGAAGAAGCTGTCCTCGACGCCGATCGAGGCGACGCCGAGCACCTCGCAGAACAGGTCGCACAGCTGCTCCTCGCGGGCGCTGCGCGGCCCGTGCCCGGTGCCGGCCGCGGCGGTGCCCGGGTCCGGGAGCGCGGCCCGGTCGGTCTTGCCGTTGGGGGTCAGCGGGATCTCGGGGATCGGCACCACCACGGCCGGCACCATGTACCCGGGCAGCGTCGCGGCGGCGTGCGCGCGCAGCTCGGCCGGGTCGGCGCCGCCCTCGCCGGCCGGCACCACGTAGGCGACCAGCCGGGTGTCGCCGGCGGCGTACTCGCGGGCCACCGTGACGGCGCGGGCCACCGCGGGGTGCTGCTCCAGGACGGCGTCGATCTCGCCGGGCTCGATCCGGAAACCGCGGACCTTCAGCTGGAAGTCGGCGCGGCCGACGTACTCCAGGTTGCCGTCGGCGGCCCAGCGCACGATGTCGCCGGTGCGGTACATCCGGTCGCCCTCGGCGCCGTACGGGTCGGGCAGGAAGCGGTCCCGGGTGAGGTCCTCACGGTGCAGGTAGCCGGTGCCGACGCCGTCCCCGGCGAGGTACAGCTCGCCGGCGACGCCGACCGGCACCAGGCGCAGCGCCTCGTCGAGGACGCGGACCCGGGTGTTGCCGATCGGCCGGCCGATGGTCGGCGCGCCGGGGCGGTCGTCGAGCCGGGCGGCGGTGGACCAGATGGTGGTCTCGGTGGGCCCGTACAGGTTGGTGACCTCGCTGCCGAGCGCGCGCATCCGCTCGGCGAGGGCGGCCGGCAGGGCCTCCCCGCCGACCAGCATCCGCAGGCCGCGCAGCGCCTCCGGGACCTCGTCGCACAGGGCCTGCCAGAGGCTGGGGGTGGCCTGCATGACGGTGGTGCCGGTACGGCCGAGCAGGGCGCCCAGCTCGGCCGGGTCGGTGACGCTCGCCCGGTCGGCGAGGACCACGGTGGCACCGGCGACCAGCGGCAGGTAGAGCTCCAGGGCGGCGATGTCGAAGGCGATCGTGGTGACGGAGGTCCAGACGTCCTCGGCGGCCAGCGGGAACAGGTCGGCCATCGAGACCAGGAAGTTGGTCAGCGCGTGGCGGCTGATGACCACGCCCTTGGGGCGGCCGGTGGAGCCGGAGGTGTAGATGACGTAGGCCGGGTCGGCCGGCGTCGCGGCCGGGCCCTCCTGCGGGGCGGCGCCGGCGGCGAGCCGGGCCCGCACCTGCGCGTCGTCGAGCAGCACCCGGTGGGCCGCGGTGGCGGGCAGCCGCCCGGCCGTCGCGGTGTCGGTGACGAGCGCCGAGGGGGCGGCGTGGTCGAGGATGTAGCCGATCCGGTCGGCCGGGTAGTCGGGATCGAGCGGCACGTAGGCGGCGCCGGTGCGGGCCACCGCGAGCAGGGCGACGACGAGGTCGGCGGAGCGCGGCAGCGCCAGTGCGACGAGCCGGCCCGGGGCGGCGCCGTGACGGCGCAGCTCGCCGGCCAACCGCTCGGCCCGGTCGTCCAGTTCGGCGTAGCTGAGCACGGTGTCGCCGGCGATCAGGGCGGTGCGTGCGGGCTGGGCGGCGGCCCGGGCCCGGAACAGCGCGGAGACGTCGGCCTCGGGCACCGGCCGGTCGGTGGCGTTCCACTCGGTCAGCAGGGCGTGCCGCTCGGCCGGGTCCAGCACCTCGTAGCCGTCCGGGTCGCCGTCCGGCGCGGCGACGGCGGCGGCCAGCAGGCGCGGCAACGCGTCGGCGAGCCGACGGACCGTCGCCGGGTCGAACAGCTCGGTGCTGTAGCCCACGGTCAGCCGCAGCCCCGGGCCGTCGGGCGCGGTGCGGAAGCGCAGCTGCAGGTCGAACGGGGAGTGCCGGCGGGGCAGCCGGGCGACGCGGGCGTCGAGCGGGCCGAAGTCCGGCCGGGCGGGCAGGTCCTCGGCGAGGTCGAAGGCCACCTGGGCCAACGGGTGACGGTTGAGCGCGCGTTCGGGCCGCAGCTCGCCGACCACGGTCTCGAACGGGACGCCGCCGTGGCGGCGGGTCGTGCCGGCGACCGCCGCGCAGTCGCGGACCAGCTCGCGGAAGGAGGCGCCGGGCCGGCGCACGACCCGCAGCACCACCGGGTTGGCCAGCGGGCCGACCACGGCGGCGCGCTGCGCGTCGTCGCGGCCGGGCAGGCTGCCGATCAGCGGGATGTCGGCGCCGGCGCCGAAGCGGCCGAGCAGCGCCACGACCGCGGCGTGCAGCACCGCCTCGACGGTGGCGCCGCAGTCGGCGGCCAGCTCGGCGAGGGAGGCGGACAGCGGGCCGTCCAGCTCGGTGCGGTACTCGTCGGCGGCGTACCGGGTGACGGCCGGCCGCGGCCGATCGACGGGCAGGTCGAGCTGCGCCGGCGCACCGTCCAAGGTGGCGCGCCAGTGGGCGAGTTCGGCCGCGGCTCGGTCGCCGGGCCGCTCGGGGGTGCCGTTCAGCTCCAGGTCGGCGGCGGCCGCCGCGGCGTACTGCGGGGCGGGCTCCGGCGCGCCGGGGGCGGCCGGTGCGGCGGTGGCCGCCGCGTACGCCCGGGCCAGGTCGTCGACGATCAGGCCGAGGGACGGCTCGTCGGCCGCGATCTCGTGCACCGTCAGGACCAGCACGTGGCCGTCCGGCCCGGTGGCCAGCAGCCGGGCCCGCAGCGGGGGCTCCCGGGTGAGGTCCAGGCCCTCGCCCCCGGCCCGGGCCAACTCCTGGTCGAGCCGGTCGGCGGCGACCGGCTCGGGCCGCAGCCCGGCGAACGCCTCGCCGTCGGGGGCGGGTTCGGGTCGGCAGCGGCCCTCGACCTCGCGGTGCACGGTGCCCAGCAGCGGATGCCGCCGGACCAGGGTGCCCAGTGCGGCGCGCAGCTGCTCCAGCTCCAGGTCTCCGGCCAGCCGCAGCGCCACCGTGTGGGTGTGGCCGGCGGCGCCCTCCTGGAAGCGGTTCAGGAACCACAGGCGCTGCTGCGCCGGCGACAGGACACTGTCGTTGGTCATCGTCACTTTCGCTCTCCAGCCTGTTCAGGCGACGCGTCGCAGGACGCGTCCGCCGAACTGCATGTGGTCCGCGCGCCCGGTCTCCGGGTCGAGCAGGAAGCGGCCGAGGTGCTCCACCTCGGGCAGCCGTGGGTGCCGGGCGGCGAAGAATCGCCCGCCTCGGCCGGTCAGGTCGTACTCCGTCCCGTCGTCGTCGACCAGGACGGTGGCGCCGGGGACGTCGGCGCCGGAGTGGATCCGGTACACCGTCTCGCCGTTGGCCCACCGCCCGGCGCAGTCGGGCAGGTCCTGCTCGGCACCGGCGGCGGGGCCCGGGGCGTAACCGGCGACGTCCACGCCCTCGGCCCGGAGCTGTGCCAGCAGGTCCTGCCAGGCGGCGAGGCCGCCCAGGGAGTCGGCCTGCAGGGCGACGACGGTGCCGCGCTCCGGCTGGATCCGCAGGTGGCAGGTGGCGCCCGCGCCCACGCCGTCGAGGCCGAGCCAGCGGTCGGCGCCGTTGCCGTACCGGGCCCAGCCGTGGCCCCAGCCGTCGGCCAGGCCGAACGGCAGGGTGTCGAAGGGCGGTTCGGCCATCTCCCGGACGGCCTCCTGGTCGAGCAGGAGGGCGTGCGCGGCGTCGCGGTCGGCCAGGTGGAGCCGGGCGAACGCGACCAGGTCGGTGACCGTGCCGGCGATCGCGGTGGCGGGGGCGAGGTCGCGCGGGATCGCGTCGGCCGCCAGGAAGGCCGGCTCGACGTCCAGCGGCCGGAGCAGGAAGTCCGCCACGGCGGTGCGCCAACTCGCCCCGGCGGCGGCCTCGATGACCTTCCCGGCCAGCGCGAACCCGGCGTTGGAGTACGAGAACGCGGTGCCGGGGGCGAACAACGGGCCGGCCGCGACGGCGGCCCGCAGCCCGCCGTCGCCGGGGCCGTCGCAGATCATCCCGGAGGAGTGGCTGAGCAGGTGGCGGGTCGTCAGTTCGAGCCCGGAGAAGGGTGGTTCGGTCAGGTACTCGCCGACCGGTCGGTCCAGGTCGAGGTCGCCGTCGAAGGCCAGCTGCATGGCCAGCGTCGCGGTGAAGAGCTTGGTGAGCGAGGCGAACGGCGCGGCGGGCGCCGGCCCGGGCTCCGCCCCCACCTCGGCGACGTGGAGTTCGCCGGCGTCGTAGAAGGCGCACCGCAGGGACGGCACACCGTGTTCACGCGCGAGCCGCCCGGCCTTTTCACGCCATGACTGTGAATTCACTAAAACCCACCCACCGCATTCACCGGAATCCGAAAAAGGCGCAGCACGACAGCCCCGTTCGGCCGCGTTCCGTCCACGGCTCGTCGGTACGGGGATTACACAAAAGGGGAATTTGCTCTGGTGAATGCAGGCTAACACCGGGCGGCGGGGGCGGTCAGGGTCGTTAAGCGGCAGCCGAATGACCCTGGTTGCCGCACTGCGACATGCCGCTCGACCTGCCCGGAAACCCGAAAACGCCGATGGGGTCCGCGGTCGCGGACCCCATCGGCGGGTCGGTGTTGCAAAGGGTCGGGCAGGACTACTCGCGCAGCCCGATGGCCTCCACCGGGCGGGCGCGCAGGGCGAGCTTGGTCGGCACCAGAACGGCCGCCGCCGCCAGGGCCGAGGTCGCCGCCACGATCGCCAGGTACAGCAGCGGCGGAATGTGCGGAACCAGGGACCCGGTCAGGCCCATGCTCACCGTCATCAGCGGCACGATCGGCACCAGACTGCCGACCACCACCGCGATCAGGATCAGCATGAGCGTCTCGGTGCGCATCATCCGCATGACCTGCTCGGGGGTCGCGCCCACCAGCCGGAGCAGCGCGAACTCCCGTGCTCTGGACAGGGTGGTCATCACCAGGGTGTTGGCGACGGCCACCGCGATGTACCCGAAGACCAGGATCAGCGGCAGCGCGCTGCCGAACAGGTTGGCCGTGCCCGCCTTCTCCTGGGCGGCGGACAGCCCGCCCTTGTCCCGGACCTGCACCCCGGGGTAGCGGTCGTTGAGCCCGGTGAGCTCGGCGATCACCTTCTTCTTGTCCGCGCCGTCCTTGGCCCGGACCAGCACGGAGTCGTACATCCGGCGCGAGCTGTGCTGGAGCACGGTGTCGTAGGACAGCGTGACGTCACCGAAGCCCAGGCCGCGCTGGTAGACGGCGATCACCTTCGGCTCCAGCGTCTGCCCGTCGGGCATGTGCACCTTGATCGCGCCGCCGACGCCGGCGCCGAGCGTGGCCGAGGCCCCGCTGCTGATCGCCACCGTGTCCGCGGACAGGTCGTCCAGGGAGCCCGCGGTGACGCCCAGGTCGACGACCCGGCTCAGGTTGCCCGTGGTCAGCCCCTGCGCCTTGTAGTCGAAGATCTCCGGCGAGCCGAGCATCTTCGTCGAGGCGAACAGGTCGACCCGCACCGTCCCGGCCGCGGCGTCGATCCCGTCCAGGCCCTGGATGAACTTCGGCGCGCTCACCGGCAGTCCGCCGGACTCGCTGGTCACCGTGTAGTCGGCGAGGACGCCGGCCTGGGCCTGCGCCTCGGCCGCACCCGAGGTGGTGGTCGGGATGAACAGCTGCACCGAGGCGAAGCCGATCGCCAGGATCAGCGGGCCGATGCCGGCGGCCAGCCGCCGGGCGTTGGCCCGGGTGTTGGCCACGGCCAGGAACCCGAGGGTGCCGAACCGCCGCTGGAAGGGCGCGGCCATCAGCCTGGTCGCCCTCGCCACCACCGGCGGGGCCAGCATGAGGATCGCGATCACCATGATCAGCCCGCCGCTGCCGGCCGCGGCCACCGCGAAGATGCTGCCGAAGAACAGCGGCAGCAACGACGCGCCGAAGCCGAGGACGAACAGCAGGATCCCGATCGCCACCCGCGCCCCGCCGATGCCCGGCTGCTCGGTCTGGGCCTCGCTGAGCGCCTCCACCGGCCGGATCGACACCACCCGGCGGGCCACCGCGAACGCCGCCACCTGCGCGGCGATCACGCCGATGCCGACCGCCGCGATCGCCGGGATCGGGCCGTAGGAGAACTCGAAGTCGTCCGGCAGGATGCCGATGGCGCCCAGCGCCCCGCGCAGCATCCCGGCGGCCAGCATGCCGGGGAAGCAGCCCAGGATCGAGGCCACCAGCGAGATCACCAGGGCCTCGCCCGAGATCATCTTGTGGATCTGCTTGGGCGTGGCCCCGACCGCGCGCAGCAGCGCCAGCTCGCGCCGCCGCTGGTGCACGCTGAGCGCCAGCGTGCTGCCCACCACCATCATGGTGATCAGCACGACGGTGCCGCCGAGCGAGCCCGCCAGTTCCTTCAGGCTGCCCCGGGCCGAGGCGACGTCCGGGTTCTCGACGCTGCTGCGCCCGTCACCGGTGTAGACGTCGATCAGCGAGCCCTTGAGCGCCTTGTCGATCCGGTCGCCGAGCTTGCCGGCGTTGGTGCCCTTGGGCGCCAGCACCCCGATGGCGCTGACCTGGTCGGTGCGGCCGAACAGGGTGCGCGCCTCGTCGTCGGAGAAGAACACCGGCGGGGTACGCAGCGCCCCGCCGTCGCCCTTGTAGGTCACGATGCCGACGACCTTGTACGAGCTGGCGTCCCGGGTGGAGGCGATCTTGACGCTGTCGCCCACCTTCACCTTGGCGTGGGCGGCGACGGACTTCTCCAGCACCACCTCGCCGGAGCGCTTGGGCTCGTCGCCGTTGCGGTCGTACGGGCCGAGCGCGGCCGCGCCCCAGTTGGTGCCGTTCGAGGTCCGGTCGTCGGCGCCCTTGACCAGGCTCTCGCCGTCCTTCGAGACGACCTGCGCGGGGAAGGTGAGCACCGGGACGGCCTTGTCGACGCCCTCGGTGCGGGCGACCTTGTCGACCAGGTCGATGGGGACGCCGACGGCGTCCTTGAGGTCCTTGGACTTGCTCTTCTTGGCCTCGTGGACCGTGAAGTGCTTCTGACCGCCGACCACGACCGCAGCGCTGGCGTAGCGCTGGACCGGCACCCCGTTGCCGATGCCGGACTGCAGGATGATGCCAAAGGCCGTGACGAGCACGGACGCGCCGAACAGGGCGACGAATGCCCCGACGAACCCGGCCTTACGCTCCTTGACGGTCTGTACGACGAGCCTGAACACGCCTCACCACTCCCCCAGCCGGGTCATGCGCTCGGCCACCCGGTCCGGCGTGGGGTGCGTCATCTCCTCCGCGTAGCGCCCGTCCGCGAGGAACACCACGCGGTGCGCGTAGGAGGCCGCGATCGGGTCGTGGGTCACCATGATCACCGTCTGCCCGAGGGAGTCCACGACCTCGCGCAGCAGCGTCAGCACCTGCTTGGCGGTGCGGGTGTCCAGCGCCCCGGTCGGCTCGTCCGCGAAGACCACCTCCGGCCGCGCCGCCAGCGCACGGGCGATGGCCACCCGCTGCTGCTGGCCGCCGGACAGCTCGGAGGGCCGGTGGCTCATCCGGTCGGCCAGCCCCACCTGCGTCACGACCTGCTGCAGCCACTGGTTGTCCGGCTGGCGGCCGGCGAGCATCAGCGGCAGGGTGATGTTGTCCGCGACGGTCAACGCCGCCATCAGGTTGTACGCCTGGAAGATGAAGCCGACCCGCTCCCGGCGCATGATGGTCAGGTCGACCTCGCTGAGCTGCGCCAGCTCCGTACCGCCCAGCACCACCGAACCGGCGTCCGGGCGGTCCAGCCCGGCGGCACAGTGCAGGAAGGTGCTCTTGCCCGCTCCGGAGGGGCCCATCACCGCGGTGAAGGTACCCCGGGCGAAGGCCAGGGACAGATCGCGCAGCGCGTGCACGGCCCCGGCGCCCTTGCCGTACGTCTTCCGGACCCCGTCGAGGCGGACGACCCAGTGAGCGTCCAGAGCGGCACTGCCGTCCGGCCGCGGCGGAGTCGCGTACTCCTCCTCCGCGGCCGCGCTCTGGATCTCCTCCGTCCGCGCTCCGCGTCCCTTTCTGCTCACTTCCGGCCTCCACCACTCGCACGCACTACTTGACGTTCACGAAGGTAGGTGCTGGAGCGGGTGCGGAACCAGGGCGCGAACTGGAGACTCGATGGTGCAGAAAAGTGCCACCCACCGCTGCATTTGGGGCGGTGGTAGGGTGATCGGGATGACGACTCGGAGGGTTTTAGGAGCCGTGCGCGCCCCCAGTGTGGCCGAGTTACGACGGTTACAGCCCGAGCAGTGGGTCCGCCAGACCGTCGTGCGTTTCCCTCCGGCTGCGGGCTACGTCCTGCTCTGCCTCGTGACCGGACTCGCCGGGCTGCTGCTGTTCTACCTGATCGCCGTCGTCTTCGCGCTCTGCCTGGTCGGGACGGGCTTCCTGCTGCTGCCCCGGACCCTTCGCGTGCTGCGCAGGTACGCGGAGGTCCACCGCCGGCGGGTGGGGCGGCTGCTGGAGACCGAGGTCCGCACCCCCTACCGCGACCTGGAGCCCGGCCGCACCGGCCCCCGCAAGCCCTCCCTGCGCGACCCCGCGATCCGCAAGGACCTGCTCTGGCTGGTCACCCACGGCGTCGTCGGCTCGGCCCTGTGCATCTTCGCCCTGAGCATCTGCGGCAACGCCTTCAACTGGCTGTCCGCACCGGTGTGGTGGAAACTCGCGTCCGGCGAGCGCAACTCGATCATCCTGATGAACGTCGACTCGTGGCCGAAGTCCTTCCTCGCGGTGTTCATCGGCGTCGGCTACGCCGTGGTGGCGATGGCCGCGATGCGGGGGCTCGCCCTCGTGCACGCCAGGATGTCCCGGTGGCTGCTGACCGCCCGTCCCCGGGTCGCGCTCGCGCAGCGCGTCCGCGAACTGTCGGTGACCCGTGCCGAGGCGCTGGACGCGCACGACGCCGAACTGCGCCGGATCGAACGCGACCTGCACGACGGGGCGCAGGCCGGCATCGTGGCGGTCTCGCTGCGGCTCGGCATGATCAAGCGGGCGCTCGGCCAACGGCCCGAGCAGGTACCGGAGATGGTGGACGCGGCCCAGCACCTCGCCGAGCAGGCCCTGGAGTCGCTGCGCCACCTGGTGCGCGGCATCTACCCGCCGGTGCTCGCCGACCGCGGCCTGACCGACGCCGTCCGGGCGCTCACCGCGCTCTGCGGGGTCCCGACCCGGATAGACATCGACGAGTCGACCGGCGCGGCACCGCGCGCGCCCGCGGCGGCCGAGGCCGCGGCCTACTTCGTGATCTCCGAGGCGCTCACCAACATCACCAAGCACAGCGGTGCGCGCAGCGCGCTGGTGTGGCTGCGCATCGCCTCGGACGCGATCTCGATCCGGGTCGAGGACGACGGCAAGGGCGGCGCCACCGAGGGATCCGGAAGCGGCATCCTCGGACTCCGGCGGCGGGTCGCCGCCTTCGACGGGACCACCGAGCTGTTCAGCCCGCCCGGGGGCCCGACCGTACTGAAGGTGGAGATTCCATGCGGATCCTGATCGCCGAAGACAACGCCCTGCTCCGCGAGGGGCTGGTCCTGCTGCTGAACAGCGAGGGGCACGAGGTCTGCGCGACCGTGGACAACGGCGACGACCTGCTGCCCGCGCTGCTCGAACACCGCCCGGACGTCGCCGTGGTGGACGTCCGGCTGCCGCCGACGTTCCGCGACGAGGGCCTGCGGGCCGTGGTCGAGGCCCGCAAGCAGATGCCCAACCTGCCCGTCCTGGTGCTCTCGCAGTACGTCGAGCGGGCGTACGCCACGGAGTTGCTCGCGCAGAGCGCCTCCGGGGTCGGCTACCTGCTGAAGGACCGGGTGGGGCGCGCCGAGGAGTTCCTGCACGCCCTGGAGCGGGTCGCCGACGGCGGCACGGCGATGGACCCGGAGGTCATCTCGCAGTTGATGGTCCGTCGGGCCGGCGACGACCCGCTGTCCTCGCTGACCCAGCGCGAGCGCGAGGTCCTGGCGCTGATGGCGGAGGGACGCAACAACGGCACCATCGCCGAGATGCTGTTCATCGCGGAGAGTTCGGTGAACAAGCACATCGGCAACATCTTCGCCAAGCTGAACATGCCGACGCCGGACAGCGGCCACCGCCGGGTGCTCGCCGTGCTCACCTACCTGCGGGCCTGAGCGGTCGGACACACCGGAAGGGGCGGCGCCGGTCCGGCGCCGCCCCTTCCTCGTGCCCGCCGCCTCAACTCCCGGGCTGGTCCCCCCGGTTGTCGGGCAGGGCGGGGAAGGCGCGCACCGCGGGGGTGACGGCCACGCCCAGTGCGATCAGCAGGAACGCCGCCGCACAGCTCAGAACGGTGGGCACCGTGTGCACGGTCTCCAGCAGCAGCCCGCAGAGCAGCGGGCCGAGCGCCGCGGCGGCGCCCATCGAGACCCCGATCAGGCCGGCCAGCCGGCCGCGCATGGCGTCCGGCGTGACCATCATCTGATGGCCCGCCACCAACGCGGTGGCGGTCGGCGCGAGGAACGCGGCGGCCCCCAGCACCAGCCCGCAGGGCCAGCCGGTCGGCACCACCGCGAGCAGCGGCACCAGCACGGCGGTGGCCCAGGTCAGCACCATCAGCGCCGTGTACGGCGTCAGCGACCGGCGCAGCCGCCCGGCCGACAGCGCGCCGAGCACCCCGCCGCCGCCGACCAGGGCGCCGATGGCGCCGATCTCGGCGCCGGGCCGGCCGTCCTGCTGGGCCATCACCACCACGGTGATCAGCAGGCCGCTGAACACCAGGTTGAAGGCGGTGCCGAGCAGCACGGTGGCCCGCACCGCCGGGTTGCCGCGCAGCCAGCGCAGCCCCGACGCCATCGCCTGCAGCGTGCTCTCGGCCGGGCCGTCGCCGGCCGCGGACGCCTCGGCCCCGCCCGCCCCGGCCGCGCCGCCGTCCCCCGGTCGCGGCGCCGCCGGCGGCCGCAGGAACAGCAGCGTGACGAAGGCGATCGCGGAGGTGATCGCCTGGGTGAGGAAGGGCAGCAACCGCTGGAGGCCGTACAGGAATCCACCGATTCCCGGGCCCACGATGGTCGCCAGGTAGTAGCGGGCGGTGTTGCGGGTGACGGCGTCGGCGAGTTGCGAGGACGGCACGACGCTGGGCAGCAGCGCCTGGTCGGCGGTACCGAACAGGGAGGTGCACACCCCTTCGACGACCGCCACCACCAGGATCACCGCCAGCGGCGCGTGGCCGAGCGCCACCAGGAGCGCGAGCAGGCCCAGCGCCGCGGCCCGCCCGAACTCCGAGACCAGCATCAGCGCCTTGCGGCTGACCCGGTCGGCCAGCGCGCCCGCGGGCAGCGCGGCGAGCGCCCGCGAGCCGGCGATGGCGAACTCGGCCAGCGAGGCCTCGAAAGCGCTGCCGCCGAGCCCGAGCACCAGCAGCGGGTACGCGATCAGCGTGCCCTGCGCCCCCAGTTGGGAGACCACGTTCGCGGTCCACAACACGTTGTACTCGCGGTTGCGGGACAGCGGCGGCGGGCCCGGCTCGGCGGCCACGGCGGTGTCGGCCGTCGTGCTGCCCGAGGTCACTGCGGCGCGGTCGGCAACGCCACCGCCGGCGCCGACACCCGCTCCACCGGGCGCAGCTCGGACCACGCGTGCGCCCCGGCCATGCTGACGAACAGGTCCCGCGGCGGGACGAAGGGGGCCCGCCCGTGCGCCACGCTGATGTTGTCCACGATCAGGACCTCACCGGTGTGCACGTTGACGTCGATCTGCTGCGCCCGGTACGCGGCCTGGAGCTGCCGGACCACCTCGTCCGGGATCTCGCTGCCGTCCGCGTAGAAGGTGTTGGTGGGCATCCCCCACGGGCCGTACTCCTCCAGCAGGAAGTCGGCGACGTCCTCGCGCAGGGTGCGGGCGTGGAAGAAGGTCATGTGGTTGAACCAGGAGCGGACGCCGGTCTCCGGGTGGGTCGCGACGGCCCAGCGCAGCTGGCGGGTCCGCAGGTGGTTGCGTTCCAGCCACTCCAGCTCGATGTTGTTGGCGTCACAGTAGGCCTGGACCTCGTCCGGGTCGCTGGTGCCGAACGCCTCCTGCCAGGAGAGGCCGAGGCCGGGGCGGAAGTTGCGGACGAGCAGGTACCCCTCGCGCTCGAAGCGCTCGGCGGTCTCCTGGGGCAGCCCGCCGTACAGGGCGCGGCAGTCGGCCAGCAGGCTGGCACCGCCGTCCGGCGACTCCTGGCGGCAGAAGAAGAACAGGTAGCGCGGGACGTTCAGGTTGTACGACTGCTCGGTGTGGAGGAAGATCTCCTCGGTCGCCGGGTGGTCGGTGGCCGTGAACACCCCGGGGTGCAGCTCGGTCCGCGGCGAGGAGCGCTCGGTGTAGTCGAGCGGCCGGCCGACCACGGCGTTCACGAAGGTGTCCAGCTCCGGCCATTCCTGCCAGTCGAAGCCGCTGAGCACCACCGCGCCGTGCTCGGTGATCCGCTCGCGGATGAACGCCCCCTGCTCCTTGCCGAGGTCGACCAGCCTGTTCCCCCCGGTCTCGGCGGAGATCCCGAGGACCAACCCGTCGTGCCGCGCTTCGGTCGAGATGCTGATGGCGGTTGTCACGGAGTGACTCCCTTCTGCGGGCTGCGGGCGCGAAGCCGCTCGGCAGCGGTGTCGAGGGTGTGGAGTGGACGGTTGAAGGCGATCCGGACGTAGCGCTCGCCATCGGCCGGGTCGACGAAGAACGAGGTGCCCGGCGCCACCAGCACACCGGTCTCGGCGAGCAGCGTGCGGACGAACCGCGGGCTGGGCTCGTCGGTCAGCCCGTCGATCCGGGCCAGGACGTAGCAGCCGCCGGCCGGGCGGGTGAAGTCGAAGCCGGCGTCCCGCAGCAGGTCCACGGTGCGGTCGCGCCGCTCGCGCATCCCCTCCGCGTGGTCCCAGCGCTCCGGCAGCAGCAGGTCCGCATTGGCCGCGGCGTGCTGGAGCGCGGCCGCCGCGCCGCCGGTGGTGGCCACGTGCACCTTGCGCAGCAGGGCGGTGAGCTCCGGCGCCGCGCGGAGGAAGCCGAGCCGCCAGCCGCTGATCGCGTGGCTCTTGGAGAGGCTGCCGATCACCACGGACCGGTCGGCCAGGCCCTCGATCTCGGTCACCGAGCGGTAGCCGGCCGGCTCGTAGACGTACCCGGCGTACACCTCGTCCGAGATCACCACGGCGTTCCAGCGGCCGCAGAGCTCGGCGAGCAGGTCGAGGGTGGCGCGCTCCAGGATGACGCCGGTGGGGTTGGCCGGGCTGTTCACGATGACGGCGCGGGTGCGCGGTCCGAAGGCCGCGGCCAGCTCGTCCGGGTCGACGCTCCAGTCGGGCGCCCGCAGCCGGACGGGGCGCGGGCGCGCGCCGGTGAGGGCGATGGCGCTGAGGAAGTTCTCGTAGAAGGGCTCGAACACGATCACCTCGTCGCCGGGGTCGACGAGGGAGAGCAGGGCGACGCCCAGGCCCTCGCTGCCGCCGACGGTGACGGTGATCTCGCTGCCCGGGTCCGGGGCGCCGGGCAGGCCGGCGGCGATCCGCTCGCGCAGCAGCGGCACCCCGGCCGGGTCCTGGTACTGGTGGATGCCGGCGCGCAGCGCGGCCACCGCCGCCTCGACCAGCTCCGGCGGCGTGTCGGGGTAGGCCGGAGTGCCGACCGCGAGGTCGACCGTGCCCGGGGGCAGGCCCTCCAGGAGCAGCGAGGCCAGCCCGCCGCCGGGCATCCCGCCCACCCGCTCGGCGCCCAGGGCGCGGCGGGCCGGGGTGTCACGGTGCGTGGTCGCACTCATGCGCCCACCTCGCTTCGCTCGGCAGCCGCTTCGCGCAACACGCACCCCTCGATGATGAGCTCGCTCCGCTCACTCATGCGCCCACCTCGCTTCGCTCGGCAGCCGCTTCGCGCAACACGCACCCCTCGATGATGAGCTCGCTCCGCTCACTCATGCGCCCACCTCG